>JAKIUV010000070.1 GCA_021647375.1 Robiginitomaculum sp.
TCCACTGTGAAAATCTCCCGGTCCTCCCGTTAAAACAGAAAAACCTTAAAGTGGACGACTTTTACGCCGCCCGCGAGGACACAATACCCTCGCTACAGTGGACGAATATTGCACCGCCGTTCACATATATGTTTTGAAGATGACCATTCCGTATGGTGCGCACTGAGTGACTACCGCAAAGCTGCGCCAATAAAGTCTGGTAAAGCTTTAGATTTTTCCGATGCTTTGATTGCACGTAAGGCAAGGTACATTGCCGAAAAAGCAGGCATAAAACTTAAAGGCCTTTATACGTTCGACCAAGCTGCCCAGCAATTAACGGAGGCAAAAGCACCCTAAAAGAAATGCACTAAACGAAAACCTGCGGATGGTGGGTGTGTAGTTTTCCTGCGTCTACTTCCGTCAGCCGGACACGCATTTTGCATTGGCCTTGCTCTAATATGGTCTCGTCTAGGACATTTCCGTGTTGGTGGAGCCATGCACGGACTTGCATATCTTTGGGTTCTATGACGACATCAACCACATGGTCTGCTTTGGAAAGTTCGGTTTCGATGCCCTCCAAAAGCGTATCCAGCCCTATTTTTTTAGTACAGGAAACCATGAAAGAGCTTTGTTTTTGTTTAGTATTCCCCTTGGAATTTCCTGTGAGAGAAGCTTTTAGCTCATCGCTGATTAAATCGACTTTATTCAGGACTTCGATCATGGCTTGTTCATGATGGGGGCCGGCTTCTATGGAATCTAATATCTCCATGACATCTAGCTTGTGTTGCTCGCTGAGCGGGTCGGACATATCGCGGACATGTATCAGCAAATCCGCTTCTTTGACTTCTTCCAGTGTCGCACGAAATGCATCTACTAGGTCGGTCGGTAGGTCAGATATAAAGCCAACCGTGTCGGACATAACGGCGTTCTGGCCGCTGGGTAATGGCAAAATCCTGTGTGTGGTGTCGAGCGTTGCGAACAGCATGTCTTTTTCGAGCACACCGCCTGTGGTCAAGCGGTTAAACAGCGACGATTTACCGGCATTGGTATACCCGACAAGTGCGACTACCCGTTCGGGAGCGCGTTTGCGTTTGGTGCGCTGAAGCGCACGGGTGCGGCGGACTTGCCGTAAATCTTGCTGTAGTTTTCCGATCTTGTCGGCCAGCATCCGGCGATCAGACTCGATTTGCGTTTCGCCCGGCCCGGACATTAAGCCCTGCCCGCCCCTTTGGCGCTCCAAATGCGTCCATGTCCGCACAAGGCGCGAGCGTTCATAGCCAAGCCGCGCCAGTTCGACCTGCAACCGCCCCTCTTTGGTGGCAGCACGTAGTGCGAATATCTCCAGGATCAAGCCCGTGCGGTCAATGACCTTCACATCCCATAGTTTCTCTAAATTACGTTGCTGAATAGGCGCGAGAGCCGTGTTAACGACAACCAAATTAATGTCATGCTCGGCAATAAGAGCAGATACTTCGTCTATTTTGCCGATACCAAAATAGTTATTCGCCTTAATATCACGCACGGTAACCGCTAGGCTATCGCGTACATCAACACCGAGTGCATCGGCCAGAAGTGCCGCTTCTTCTAGCTTAAGGCGAGCATGTTCTGCGCCCTCACGCCCCAGCACTGGATGCAATACCAGTGCTAATTGCGGACTAGATTCAATCTCTATCATAGGCGGAAATATCTAGTCGTCATCGGCTTCGGCCTCGGCATCGAAGAAGGAAACTGGCTCGGACGGCATAATTGTTGATATGGCATGTTTGTAAACCATTTGCACTTGACCATCACGCCGTAAAAGCACGCAGAAATTGTCAAACCAAGTAACAACCCCGCCAAGCTTAACGCCGTTCATTAAAAATATTGTCAATGGTGTCTTGGATTTACGCACTGAATTTAAAAATGCATCTTGCAGGTTTTGTTTTTTCTCGCCGGCCATGTTTTACCCTATTGTATTTGTATTGTTTTGCGCACCATACCCTTTCCTAATGCCACCACCTGCAAGATAGCAATAGTCAATATTGGCGCACTGCGTATTTTTTACCCTAGAAGTTTTAATTTCGCCAAAAAGACGGCGCAACAACGGCAAATACCGCCAAAACTTCTATACGGCCAACCAACATTATAACCGTAAGGACTGATAGGGACAAAACGTTCATATCGCCATAAGATGTTTCGGGATTAGTCGCTGCCAATAAAGGCCCTGTATTGGATAAAGCCGACGCGGCGGCGGATACGGCTTGCGTGAATTCCAAGCCCGACGCCCCCAGTGCCGCAATCCCCAAAGCAAATACCAATGTATAACCAAAGAAATACATCCAGATAGATAAAAACGCTTTGTCGTCAATGGTACGGCCTTGAAATTTCACGGGCATCACCCTTGAGGGATGGCTCATACGGTCAAGGTCTGTGCGCAAATGACGAAACAAAAGCAGCATGCGAATAATCTTCAACCCTCCTGCCGTTGACAAGGCTGACCCACCAATTAACACCAATGCGATGAGCAATGCGGCAGGCACCATATCAATGCCAATGACATGATAATCAAATCCAGTGGAACTGGCCATAAAGGCCGCTTCAACCACGACGGTATACAGATGCGCTGCACCCGTAGACAAAAAACCGGCCACGATTAGAATAATGATAATGGCAAAAATGCCCCGGTGTTCAATATTGAGGAAGACTTCCCGCAAAGCCATAGCATTGCGCCGCCGCAATACATCCCAAAGCACGGATACATTAGCAGCGCCAAATAAACAGGTCACCGCCAACACCAAACCACCAAAGCCCGACACATAATCCGCCAAAAGCCCGCTTCTTGGTGCTAGCCCCCCTGTGGATATTGCACTTAACGCCAAGCACAATGCTTCAAACGCTGGTGTTCCTGAAATGATTAAAAAGGAAAAGCAAATAAATGCAATCAACGTATATAAAAGGGCAATCAGCCGGCCTATGCCCAAAAGCCTTGAAAATATTTCGCCTTTGCGCAGGGTAAACAATGCCGATCTATGCTCCCCGATGCCCGTGAGATTGAGTGCGGCCAAGATAACAACGGCGAATGTAGCGACCATAACCCCGCCGCTCCATTGCAACAATGACCGCCACAATAAAAACGATTTGGGGGTCGTGTCTGGGTTGAGCACCGATGCACCTGTCGTTGTCGTCGCCGAAGCCGCTTCAAAATAAGCTACGGCAAATGTTGGCACCTCTGGCAAAGACAAATACGGCAAACAAGCGATCAATGGCACTAAAAGCCAAAAGAAAACAAGAAACACCAACGCATCGCGGGTGTTTTCATGGGTCGGCGCATTCTGTCCGATAAACGCTATGATCAAACCAACAATACCAACAATACAGGCCAGTGTAAAAAACAGACTTGCCTGGGCGAACTCTCGAAAAACCAATCCGCAGAGTGCCGAAAGCAACATCAATACGGCACAGGAAACCAGCGCATATCCAAGCCAGAGAAAGATGCGCGAATAGGCCATGAGATACCTTAAAAATAATCAGCACTAACACGGAACAAATGTTCAACATGTGTCAAGGCTGAAATATCAGCCAACAAGACCACATGGTCGCGTGTCTGTATGGTTAAATCCGGCGTGGGCTGCATAACATTCCCGTTCCTGATAACGGCACCTATGACAATCCCATCGGGAATATCAGCTTCTTCCAGCGTTTTGCCAGATAAGGGCGATGTATCAAGCACCTCGCCCTCCATGACTTCCGCCGAGCCGCCCTCCAACGCGAATACATCAAGGATACGCCCCTTGCGAACATGGCGCAGAATTGACGAAACCGTTGTTGCTCGTGGATCAATGATCATATCAATGTCCAAAGATCTGCGAATGTCCAGTAAGGAAACATCGTTGATAAGGCTAAACACCTGCCCATCACCAATAGACTTTGCCATAATCCCAGCAATAATGTTTGTCTTGTCATCATTGGTCAAACACAAAATACCTTGGGCATCACGAACGCCAGCTTCCTCTTGTACGGCCGCACTCAATGCATCACCGTAGAGTACAACAGTGTGCTTTAGCTGTTCCGCCGCTTTTTCTGCGCGGGCTTTATTGGCTTCAATAATGCGTACCCGCACGCCGGATACTTTTTCCAATTCACGAGCTACATAGGCACCTACATTGCCACCGCCAAATATCACTACGTGGCGTGCTTTTTCTTCATTCGTGCCAATAATGTCAAGCAAACGGCTTGCATGTGCCGAATCGACAACGAAATATGCATTATCCCCCACCGACAATTGATCGTCCGGGTCTGGAGCAAAAAATTGTTTGTCGCGAAATACGCCAACAATAGTAGCTTTCAAATTCGGGAATAACTCCCTAATTTGATGGATAGGCATATTGGTGATAGGGCAATCTTCATCGACCTGAATACCAATAAGCTGTACCAAACCATTAGCAAAGGGCACAACATCAAATGCCCCAGGCGTATTAAGGCGGCGCAAAATAGCTTTGCCAATTTCGATTTCCGGAGAGATGATAATATCAATCGGCATGTTTTGGCGTGTATATAAATCGCGCCATTTTTCCTCAAGATAGTCTTGCGCCCGTACCCGCGCAATCTTTATCGGTGTACCAAATAACGAATGGCATATCTGGCACGCAACCATATTGACCTCGTCGGAATAAGTCACAGCGATAATCATATCTGCCGTCTCGGCGCCCGCTTTTTTCAAAATACTGGGGTGCGCCCCGTGACCAACAATACCGCGTACATCAAGTTCTGTAGATATACTCTGCACAAGTTCGGCGGAAATATCGACAACGGTCACAGAGTTATTTTCTGCCGACAAACGCCTAGCAATACCGTAACCAACCCGTCCGGCGCCGCAAATAATAATATCCATGCCCTACTCCTGCTCTCGTTCAGTCGTTTGCGCGTCAGACAGTGTTACGACGGGAAGTTTTGAGGATGAATTAATACCCAAAGACTTAAGTTTACGGTGCAATGCCGAACGTTCCATACCAACAAATGTTGCCGTGCGCGAGATATTACCGCCAAAACGTTCTATTTGCACCTGTAAATACTCCCGCTCAAAATGTTCACGAGCATCGCGCAGCGGCAAGGAGACAATCCGGTCACTATCTTGCGCGCTTGTGGCCTGACGAACCACAGATACTTCTTCGGGAAGAGATTTAAGCGTGATGGGTTCCCCGGGTTTACCGCCAGCCAATATCAACAAACGCTCAACATTGTTTTTCAACTGCCTGACATTGCCGGGCCAATCATGGGCTTGGAGTGCCGCCATAGCGTCGTCGCCAATACTCCTGGCAGGCAAACCCGTGGATCCAGATAATCTGTCGATAAAATACTCGACGAGTTCCGGTATATCTTCACGTCTATCCATAAGCGGTGGTGCGGTTAAAGGCATAACATTGAGGCGGTGATAAAGATCTTCCCGGAAGTGACCCAGTCTTGTTTCTTTTTCCAAATCCCGCGAAGTCGACGTTATAACGCGCACATCGACCTGAACATCTTTTTGCCCGCCAACCCGATGAAAACGTTGATTGACAAGCAAACGCAGAAGCTTGCTTTGGGTTTCGCGCGGCATATCCGCGACTTCATCCAGATAAAGTGTACCAAAGTGCGCCCGCTCCAGCAGCCCGATTTTAACCGCATTGCCGTGCGCGTCTTCCACACCGAACAACTCCTCCTCAACCCGTTCCGGCACCATAGATGCAGCATTAACGGCGCGGAATGGCCCATTAGAGCGGTCGGATTTGTCGTGTAGTAATCTTGCGATCAATTCTTTACCTGCCCCCGACGGCCCCGAGATAAGTACACGGCTATTTGTGGGTGCAATACGGTCTATTTTTTGCCGCAACTGACAAATAACGGATGAGCGCCCGATTAAACTTTCCTCCAAAACGGAGCGGCCTTTGAGATCCGCATTTTCCTGCCGTAACTGCACGGTTTCCAGCGCCCGCTGTGCTGTGATCAAAAGTTTCTCGCTTGGGAATGGTTTGACGATATAATCATAAGCCCCTTTGCGAATAGCCGAAACTGCCGTCTCAACGCTGCCGTGACCACTTATAATTATCACTGGAATATCTGGATCAGTTTTTTTAAACACGTCCATCAGCTCTATACCGTCCATGTCGGAACCCTTAAGCCATACATCCATAATGACCAATGAGGGCTTGCGAGATTTAAACTCTAAAAGTGCCTGTACACTGCCATTTGCTTCGCGGACAGGGTAACCGTCATCGGATAAAATACCGGCAATCAAATTCCTAATATCATCTTCGTCTTCAACAACTAATATCTCAAAACTCATGGTACAGTTTCTCCTGTCGGATTGGTAATTTTATGAGCAGACGGCATTAAAGGTTCAGTAAATTCATCTGTTTTTGGCAAGCAAATACGAACTCGCGCACCTGTTTTATCTGCGGGCATCCGCACCAACTCCAAAGACCCGCCATGGTCTTCCGCTATACGCTTGACAATGGCCAAACCTAGGCCGGAACCTTCATTGCGTGTTGTCATATATGGCTCAAGCAGACGCTCTCTATCTTGCTCAGGCCAACCTTGGCCATTATCGGTTATATCAATGCAGACCAATGCGCCTGCTATGCTAACATCTGTATTGATTACACCGTCTAGCTCCTCTTGGCCAGTGTCGTCGATCCGTCTTGATATGGCTTCGCCGGCATTCTTATAGATATTTGTTAAGGCTTGGGAGATGAGGCGCTCATCACATAAAATTTCAATATTTGCATCCTGGTTTTCATCATATAGAAACTGTATATCTGGAAATGCAACCTGTGCGGCGAACAATGTTTCCTTAATGAGGGTGTGCAAATTAATCGGCTCCAATATCGGTGCCGGCATGCGCGCAAATGCGGAAAATTCATCAACCATGCGCCCGAGATTTGCAACTTGGCGGACAATGGTTCTTGTACAGTTGGAAAACACCTCTGGATCAGAGGTGATTTCAGGTTTAAACTTCTTCTCTAGTCGTTCCGCTGATAATTGTATTGGCGTCAGCGGGTTTTTAATTTCGTGGGCAATTCTGCGAGCAACCTCTCGCCAAGCTGAGTGCCTTTGCGCAGCGACCAAGCGCGTAATATCATCAAAGGTAATCACCCATCCTGTTTCGGGTTGGTGGCCTTTATAGGATGAAATACGAATATCAAGATTTTTGATGCCGTGCGACGTTTCAAGAACGACCTGATCGTCTGCATGGTTATCAATGTCGTCTTTGGCGCGGGTAAATACAGGCAAGAAGCTTTGTAACACAAGAGACAACGGCGCCCCGACAACATCGGCGGCACGCAATCCCAATAAGTTTTCGGCAGACTTATTTATGACCGTAATTTTACCCTCTGGGGTTAAACCGATCACGCCCGCACTGACACCGGAAAGCACCGCTTCTGAAAACTCCCGGCGCTGCTCCGAAATATCATGCTCCATCACCAAGTCTTCGCGCTGTGTATGAAGTTGTCTGGTCATGCGGTTGAAAGCATTGGCTAAATCACCAATTTCGTCCCAAACACCCGTGACATTTACCCGCGCGGCAAGGTTACCCGCACGGACTTTTTCTGCCGCATTGACCATCTCGCCCAAGGGTGAAACTATCCTGTTGGCCAATAGAAGAGCAAGCCAAATAGCCGCAAAAAAGATCAATAACGCTACCTCTATATAGGTCAATAAGAATACGTTGTTTAGCGCTTTATAGCTGCCCTCATAGCTATCCAGGGACGCATCTACCTCGTCGATTTTGTCAATATTGGCAAGCACGCCCTCGCGCAGATAACGACCTGTGTAAAGATAAGCATCTGTGAAATTTTCAAGTTTGTATAGTGCGACCAGCAAGTCGATTTCGTTGCGGCTAGTGATCGTCATCGAGCCTTCTTTGGCGCGGCTCATAGCCTCACTGCTTGGTAAAATGTAAACTGGGGACTGCGGCCCTTCCGCTTGGGATAATATCCTGCCGTCCCCGTCAATCACATAAACAACAGGAAATTCCCGAAACACGGCCTGGCTTATGAGGAAGGCGGTAAATGTAATCCTGTTGGGCAAAGTCGATTCTGCACGGTTCAAATCTTCGGCAATTTCATAAACCCCTTGGGAGATTTCATCTATTTCCTCTCGCAAATATGCATTGGAAACGTCCCGGGAATTTTGCATGGTTTGGCGCACCGTTGGCCCAAAAATATCGCTTAAATTCCGACTCATTAACGCCGTAAAAAACAGACCAACCAATATAGCTGGCAGCAAAGCGCCCAAGGAAAAAATCATCACAAAACGGCGGTGCAAATGCGGCGCACTCTCGTGCGCATCAGAGCTGAACAACACCTTGCGCAGACGGAAAAATAAATAGACGCCAAGAATAAGAATCAACACCAGATTGAGCCATAGCCCCGGCAAAGCATCTGCCGCCTGCCCTTCATCACCAGATAAAGCCATCAAAGCGCCGATACCTGTAAGCGTAGCGGCAATAGTGAAAAACACGCCAAATAACGCCGTGCGAAACACCTTGGGTGTCCGGAATTGCCTGTTCCGCGTTTTTTGATCGTCAATCATTGTAACCTATTTACCACACTGATACCCGGATGCAACAAAAATTGCGGGCGGGCATCACGGTGTTTATTTGTCCTGCCATTTGCGCAATTTTGTCCGCAGAGTGTTGCGGTGGATACCAAGCAAATCTGCTGCTTTTGAGTTATTGCCGCCTGTCAGCCGCAGGGCTTCTGCGATCAGTGGCTTTTCCACCCACTCCAGCGCCTGCTCAAAAGGTGAATTGGTGGAATTATCACCGCCCGCATTCACCGCGCTCAACAACTCAGTACAAGCAAGTTTTATATCTTCAAATAGGTTATCCCGTGTCTCTATTGTTTGTTGCGGAGCGAGTATGCGCTCAACTATATTCTCTGTAATGTCCCTATCTGAAAATTGCAAAGCAACGACGTGCATCAAATTCCGCAGTTCGCGCACATTACCGGGCCAAGTGTGGGCTTTCAGTCTCACTTGTGCCGGCTTGTCAATATTCCCGCGTGCGCCTGGCCGTACACTGTTAATGAAGTGCGATGCTAAATCAACGATGTCCCTAGTCCGATCCCGCAAGGGCGGCAAATAAATGCGTCCGCCCATTAAGTGAGATGATAAATCAGAGCGAAGTATTTGATTTTGCTGTATTTCTTCCAACGACTCTTCAGCAGTGGCTATCACTCGAAATTTATCATCACTTGGTCTACTTTCGTTGAACTCTAGTGCTTCAAGCAATTGCGCTTGCCGTTTTGCGCTCAGTTCATGCACGCGGTCGACCAACAAATCTCCTGCTCCAACCGCCTCAAATAAGTCGGCATTGTTGTCAAAGCTACTGAACAAGACAAAGTTTAAGCTGCTGCGCCCTCCAGCATCATGCACACATTGCGCCGCGAGGCTCTTGCCTGTGCCCGCATCCCCCCAAATAAATACGGGAACCAAACCCGAAGCATAATCGGATATTGCCCGAAATACAGGCTGCATGGCTTTTGATCGGCCAATCATTTGATCCGGTTTTTTTGATATTTTCCGTTCAGGGATTACCTGTGCATCCAAAGCGCGCCTAATTGTGCCCGCCAGCTCCGGCAGATCAAATGGTTTGGGGATATATTCAAACACTCCAGACTGCCTGGATTTAAGCGCCGTGACCATGCGAGTATTGGCGCTGATAATGATAATGGGCAAATTTGGGCGCAATTGCTTCAGCTCGGGGATATAGGAGAAAATTTCGTCCGCCCCCATATGCACATCTGTGAGAATGACATCGCCCTCGCCAGCCTTCGCCCACTTTAACAAGGTTTGCGGGTTGTCAGTAGCTTTCACACCATAGCCCGCTCGGGTCAGGTACTTACTGAGGACAAAACGGATACTCGCATCATCATCTGCTATTAAAATATTGTATTTCATACCTTTTCCTTACAACCACTCGGTAGCAACATGGAAAAAATGGTTTCATCATCATTGGAATGACACGCCACAATCCCTCCATGTTCCTCAATAATTTTTGACACAAGCGCCAAACCAAGGCCGTGCCCATTTGCCTTCCCCGTCACAAATGGCTGGAATATTCTATCTTTAATTTTGTCAGAAACCCCACCACCATTATCAATAATTTTGACCTCTATGGGCAGCGCATGTAGCCCACCCTGAGGGGCTTGTTTGCGCACACCAGCCCGGTACAACGTCTGTATTTCAATCGTGCCAGCCCCCATATGGGCTTTCACAGAATCGGTCGCATTGGCTAAAAAATTGATCACCACCTGCATCAATTTGTCGGCATTGCCATAAACATCCGGCAAAGACGGGTCATAGTTTTCTACAAATTTAATGTCCGCATTATTGGCATTTTGAAACAATAAAAGCGCTTTTCGTAACACAGTATGGATATTGAAATTATCAAACTCCGAAGGCTCACTAATGCTGAAGTCTTCCATTTTATCCGCGAGCCGTCCAATACGCTTCACTTCCGATTTAATCAGTCCAGTGATTTCCAAATCTGCCGCATCCGATATACCCGCCTCCAATAATTGCACAGCCCCATATATTCCTGCTAACGGGTTTTTAAGCTCATGGGCCAACATTTGCCCGAACATGCCGACGGCTTGCCCCTTATCGCTGTCATTGTCTGTACCGACACCGTATCTTTGCGGCGATAACAAAATAGCTATGTTTTGTTTATACGGGAAGATCAAATACGAGACTTCGGCACTACCAGCACCGGGTATATAAACATCAAGATTATGCCCGCGAATTGTGGATCCGTTTTTTGCCGTATCCCCCGCCGCAGTTTCAAGCGCAGCAAAACCGCCTGCAATATGCGCCAAATTGCTACCTATTTTAGATGCGAGTGAGCATTGTAACCAGCTTTCTGCGGCTGAGTTCATCCAGGCTAATGTTAAATCCGCGCTCTTAAACACTAAAACCGGATCAGGCAGGGCTTCCACCAATTCGCTATCTATCTGTGTGGTCGTCATGCCGCTCCGTCCAAACTAAGATTATCTGGTGACAAATACACGTGTTCTAATTTTGCCAGTACGGCGGCTTCATTGTTCAATCTACAAATATCGGAACGAGCCTGGCCTCGGGCATCATCCGGCATGTCCACGGGGGCATTGTTGATGTATTCCGCCAAATGCTTGCGGGCATTGCGTATGCCACGCTCTTCACCGTAAAACTGGATTATATCCCGGTAATGTTGCTGGGCGGTGAGCAGCATATCTTCCAGTGATATTGGCACATATTCACGTCCGGCCAAGCGTGCATTGACCTCTGCGATACGCCACGGCGCCCCAACCAATCCGCGCCCCAACATGACCCCGTCCGCTCCCGATTGCGCCATGGCCTGCACAGCATCAGCACCCGTGATAATATCTCCGTTGACAATCACCGGTATGCCCACCGCCTGCTTTACCTTTTTGACCGCCGCCCAGTCGGCACTGCCCTTATACATTTGGCAGCGCGTGCGCCCATGGACGACCACCATCTTAACGCCTGCGGCTTCGGCGCGTGCGGCCAGCTCCGGTGCGTTCAAACTATCATCATCCCAACCGAGACGCATTTTCAAGGTCACGGGCACTTGCACCGCGTCTAAAGTCGCCTCTATCAATGTCAAAGCATGATCCAAATCCCGCATCAAGGCAGACCCCGAAAGGCCGCTAGTCACACGCCGCGTCGGACAGCCCATATTTATATCAATCACCTCTGCGCCAATATCTTCGGCGGTGCGCGCACCCGCCCCCATCCATTTGGCTTCGCGGCCAATCAATTGAATGGCCAGAGGTTTTATCTCGCCGGCCCCTTCAGTTTTAATCATTGATGTCAAGTGTCCCCGCCCGAGATACTCACTTGCGACCATTTCCGACATCACCGAGCCAGGGCCGAACTTTTGTGCGACACGGCGAAACGGTAAATCGGAAATCCCGGTCATCGGCGCAACCAGCACATTTGATACGAGGGTGAGTGCGCCTATTTGGAGCTTGCCGATATGGATTTCTGGGTTCATAATTTGGCTTTATAGGGAAAAAATCAATTGCACAATAATTCATCACGCAAAAATGCCAAAATAGCCGTCTTAATTGTAGCCGCCGGACGTGGGCGCAGAGCCAATAGCGGAACAGGCTCTGGCCTGCCTAAACAATACCGCACGCTTGATGGGCAAATGGTGCTAACCAAAACGCTTAAATGCTTTAGTGCTTTTACGCCGATTGTGGTCGCTATTCATCCTGATGATAAAGAGCAGTTCGCCCTGGCCTGTGAAAATGTTGATGGCGCGATTATCCCCATCCACGGCGGCACGACGCGAACAGCATCCGTTAAGGCGGGGCTTGTTGCTTTGCAATCACACGCGCCGGATATTGTCCTCATCCACGATGCTGCGCGACCATTTTTGAGCATGGGCGTGATTGATAATGTTGTGCAAGCGTTGGAAAAATATACAGCCGCCGTCCCTAGCCTGCCCATAGTCGATGCGGTGAAAACTCTGGACGGTAGCCCCGTTGACCGCGACCAGCTTCGACGCGTGCAAACGCCGCAAGGCTTTCATTACGCAGATATATTGCGCGCTTACGCCAATATTCCGGACGGTTCAGATTTCGCAGACGATATAGAAGTGGCACGGCAAGCGGGAATGTCTATCGGGTTTTGCGCAGGCGACCCTGATAATATTAAACTCACATTTGCGGACGATTTTATGAGCAAAAACATGATAAGCATTACAGGGTCGGGCTATGATGTTCACCAAATTTGTGCGGGTTCATCGCTTTTCCTTTGCGGTGTAGAAATAGAGGCAGGATTTTCCCTCAAAGGTCACAGCGATGCCGATGTCGGCCTCCATGCCCTCACCGATGCTCTGCTCGGCGCCATCAGCGCCGGAGATATAGGCGACCATTTCCCGCCGTCAGATGCAAAATGGAAAGGCGCAGACTCGACTATGTTCTTGGCTCATGCTGCCAAATTGGCACGGTCAGAAGGCGCAACCATTGACCACGTGGACGTGACATTGATCTGCGAGAAACCAAAGATCAAACCACATAGGGGGGCTATGCGAGCGAAAATTGCACAGACATTGAACCTATCTCTGAACCGCGTCAGCGTCAAAGCCACCACCACCGAAGGCCTCGGTTTTCCCGGACGCGGCGAAGGCATTGCCGCCAGTGCCACCGCAAGCATACGCATACCAGCATGACAGACGAAATTTACAAACGTGCCGAACAGATCATCAAAACGGCCCGCGAAAAACGCCTCACAATCGCCACCGCAGAAAGCTGTACAGGCGGCGGCATCGGCGCGGCATTGACAGCAATTCCAGGGTCGTCCGCCGTATTCGAGGGCGGCATTATCTCCTACAGCAATGCCGTCAAAGGCACACATCTCGGCGTCCCGCCTAGCATAATAAAAAAACACGGTGCCGTCAGCGGCCAAGTCGCCCGCCTAATGGCAGAACATGTCCGGAGTAGCATGGACACAGACCTAGCCGTCTCGGTAACAGGCATAGCCGGCCCCACAGGCGGCAGCAAAAACAAACCCGTCGGCACAGTGTGGATAGGTTTGGCGGTTAAAGGCGAAGACACGCAAGTGCAACATTTTTTGTTTGCGAATGATGGTCGCGAGAACGTGCGAGGTGCGACGATTGTTGCGGCACTTGAATTGCTAAGGCGGAAAACCCGTCAAGGTTGAATTATTTTCATTGTATGGGTTCATTTTTCTCCTTCCCCCGTGAAAAACGGTGGAAGGGAATACCCTAAACCATCCGCA
>JAKIUV010000071.1 GCA_021647375.1 Robiginitomaculum sp.
GGGGAGGGGGGTGTGGCCGACCGGGCGCGCCAGTTGGCCCAGCAGCCCGCCTGTGGATGTAGCGGCGGCGAGGCGGCCTTTATTATCCCGCGCCACGACGCCAATCGTGCCCGTGTCTAGTTCATGGGGCAGGCGGGTGACACCGCGAATGATGTAATATTCCAACGGGTTTTCCACTTGTGTGCAGTTTTGCAGGGCGGCGAAAGTCTGCGCCCCATTGCCCGCAAGCATGACATGGGGCGTGTGATCCAGTACGGCACGAGCGACCCGCACCGGATTTTTGAAACCCTTGAGCGCCGCGACCGCGCCGACATTGCGGTTGGCTCCGTCCATGATGCAAGCGTCCAGCTCGTATTCGCCCGCAGAGTTTGGCCCTGTGCCTTTGCCCGCCACATACAGCCCGGCATCTTCCAGCATGACCGCCAAGTCTTCGGCCACGTCTAGTGCGCAGGCATCGTCTAGTAGCATAGTGCGCCCTCGTTCGGCGACACTGCGCAGATGTTCTATTTGAACATCCTGTTCGGCTTTGTCGTAATTTCCGGCTCCGCCGTGGATAGCTAGGGCAATACTGTTTTGGTCTATTTTTAATATATTTGTCATGGGGAAACCTAACGCGAAGCAGGCTATTTGGCTATGAAAAATATAACACAATAAATAGTTATAATATACTATTGCAATTGTAGTGGCGTTATGTTATGTAATAACTATACTTGAATGGGAGGACAGTATGAAGTTGATAATGCGGGCAATAATAAGTGGGCCTGGAGCCTTTATCGTCACCACGGGATTAGCGCTGATTATGGCGAAAATGATCTATGTGCCGTTTGTGGATTTAGCAGACAAACCTGACAAAATGAGCTTTGTCATTAATCCGGAAATTATAGATGTGGTCGTCGCGCCCAAGATCAAACCCAAAGAGTTAAAACTCATAACTCCGCCGCCAGCGCCGCCAATCATAGAGCGTCAAGCTCAGACCTTACCGACTATACCCATTGCTGACATGGATATGGCTATCCCGAAAATGGAACGGCTCCAACTAGACCCGACAACGGTTAGTTTGGTTGTAGCCGACAAAGACATACAGCCCATATTGCGCTTCGAGCCTAATATGCCGCCCCGCGCCCAAAAATCAGGCCATTGCATTGTCCGCCTTAGCGTCAATGCTTACGGCCAACCCTTTAATAATCTCGCGACTAAATGTTCGCAATCAATTTTCAAGCGCCCGACAATCAAGGCGGTCGCGAAATGGAAATACAACCCGAAAATCAAAGGCGGGCAGGCGGTGGACAGGCACGGTGTTGAAACCCTGATTACCTTCGCCCTGACCGACGAACGCGGTCGGCCAATACCGGAGTAGTGTCATGAAAAATTATGGAAGCTCAATATCCAAATTTGCACGAATAATGGCTATGGAAGCAGGGCTGGTCTTGGCGGTAGCTACCTTAGTACCTGTGGCGACGGCGCAAGACAAGCAAGCCCGGATATTCTCCGCAAAGGCCGGGCAGATCGTCAACGATGCCGTACTGGCGAAAGATGAAAATAAATACGACCTCACAATTTCATTGCTCAAAGAAGCGTTGGAGAGCAAAACTTTGAGCATCTATGAAACCGCTATGATTTATCAGTTATTGGGGTCGTCTCTATATGAGTTAAACCAGTATAAAGATGCGGTAGACGCCTTTGAGGCAGCCATATCATCGGGCGGCCTGTTACCAAATGAAGCCACAAATTTGCGTCTTAATATCGCACAACTATTAATCGCAAATGGTAAACCCGCTGAAGGTGCGCAAATGTTAGAAGATTGGGCCGTAGACGGCGGCGTGCTACAGCCAAATCACATTGCATATCTCTGGCAAGCTTGGTCACAAGCGGAACAATATGACCGGGCTTTACCGTGGGCGGAGAAATGGTTTGCTAATGCTAAGCCAAAAGATGCTAAACATTACGAAACACTCTATTTTTTCTACGACACGCTGAATATGACGCATGAAAAACAAATGCTATTGCAACAAATGGATATTTCCTTGCGGCAAAGTGCGCTTGTGTTAAGGAATAGACAGTAAGCCAAACCATAGAGTTTGGAATTTGAGGACAATAAAGGCTCCTGAATGGTTATTGTAAAATGGGCAATTCTTGCTGTCATTGGACTTTATTTGGTGGCTTTGTTGGCCGTGTATTTTGCCCAGCGCAGATTTATGTATTTCCCGCCCGAGGAGGCTGTCCCCAGTTGGTTTCTGGACGAGTATGACGAGCGGATATTACCAATTCCCGTCGCCGGTATTGGCGAAATAAAATCCATATATAGTCCGCCGCCTGAGGAAGGCGCTCCGGTAATATTATTTATCCACGGCAACGGTAGTGCCGCCTATCAATATACTGACCATTTTGCCGCGTTTAAGGCGTGGGGTGTTGGCTATCTCGCGGTTGAGTTTCCGGGCTATGCTGGCAATCCGGGCGTGCCTAATGAGACAAATATTCTGCGCACGTCTCTGGCCAATTATGACAGACTTATCGATAAAGGCATAAAGCCCGGGAACATCGTCATTTATGGTGATAGCTTGGGCGCAGCTTGTGCCGTGCATGTAGCCAGCGCGCGCCAATCCGCTGGCCTAATCCTATCTGCGCCATTTTTGTCCATGCAGGCCATGGCCCGCAAGCAAATGCCGTGGTTTCCGACATCGTTACTACTTAAGGACAAATATCGTTCTGATTTGAAAATGCCGTCGGTTACGGAACCGCTCTTGGTGTTACACGGCGGTGCAGACGCGTTAATCCCGCCCACACAAGGTAAAGCGCTTTACGACCTGCACCTTGGTGACCCGCAGAGCGGTGAAAAGAAATTCATCCTGCTTAAAGGTGGTCAACACCATATGTGGAACACAGAAATGCCGTCGCATATTAAAGCGGCGATCGAGAGATTTTCCCCTTAATGCTTTCTCTAAAGCTTACCGTGGCAATGTTTAAACTTTTTCCCGGATGTGCAGGGGCAGGGCGCGTTCCTTGGGATGCGGCCATTTTGGGCTATATAGGCATCTATGTCAAAACCAGCAGCTGCGCCATTTGGCTCGGATTGCGCGAGCATGTCTTGAGGCGACCTTGCCATTGGTGGGCTGAGGGGGGCGGCCATAGGCGCACGTAAATCAGGTTGGGGTTTTGGTTGGTTGGCAAAAATGCCTGGATCAAAATCGTCGTAATCATCTGGATTAAAGCTTGTAGCCGGCTCTGGTTCTGGTGGACGGGTATCAATTTGCAAATTCATCAATAGTTTAGTGACGCCTTCGCGCAAATTGGTCAGGAGTTGGTCAAACAATGTGAACGCTTCGGATTTATATTCGTTCAACGGGTCGCGCTGGCCGTATGAGCGCCAGCCAACTACGGATTTAAGATGATCCAAATGCTGGAGGTGTTCGCGCCAATTGGTGTCGATAACCTGTAAAAGAACCTGTTTTTCAACAGACTGCATGGTTGGGCGGTCTATCTGTGCTGTACGCTCTTTGAAAGCTTTATCAGCAGCCTCTTTAAATCGCTCCAACATTTCTTCGTCGGCAATGCCTTCCTCGGCAGCCCAGTCTGCGAATGGCAATTGCAAATTCATCAAACGGTCGGTCTCCGTCGTCAAACCTTCGATGTCCCATTGTTCCGCATAAGCTTTTTTAGGCACATGAGTTTCGATCAGGTCTTCACAAATATGGTGTCGCATGTCTTCGACCACATCCGACACATCGTCGTCAGTCATAAATTCAAGGCGTTGCTCGAATATGGTTTTGCGTTGGTCGTTTTGCACATCATCATATTTCAGCAAGTTCTTGCGAATGTCAAAGTTACGGGTTTCAACCCGAGCTTGGGCGCGTTCAACGGCTTTGGACATAAAACGGTTGGTCAAGCTCTCGCCTTCTTCCCAACCCATTTTGCTCATCATGGTTTTGAGGCGGTCGCCGCCAAAAATCCGCATTAGGTCGTCTTCGGTGGAAATGTAAAACTTGGAGCGTCCCGGATCGCCTTGACGCCCCGTCCGCCCCCGAAGTTGATTGTCAATCCGGCGACTTTCGTGGCGTTCCGTACCCAGAACATAAAGCCCGCCTGCGTCCAGCGCTCGTTGTTTAAGAGCCGCAACATCTGCGGTGAGTTTTGCTATGCGGGCATCGCGTTCGCTATCGCTTTCGCCGTCCACAGCTTCTTGTTCGATGCGCATATCGAGATTGCCGCCGAGTTGGATATCCGTACCCCGGCCTGCCATATTTGTCGCAATAGTAATGGCACCCGGCACACCGGCCTGAGAGATGATTGAGGCTTCTTGTTCATGATAGCGGGCGTTTAAGACCTGATGGCGAATGCCTTTTTCGGTAAGGAATTTCGAAAGCAACTCTGATTTCTCAATAGATACAGTACCGACCAACATGGGCTGGCCTTTGGTTTGGCACTCACGAATTTCGTCGACAATAGCGTTAAATTTTTCCCGCTCGGTGCGGTAGATAACATCGTCCGAGTCTATACGCAAGATTTCGCGGTTGGTCGGGATTTCCAGCACATTGAGTTTATATATATCGTAAAATTCTGATGCTTCGGTCAAAGCCGTACCTGTCATGCCGGACAATTTTTCAAACAGACGGAAATAGTTTTGGAATGTCACTGAGGCCAATGTCACATTCTCGGACTGGATTTCTACGCGTTCTTTGGCTTCGATAGCTTGGTGCAGACCGTCGGACAGGCGTCGCCCCTCCATCATCCGACCCGTAAATTCGTCGATCAACATAACTTGGTTGTCCTTGACGATATAATCTTTGTTATCTGTATAGAGTTTGTGAGCGCGCAAAGCTTGATTAATATGGTGTACCATAGTGACATTTTCGATGTCGTATAGGCTTTCACCCTCCAGCAGACCTTGCTCGCGCAAAATATTTTCAATCTGCTCGGTGCCAGCTTCGTTAAAGACAGCGGTTTTCGCTTTTTCGTCAATTTCGTAGCCGTCTTCGGATATAAGGGGAATAAAGGTGTCGATTAGTTTGTAAAAGTCGGAACGATCATCGGTTGGGCCTGAAATGATGAGCGGGGTACGGGCTTCGTCGATCAAGATACTGTCAATTTCGTCGATAATTGCAAAATGATGGCCGCGCTGCGCCATGGTCTCTAGCGAGTATTTCATATTGTCGCGCAGATAATCAAAACCAAATTCGTTGTTGGTGCCGTAGGTGACATCACAATCATAGGCCGCCTTGCGCTGGTGGTCGTCAAGCCCGTGCACCACACAACCTGTTGACAGGCCAAGAAAAGAATAAATCTCGCCCATCCACTCTGCATCGCGAGAGGCTAAATAATCATTGACCGTAACCACATGCACGCCGCGCTGGGGGATTGCGTTGAGATATACGGCTAGAGTAGCCACAAGAGTTTTACCCTCGCCCGTGCGCATTTCTGCAATCTCGCCACGGTGCAGGGACATGCCGCCAATGAGCTGCACATCATAATGGCGCTGCCCCAATGTCCGCTTGGCGGCTTCACGGACTGTGGCAAAGCTTTCCACCATTAAATCGTCCAGGGTTTCGCCGCTGGCGTAACGCTGTTTGAACTCTGCAAATTTTGCTTGCAACTCTTCGTCGCTCAGAGCTTCGAATTTTGGCTCGATTGCATTGATTTTATCTACGGTTGGCCGCATTTTCTTGAGCTTGCGGTCATTTTCCGAGCCGAACATTTTCTTCGCGATACCTAACATGGTCATCCTTGAATTTTTTACGTGCGTGATTAAGCATGATATTACAAATAATCTTGTTGGTGACTTAAGGACGCTAAGCTTGTAAGTCAATAATCTGCGGTCAATATATGAGGATGATGTGACAAAAATAACATTAAAATTTTTCTTGGTGGCCAGCTTGTTATCTGGGCTGGCTTTAGGGGCTTGTCAAGGCGGGCCAATGGTGGGCGAAAAAACACCATTGAATACCAAAATTGTCCGGCTCGGCGATACGGTTGTTGCGGAAGTTGACGGCACCAGTATTTATCTGTCTGATATTGAACATGCCGCCCTCACAAAAGGCACGATTACGCCCGGCCAACCCTTGACCCCGAAAGATCCGGTATTTCAAACGATGCTCGACGAGCTTATTGACCAGCGTTTACTGGCACTTGAGGCTCTGCGGCGCTCATTAGACCAAAACGACGAGACGCGCCGACGCCTTGCTGTAGCGCGGGAGCGTATTTTGGCCAATGTTGTGGTGGAGAAATTATTGGCTGAGAAAGTCACGGACGAAAGCGTTAAGCGCATGTATGACGAACAGCGCGCCTTACAAGGCAATGCCGAACAGGTGCGGGCGCGCCAAATCGTGGTTGAGACAGAGGAGCTAGCCAATGAGCTTAAAGACCTTGTGGAAAAGGGCGGAGACTTCTCCGCTTTGGCCAAGGAATTTTCTACTGATCCGTCAACCCGAGATATTGGCGGCGATTTGGGGTATTTTTCCGAGAACGCTATGGAAGAAGTGATTGCGTCTACCGCGTTTTCTTTGGAGAAAGGCGCTATATCCGAGCCGTTCAAGACTGGTGATGGTTGGCATATTCTCACTATTCTTGACCGCCGGGCTATGCCAAGGCCAGATATTAAGACGGTTAGACCGGAAATCGTTAGCTTTATGACCTATGAGGAAATTCAAAAACTGCTGAAGTCCTTGCGCGCGAACAGTGACATTCAACTTAAAACGGGCAAAAAATCGTCCGCCGTCAACCCAGAAACTAGCGAGAAACCAGATGCACCTTAAACGCTCTCCCCTCGCTCCGAGCCACTTTCCCGATATGCCGCATATTGGTGGTGTGCAAATGTGGACGGCGAAAACAGGCGCGAAATACCAAGGTCGTCCGGATGTATTGCTGGTTAAACTAGCCGGGGAAAGCAGGGTTGCCAGTGTGTTTACCAAATCTACCGCGCCCGGTGCGCCTGTGGAATGGTCTAAGGCGTGTTTGGCACGCGGCGCGAATGCTGGCCTTTTGGTCAATGCCGGAAATGCCAATGTTTTTACCGGACAAATAGGGCGCGACGGGGTGCGCGATATGGCCAATATGGCCGCTGGGAAAATCGGATGCGAAGCACAGGATGTTTATGTGGCTTCCACTGGCGTTATCGGTGAACCACTCATCCTGTCGCCAATTGAACAGGGCGTTAAGGGCATTCAGGTGGCGGACGTCAATTGTAGTTGGGAAGATGCGGCCCGGGCTATCTCTACCACCGATACCTACCCCAAAGGCTCGGCTCAATCCTGTACTCTTGACGGCGCGCCCGTGCATATTTGCGGTATCGCCAAAGGTTCCGGCATGATTGCGCCTGATATGGCGACCATGCTTTCATTTATCTTTACCGATGCCAATATCTCCCGCGCGGTATTGCAGGTATTGCTGAGCGAACTGAACGAAACCAGCTTCAATGCTATTACTGTGGATAGCGATACGTCTACCAGCGATACAGTGTTGTTGGCGGCAACTGCACAGGCATCTCATGGGGAAATTAACGATATTAACGATCCGGAGTTGGTAAGTTTCAAGAGGGCGCTCGGGCTGGTTATGCACGATTTGGCACATCAGGTGGTCAAAGACGGCGAGGGGGCTAGTAAATTTGTCGAAATTTGCGTCACCGGGGCGGAGTCGGGTTCCGCCGCCAAAGCCATCGCCATGAGCATTGCCAATTCACCTTTGGTCAAAACGGCTATTGCTGGCGAAGATGCCAATTGGGGGCGTATTGTTATGGCGGTTGGTAAATCGGGCGCGCACGCCAATCGCGACAAGCTCGCCATTTATTTCGGCCCACATTTAGTTGCCAAAGACGGCTACCGTGCGCCAGAATATGATGAAGACAGGTTGGCTGGCTATATGAAGAACTCGGAATTGAAAATCCGGGTAGATGTTGCTGTGGGTACAGAAAGCTTCACCGTCTGGACATGCGATCTTACCCACGGATATATCGATATTAACGCAGATTATCGTAGCTAATAACAAAATTTATTAACCATGCCCCTAAACAGGGTCTTAATACGAAAGACATATAGAGATGAAGCTAATGTTGGTTGCGGCATGTGCGCTTATTGATACGGATGGGCGCATTCTTATGAGCCAAAGACCAGTGGGTAAAGATCATGCGGGGCTGTGGGAGTTTCCGGGTGGTAAAGTTGAAGACGGAGAGACGCCGGAACAAACGATAAGACGCGAACTTTGGGAAGAGTTAGGGGTGGAGCCGTGTGAGCAGTGCTTGCAGGCTTTTAACTTTGTTTCCCATGCCTATGCAGACTTTCATTTGTTCATGCCGTTATATCTTTGTCGTCAATGGGACGGAATGGTTCGTCCGAAAGAGGGGCAGCAAGTGCGCTGGGTGTTTCCAGACCGTATTTGTGGCCTCGATCTGGTACCTGCGGATATACCGCTTGCGCTAGAGATTAGGGACAGGCTGACGCGGGGGCGACGGTTTGAATAAGTGATATGTATAGCAGATTACAGACGATGTTTAGCCGGCTTGCCCGTGATGAAAGCGGGGCAACAGCAATTGAATACGGCATGCTTGTCGCTATACTTGCTGTCGGCTTAATTGTCGGGATTACAGGTATAGCAGTTATAGTGACCGATATGTGGGATGGTGTTGGCAGTAGTGTCAACGCAACTTGATGCTTACCGCCTTGCTATAGGTGTATTTATCAGTGCGGATAGGTTCGACAATGCCGTTACCAGCATGTGGAATGGTGCTTCCGCAGATATTTACACGACCCAAATGCATTAAACTGCGAGCTAAATGTCTTAAATTGCAAGCTTTTGCTTGCTCCCTTTGTTGACCCTGATAATGTCTGCCGTTTAGTAGCCGTGGATAAATTTAATGAGCACACTTCAAAATGCAGCCCGAACCTATCTGGACTTCGAACGCCCGCTGGCAGAACTGGACGGCAAGATCGATGATCTTAAAGCGCTGAACGGCTCCGGCCAAGATGGAGGCGGCGTTGATGTTTCCGCAGAAGTCGCGCGGCTAGAAGGCAAAGCGCAAGCACAACTTAAATCTATTTACGCCAAGCTTGATGCGTGGGAAAAAACTCAGGTTGCCCGTCATCCATCCCGCCCGCATTTCGGCGACTATATCAACGGTATGATCAGCGACTTTACGCCGCTGTCCGGCGACCGAAAATTCGGTGACGACCAAGCTATGATTGGCGGCCTAGGACGATTGCGTGGTCAGCCAATCGTTATTATGGGGCAGGAAAAAGGCCACGATACCGAGACGCGCCTCAAGCATAATTTTGGCATGGCTGGCCCAGAAGGTTACCGCAAGGTTGTGCGGCTGATGGAACTGGCCGAACGTTTTGAGCTGCCCGTTATCTCATTGGTTGATACGGCGGGTGCTTATCCAGGGCGCGGTGCAGAAGAACGCGGTCAAGCCGAAGCCATTGCCCGCTCCATTGATAAAAGCCTGTCCTTGAAGGTTCCTTTTGTCACTGTGATTACGGGCGAGGGCGGATCCGGCGGTGCGGTGGCCATCGCGTCTGCGGATAGTGTCAATATGCTAGAACACTCCATATATTCGGTGATCTCTCCCGAAGGGTGTGCATCCATATTGTGGCGCGATGCGGCAAAAGCTGAAACGGCGGCGGGTGCCATGAAAATCACGGCGCAAGATTTGATTAAGCTGGGTGTTATTGACAAGATTATCAAAGAGCCTGTTGGCGGCGCCCACCGCGCTCGCGAAAAAACCATCAAGTCTGTGGGTACTGCCATTATGGCGGCGCTAAAAGAATTGCAGCCCCTAGAGTCCAAAGCCCGCATAGAGCGCCGCCGCGAGAAATTTCTCGCTATTGGCCGCGATTTGGCGTAATAGTCGAGACGGCTTTCCTTAAGTGGGAACGCTATTTTTAACCCAAACGCCTCGCCTGAGTGCGTAGCCTGCTTCTCTGCAAAAAACCTTTAAAAATACGCAGACTCTTGTTGACGTTCGGAAATCTCCTGTTATGTTCCCGCTCGCTGAAGGAATTGATGTCAGATTCTTGAGATTTGAGACCCTTCTCCTTGGCGAAAAGTTTTTATATTTGTTCCGAATTTCGGTGGTTTTGCCGGGACTAGGGGCGGTTTTGCGTGAAACGCCTTGTTTTGAAGCCTATTTCCTCGATTTCGAGGCCATTTATTTGGATTGGGTGATGGGGTGATGTTTCGCGCGTTTTGTGCAGGAGGCTTTGTGTCGACTGTGCGTTGTTTGTCCGTGTTTTGCCTGTTTTGGGCGGCACATATTAAATAAGAGGCCTTTATGCCAACAGTATCGCAACTGATCCGGAAGCCCCGGAAGCCAAAGCCAAAACGGAACAAGGTTCCGGCTATGGAAGCATGTCCGCAAAAACGCGGCGTGTGTACACGTGTTTATACCACAACACCGAAAAAGCCGAACTCGGCGCTTCGGAAAGTGGCTAAAGTGCGTTTGACCAATGGTTTTGAAGTTGTGTGCTATATTCCAGGTGAGGGCCATAATCTGCAAGAGCATAGTGTTGTGCTCATTCGCGGTGGTCGGGTCAAAGACTTGCCGGGTGTTCGTTATCACGTGTTGCGTGGTGTGTTGGATACCCAGGGTGTTAAAGATCGTCGTCAACGTCGTTCCAAATATGGCGCTAAGCGTCCTAAGTAGAGGTATATATAATGTCACGTCGTCACCGCGCAGAAAAACGAGTAATTTTACCAGACCCAAAGTTTGGGGATCTTGTCCTGTCTAAATTTATGAATGCTATCATGTTGGACGGAAAGAAGTCCGCCGCTGAGAAAATCGTTTACGGGGCTTTGGATATTGTTGAGGAGCGGGCTAAGTCTGAGCCTCTTCGCATGTTCCATGATGCACTTGAGAACATCAAGCCGTCCGTTGAGGTTCGTTCTCGCCGTGTTGGTGGTGCGACTTACCAAATCCCTGTTGAGGTTCGCCACGAGCGTAAACAGGCTCTCGCCATTCGTTGGTTGGTGTCTGCGTCTCGTTCACGCAACGAAAATACAATGCGCGAAAGATTAGCTGGGGAGCTGTTGGATGCTGCAAATAGTCGTGGTTCCGCCGTTAAAAAGCGCGAAGACACACACAAAATGGCTGAGGCGAACCGTGCGTTCTCTCATTACCGCTGGTAAATAAAGCTAGAATTAGAGAATATTATGTCACGCGAATATAAAATCGAAGATTACCGGAATTTTGGTATCATGGCGCACATTGATGCGGGTAAAACCACATGTACTGAGCGGATCCTTTATTATACAGGTAAAAACCACAAGATTGCCGAAGTGCATGACGGTGCGGCTACTATGGATTGGATGGAGCAGGAGCAAGAGCGCGGCATTACGATTACCTCTGCGGCGACTACGTGTTTTTGGCGTGGTAAGCGTTTGAACATTATTGATACACCGGGACACGTTGATTTCACCATTGAGGTTGAGCGTTCGTTGCGGGTGCTTGATGGTGCGGTTGCGCTATTGGATGCCAATGCTGGTGTTGAGCCGCAAACAGAGACCGTTTGGCGTCAGGCTGATAAGTATAATGTTCCGCGCATGATTTTCTGTAATAAAATGGATAAATTGGGCGCCGACTTCTACGCTTCATTTGATAGCGTGAAGAAGCGTCTTGGTGCGCCTGCTTTGGCTATGCAATTGCCAATCGGCGCTGAGAACGAATTTAAAGGCATGGTCGATTTGATCGAAATGCATGCCTATGTTTGGGCGGATGATGCGGAATTGGGTGCTAAGTTTGATACAGTGGAAATTCCGGCTGATTTGGCTGATAAGGCTGCTGAATACCGCGAGACGTTAGTTGAGACAGTTGCTGAGCTTGATGACAGTGTCATGGAGGCTTATCTTGAAGGCGAAACTATTGATAATGCGACGTTAAAGCGTCTGATCCGTAAGGGTACGCTTGAGGGTAAGTTGGTGCCTATGTTTTGTGGTACGGCGTTTAAAAACAAGGGTGTTCAGCCTTTGCTTGACGCGGTTGTTGATTACCTGCCAAGCCCGGTCGATATTCCTGCGATTAAGGGTATTGATGTAAAGACTGGCGAGGAGACAACTCGCGCGGCATCTGATGATGCGCCTTTGTCTATGTTGGCTTTCAAGATCATGAATGACCCGTTTGTGGGCACGCTTACATTCTGTCGTCTGTATTCTGGTGTGTTGGAATCTGGTACGACTTTGATGAATACGGTTAAGGAAAAACGCGAGCGTGTTGGTCGTATGCTGATTATGCATTCCAATGACCGTGATGACATTAAAATTGCCCATGCTGGCGATATTGTGGCGATTGCTTCTTTGAAACAAACCACAACGGGCGATACTTTGTCTGATTTAAACCATCCGGTTATCCTAGAGCGCATGGAATTTCCTGATCCTGTTATCGAAATTTCTGTGGAGCCTAAAACCAAGGCTGACCAAGAAAAATTAGGTGTTGGCTTGCAAAGATTGGCTGCTGAAGATCCGTCTTTCCGGGTTTCGACCGATCACGAATCTGGTCAAACGATTATGGCGGGCATGGGCGAGCTTCACTTGGATATTCTGGTTGACCGTCTTAAGCGCGAATTTGGTGTTGAGGCCAATATCGGTCAGCCGCAAGTGGCTTACCGCGAGACCCTTAAGGGGCCGATTGATATTGATTATACCCACAAGAAGCAGTCTGGTGGTTCTGGTCAGTTTGGTCGCGTCAAGATTAAATTTACCCCGTCCGAGCCGGGCGAGGGCATTACTTTCGAGAGCAAGGTTGTCGGCGGTAATGTGCCTAAGGAGTATATTCCGGGTGTTGAAAAGGGTATTCGGACCATGGCCGAAAGTGGTCTTTTGGCTGGCTTCCCGGTTATTGATTTCCATGCAGAGCTTTATGATGGTGCTTACCATGATGTGGATAGTTCGGTTATGGCGTTTGAAATTGCTGCCCGTGCTGCGTTTCGCGAAATTAAAAAAGAGGGCGGTATTAAACTGCTGGAGCCTATCATGAAGGTTGAGGTTGTGACCCCTGAGGATTATATGGGTGACGTCATTGGCGACCTTAGTTCACGTCGTGGAATGATTTCCGGTACGGAAGCGCGTGGTGTTGTCACAGCGATTAACGCAATGGTGCCGTTGGCCAATATGTTTGGTTATGTGAGTAATTTGCGCGGTATGTCCCAAGGGCGTGCGCAGTTCACCATGACATTTGATCATTACGAAGCAACGCCAAAGGCGATTTCGGATGAGGTTATTGAAGCGATGGGTGGCGCATAGGCGCCCCTAAGAGAAATTGAATAAGCCCGGTTGGGTAAAGTAGGAAAGTAGAAGGAGAGTATAATGTCTAAAGAGAAGTTTGAGCGTAATAAGCCCCATGCGAATATTGGTACGATTGGTCATGTTGACCATGGTAAGACCACTTTGACTGCGGCTATCACGAAGTATTT
>JAKIUV010000072.1 GCA_021647375.1 Robiginitomaculum sp.
CGCTTGGCGCCAAGGGTGTTGGCTACAAAGTCGCGTCCGCGCCCGTCCCGGTTTCGCCGATCGTACCTGCGGCCATCTTGTTTGACAATGCCAATGGCGGCAACAAAGGTTGGGGCGATACACCGCCTTTCGCCGCGCTCGGCAGGCAAGCTCTGGATAATGCCCAAAGCAGTACGCAGGTAGACTTCAAGCAAGGTAAAGCAGGCGCGGGCTACGGCGCGACGGCGGGCATATATCCAGGCGGGCTTGGCTCGGCGTCCGAAGTGGTCGGAGGCATTACCGTCTCCTCACTCATTGCCGCCAACCCGGTTGGCTCGCCCTATATGCCGAATACGGATTGTTTTTGGGCTTGGGATTGCGAAGTTGGCGGCGAATACGGTGGCCACAAGCCACCGCCGGATTTTACGCCGTCCCTCGCCCAAGACACTAAATTAGAATTCCTACGCGCTCGCGGAGCCTCTACGGTCATCGGGGTCGTGGCCACTAATGCCGTGCTGACCCATGCAGAGCTGCGCCGCCTCGCCGTCATGGCACAAGACGGTATCGCCCTAGCCGTGCGCCCGTCCCACACCCCCATGGACGGCGATACGCTTTTTGCTATCAGCACTGAAAAACAACCCATAAACGACCCGCGCGTGGTCACCTTATCCGAACTCGGCGCCGCAGCAGCAAGATGCGTTGCCCGTGCCTTATCAAAAGGCATTTATCTCGCTTCAAATTAACAAGATGCAAAGAAATTCTATTTAGTATAAAAGACACTTGCAATTGATGAATAAATCGGGTTTAACCCGCATCTCGACTTACGGCATGCACTGGTAGCTCAGTTGGATAGAGTACCTGACTACGAATCAGGGGGTCGGGGGTTCGAATCCTCCCCAGTGCGCCATATCGTTAAAAGCACGACATTATCTTCTGAAAACATTGTCTTTATTATTTTGTTCCGATATGTCAACAATGTATCATGCAGGTGTTTTCTATGCTTCCTTGCAAACAGGAACAACTATAGAAATTTTGCCTTTATGGGCAGGTCGAGGCAATCGGCATATAATTATCAGTTGTGCTCTAATACAGGGTTGAGGTGTGAGGATTATTTAGCACCTCGTACAAACCGGAAATAATGCGGTGTCCGCCCTTCTCTATACGCTTTCGCCTCATATCGAGTACCGGGCCAGTCTATATAGGGTGTTTGCCAATCGGCACAGGTTTTTGCCTGCCAGTTGAAGCCATCGTGCTTCAGTATCCGTACCAACGCCCAATCTACATAAGACGGTATATCGCTGGCAAAATGCAGTTCACCGCCGGGTTTTAAAATACGGTGAAACTCATTGATTAAATCTTCTTGTATTAAGCGGCGCTTGTAGTGGCGGGGTTTAGGCCACGGATCGGGGTAGAGAATGTCGATATGGCTCAAGCTGGAATTTGGTAGGTTTTCCAGGAATTGCCAGACATCACCGTGGTGTAGGCGAATATTGTTTAAGTTAGACCTATCTATGCCAGCAAGTGCTTTGGCAATACCATTTAAGAAAGGCTCTACACCAATAAAAGCCGTATCTAAATTCTCCGAAGCACGGTGCATGAGGTGCTCTGCACCACCGAAGCCGACCTCCATTCTTATGCTTTTATACTCCTCTAGCCCTGCGGTTGGGGTTTTTACATCGACGGAAATATTAGCCAATTTAGTATCGACCAGCCTGCTTTGATAGGCACTAAGCGGCTTGCCCTTGGCTCGTCCCCATAAGCGGCGACAAGGCTTTGGTCTTGTGTTCATCGTTTCGTCCAATGGTTTCAAATTAAGCTACGTTATTTTATCATTCCGCCTGCATACCGAGATGATAATAAAGTGAATTGCTCTTGTCAGTCCGAGTACTTATATAACCCAGATTATACAAGAAATGCTCTAATTATCCATATAATCAGCTGACCGTTTCCAAATTGCGTTTTCTTTTAAGGTGTTCACGATAAATTTTTCGTGGGTTTTTCGCTCCTCTTCGGTCAATAAAGGATTTAATGGAGTTGGCCTAGCCCGTACTGCTACAGACACAATTTCCACAACCCGCTTTTCGCTCTCCAAGTCAAAGGATCGCGCCCGGCCACCCTTAAGCTCAAGATAAACTTTCGCCAATAATTCTGCATCAATTAAAGCCCCATGAGTAGACCGCGAGGCTAAGGATATATCAAACCGTTTACACAATGCATCTAGCGAGTTGCTGGCACCAGGAAATTTTTGCCGTGCCAAAACCAGAGTGTCAATAAAGCGCTTGCGCGGATACGGGTCGAAATCGGCACGCTCTAACTCCGCATTAATAAACCCCCGGTCAAAATCAGCATTGTGCGCCACCATCGGGCTATCTTCAACGAACGCACGAAACTCGTCAGCAATGTCTTTAAACAAAGGTTTATCTTTGAGAAATTCTTCTGTCAGACCAGTAATTTCAGTGACCCGCGCAGATATTTCCCGCTGCGGATTTACATGGGCATGCCATGTTTTCCCGGTCGGTAAAAAATCGATTAATTCAACACAGCCTATTTCAGTTATTCTGTCTTCGCCCCTGGCATCAAATCCTGTAGTTTCTGTATCAAAAGCAATTTCGCGTACACCAGACATAGATATTATGTATTCATGCTTTCAAAGAACTCGGCATTATTTTTGTTGTCCCGTAACTTACCGATTAAAAACTCAATAGCATCCATAGTCCCCATAGGGTTTAAGATTCGTCGTAAAACATAGGTTTTTTGTAACTCTACTGGCGTAAGTAATAATTCTTCTTTTCGCGTGCCTGACTTTGTTACATCAATCGCTGGGAATACACGCTTATCAGCAACCTTTCTATCGAGCACAATTTCAGAATTGCCTGTGCCTTTAAATTCTTCGAAAATAACTTCGTCCATACGTGACCCGGTTTCAATAAGTGCGGTCGCAATAATGGTAAGAGACCCCCCTTCCTCAATATTCCGTGCCGCACCAAAAAAGCGCTTGGGACGTTGCAGGGCATTAGCATCAACACCACCAGTAAGAACCTTACCAGAGCTTGGTACGACTGTATTATAGGCACGGCCTAACCGGGTGATCGAATCCAGTAAAATGATTACGTCTTTGCCGTGCTCTGTCAGGCGTTTAGCTTTTTGGATAACCATTTCCGCAACTTGCACATGGCGGGTTGCTGGCTCATCAAAAGTCGAGCTTACCACCTCTCCTTTAACGGATCGCTGCATATCAGTGACTTCTTCTGGCCGTTCATCAATCAGTAGAACAATTACATAAACCTCAGGGTGATTAGCCTCTATGGAATGAGCAATGTTTTGCAAAATAACCGTTTTACCAGTACGCGGCGGCGCTACAATTAAACAGCGCTGGCCTTTACCGATAGGAGATACAATATCAATGACGCGACCAGAAATGTCTTTCATAGTCGGGTCTTCTATTTCCATAGTGAGGCGGTCATCTGGATATAGCGGTGTCAGATTATCAAAATGAACTTTATTGCGCGCTTGTTCAGGGGTTTCAAAATTAACAGAATGGACTTTGGTTAAAGCAAAATATTTTTCATCACCCTGAGGGCTTAGAATTTCTCCGGATAGAGTGTCTCCCGTCCGCATTCCCATCTTCTGGATCAATTTAGAGCTAACATAAATATCGTCCGGGCCGGCCAGATAATTCGCTTCGGGGGAGCGCAAAAAACCAAACCCATCTTGTAATCTTTCAAGAACACCAGTACCCCAAATTTCAACATCCTGGTCGGCAAGTTCTTTAAGAACTGCGACAAATATTTCTTGCTTGCGCATAGCACCAGCATTTTCAATGCCAACTGCTTCGGCAAATTGCACAAGCTCCGCTGGTTTTTTCTTTTTTAGATCATCAAGACCAATTTTAGTAATAGAATCGATATCTATATCTGCAGGATCCAGTTTTTTAGTTATATTCATGGTAATACTTTAAATGAAAGTTTGGTGCCGAAAGCACTATACATCAGGACGATGCAATTTTTTGGGAAATGCAAAATAGGTTTATTTTGCTATGTAACATCACATTATATACGCCGCTTACTGTTTATTGGTCAAGAAAAAAAGATTGTATTTTCATTTGTACCAACAGACGGTAATTTAAAACCACAAAACAATTTACCGAATAGAAAACTGAAAACCTGAAGGTTTTACACATCCTTTCTTCCCTCTTTTTTTATTTATATAAATAGGGATTGAAGTAGGGCCTGTGCGTATGTGAAGAAAATTAAGGATTTGGTAAGATTTCTTAATATTCACTTAATATATACACAATACAAATACGGCGAAATTCGAATAGGAATAAGTAGATAAAATAAATTCAATAACATCATATAAATACACACTAAAAAATCATATGCTGGAGCAAAATAACTTATCCACAATAATCCCCATAATAGTAATTCTTTTTGCCCATATGTTATTAACCTGTTAGAAACTTGGATAATTATGTACTGAATTCTAATATACGGAGTTTTTGTATACGTCTTGTGTATAAAGTGGAAATAATCCACGCGGTGGATTTTTGATCTGGAAGTGTGATGAACGACATAGAAAATAAACCCGTGGCAAAAACAATTGAACCGATCCGCGATATATACTTCCATGTACATTTGGTATCGGATTCCACTGGCGAAACTTTGGTCGGTACGTCCCGGGCTAGCTGTGCGCAATATCAACACGGCTTGGCAGTTGAACATTTGCACGCTCTTGTTAGGTCGGAACAACAACTGGAAAAAGCTTTGGTTTCAATTGAGGGCTATCCGGGTGTTGTGTTTTATACGCTCGTTAATCCAGAACGCCGCAATAAATTGGAAACCCGTTGTTCGGAACTTAATATTCCCGCAGTGTCAATTCTTGATCCGGCTCTGGCAACTCTGGGGCGGTATCTTGGCGCACCAATGAGTTCAGAAATAGGCGCGCAGCGGACAATGGGCACAGAGTATTTCTCGCGGATCAGTGCGCTAGACTTTGCTATGAGCCATGATGACGGACAAAATTTGGACGGTCTCGCTAATGCAGATATTGTTTTGTTGGGTATCAGCCGGACATCAAAAACACCGACCTGTATATATTTGGCCAACCGGGGTTTTAAGGCTGGAAACTTTCCGCTCGTGCCTGGGGCACCAATACCAGAACAAATCCTGGCGCTTAAACCCAGCTCTGTAAAATCTCCACTGGTGGTCGGATTAATCTCAAGCCCTGACAGAATAGTACAAATTCGCCGCAACAGAATAACATCCCTTGGCGATAACCCAAATACCCAATATGTTGATAAACAAATGGTGCGTAGCGAAATGACTACGGCCAAGCGGTTATTTGCAAGAAACAATTGGCCTGTGGTGGATGTAACGCGCAGATCTATAGAAGAAACGGCAGCGCGGATAATAAACCTGTACCAAGATAGGCGGTAATTATGGTATCAGATCAGAATCCGCCCAAAATAATTTTAGCATCGGCCAGCGCTATCCGGGCAGAAATTTTAACGAATGCAGGGATTAAGTTTTCCGTAAGCCCGAGCTTTGTTAATGAGGCTAAAATTAAGGAACAGAGTTTGAGACAAGGCCTAAAAATTCCTGAGTTGGTGGAAAAACTAGCTTTGGAAAAAGCCGCAGCTTTGGTATTGGGCAACGACGAAATAATCATAGGTGCCGACCAGATTTTGGAGTTTGGCGGCTCGGTATATGACAAGCCAAAGTCTGTAGATGAAGCCCGAACACGCCTCTTGGAGATGCGAGGCCAGGAGCACCGCTTAGTTGGTGCCGTATGTATTTTACAAAAAGGACATAAACCTTGGTGTTACATCAGCACAACAAAACTTCTTATGCGCAATTTCAGTGACGATTTCTTAAAGGATTACCTTGCACAAGAGAGAGAGGCTCTACTCACATGTGTTGGCGCTTATAAATTCGAGGGCAGAGGCGCCTTGCTATTTGATAAAGTCGAGGGAGATTTTTTCTCTATTCTTGGCTTGTCTTTGCTGCCGCTACTCGCTGAATTAAGGCGGCGAAATGCGGTGGTAGCGTAAATGAAAACCGGATGCAGGATTTAATAGTGTGGCACAATTACTGAAAATGGCAGGCGTAGCCGGATGGCCTGTACATCATTCCTTATCACCGGTCTTGCACAATTATTGGTTGCGTCATCTCGGGATAAAAGCTGCCTATACCATGTTTGCCGTGCATCCAAATGAAGCAATATACGCGTTTAAAACCTTGAAAAAAACAACTATAGAGGGGCTAAATGTTACAATCCCGCTCAAAGGACTAGCTTTCCAGGCGGCTGATGAAATTACACCGGACGCCGTCAAGCTTGGTGTTTGTAATGTTCTGTATAAGCGCGGCGGTAAATTAATAGGTCACAACACCGACATGGAGGGTTTTGCCGCACCTTTGTTAGAGCATGTTGGTCACCACCATATTCTCAACAATGCTGTTACTTTGGTCGGGGCAGGTGGTGCCGCACGAGCCGTTCTAGGCTCCCTGCTCGCTTTGGGGGCGCCGGAGATTAGGATAATTAACCGCTCGGATGAGCGGGCTAAAAATCTAGCCACCCACATAAATATTCCAAACCTTTATGCTTGTGATTGGTCGGATAGACAAAGCGCAATTATGGGCGCTGGTCTTGTAATAAATGCAAGTGCCGCCGGCATGGCTGGAAACGATAAACTTGATATAGACGTGGGGGGAATGATGAAAGACAGTTGGGTATATGATTTGGTCTATACGCCAATGGTCACACCCTTAATCAAACAAGCCGAAAAGCACGGTTTGCGCACTATTGGTGGTTTGGAAATGCTCATCGCACAAGCGCGGCCATCGTTTAAATTATTCTATGGGTGCGAGCCACCAAAAAACATCGGTGCGCGGGACATGTTGATTAAATATTTGAAAGCAGCGAAATGATAATTGTTGGCTTAACGGGTTCGATAGGCATGGGTAAATCGACAACAGCACAGATGTTTAAAGATGCGGGTGCCTATGTGTTTGACGCCGACGCCGTTGTACATAAATTATATGCTAAGGGTGGCGAGGCGGTGCCAATATTACGCGCCGTATTTCCCGATGTTATTGTTGATGGTGCAGTAGACCGGGCGCGGCTATCAAAACATTTACAAGCGGACCCTTTGCACATTCAAGTGCTGGAAAGTTTTATCCACCCTATGGTGGTTAAGATGCGCACGCGAGCAATAAGCGAAGCTAAACAGCAAGGGAAAACAATATTTGTTGCCGACATACCGCTATTGTTTGAAACGGGCGGCGAAGCGAAAGTTGATAAAGCCGTTGTGGTAAGCGCCAAAGAAGATGTACAAAAACCCCGTGTATTGGCACGGGCTGGCATGACAGAAGCCAAGTTTAATCTGATCAAAAATAGGCAAATGCCGGACGCTGAAAAACGAAGCCGAGCCGACTATATTATAGAAACCGATAAAGGCTTCGACCATGCCCGCGCTCAAGTGCTTGAAATTATGCAAGCGCTGGCAAATAAAGAGCATTGACGCGCGAGTGCGCAATTGCCAAAACGAGCCACAAATTCATGGATAAATAAATGGCGAATATTGAAACTTTAAAAACGAAATATATAGGCGAGATCGAAGCCGCCCTTGACCTTGCCGCCCTAGATGCTGTGCGGGTGGCGGCGCTGGGGAAAAAAGGCGAAGTTAGTTTGCAAATGCGCACGCTTGGCAAAATGAGTGTTGAAGAAAAAAAGGTCATGGGGCCTGCGCTTAACGGGCTGAAAAACGAACTGGCCGCATTGGTCGAGGCTCGGAAAACTGTGCTGGAGGGTGAAGCCCTGAACGCGGCGCTCGCATCCGAAACTCTGGACATGTCTTTACCAGTTTGCGTGAAAACCGGAACCCTGCATCCGGTGATGCAAGTTATGGAAGAAATGGCAGTTATTTTTGCCGACCAAGGGTTCTCGGTTGCCGAGGGGCCGGACATCGAAGACGACTTTCATAATTTCACCGCCCTCAATTTCCCCCCCGGACATCCGGCGCGTGATATGCACGACACGTTCTTTTTGAAGCCAGATGAGAACGGCGAGAAAATGGTGTTGCGCACCCATACATCGCCCGTGCAAATCCGCACTATGATGAGCCAGAAACCGCCTATCCGCATCATCGTGCCGGGGCGGACTTACCGTTGTGACAGTGACCAAACCCATACACCTATGTTCCACCAAGTCGAAGGCTTGGTTATCGACAAGACCACCCATATGGGGCACCTGAAAGGCTGTCTCATGGATTTCGTTTCGGCGTTTTTCGAGACAGATGTAGAGACCCGTTTCCGCCCGCACCATTTCCCGTTCACCGAACCCAGCGCCGAAATGGATGTGCGCTACGAACGGGTCGGTGATGAAATCCGTATCGGTCAAGGCGACCAATGGATGGAAATCCTCGGCTGCGGCATGGTGCATCCGAATGTGCTGATAAATTGCGGCCTAGATCCGGACGAATATCAAGGCTTCGCCTTCGGCATGGGCGTAGATAGGCTCGCCATGCTTAAATATGGCATGCCGGATTTGAGGGATATGTTCGCCGGCGACGGACGTTGGCTAGGCCATTACGGATTTTCACCGTTGTTGCAGGCCAATTTAGCTACGGGGTTGAGCTGATGGCTCGCAAGAATTATTACAGAAATTACGCTTGCTATGTTACACAAAGAGACTATATTGTTTACATATGCCCCTTGAGAGTACCCGGTTTCCGAGCTACGGCTTGCGATCTTGAAGCCGACCGAAATCAAGGGGCTTTTTCATGAATAAGGTATCCATACATATTGACGGTGGTTATTTTCTCAAACGCTTACCGGATATTCGCCCCGACCTAAATACCGATTTCAGCAAAGTTGCCGGGGCATTGAATTTATTGGTCACACGCCATCTGCAAAAACTTAACGAAACGTATCGTGAGCAAAATGAAGATGCTCTGTTGTATAGAGTTTTTTATTATGACGCACGACCATTTGCTGATGCGCAAAAATCTCCGATTGACAATAGGCGTATAAATTTCAGCCAGACATCGGAAGCAAAATTTCGAAATGCATTATTTTCGGAGCTTAGGAAACAGCAAAAATTTGCCTTGCGGCTCGGACAAGTAATTAAAGATTCTGGGTGGCAAATATCACCAGAGGCGACGAAAAAGCTGTTGCGAAAAGAAATTACTATTGATCACCTTGTAACGAGAGACGTCAAAATTGGGCTGCGCCAGAAAGGTGTAGATATGCGGATGGGCATTGATATTGCCTCCGTTGCATTCAAAAAGCAGGCCTCAACAATAATTCTGGTAACTGCAGATAGTGATTTTGTTCCTGCGTCTAAACTAGCGCGGCGTGAAGGTGTCGAGATAATTCTAGACCCACTGTGGCGCACACCAAAAACTGATTTATATGAGCATATTGATAGTTTGTATAATGGGCTTCCTTTTTTAAAATCTGAGAAAAATAAATGAAATTCACATTAAGTTGGCTCAAAGAGTACCTCAACACAGACGCGACCATCGACGAAATTGTCGAAGCTATGACCCTTGCGGGGTTGGAGGTTGAGGAGGTTGAAAATCCGGCTGAGAAATTATCCGCGTTTTCCATCGCCAAAGTTATCTCTGCCGAGAAGCATCCTGATGCAGACCGTTTGAAAGTTTGCCAAGTTGAAACCCGGGACGGCATGCTTCAAATTGTCTGCGGTGCGCCCAATGCGCGGGCGGGGATGACCGTAGCCTTTGCCCCTTTGGGTGCATATATTCCCGGACTAGATTTCTCACTGGATAAGAAGCCGCGTAAAATTCGCGGAGTGGAAAGCTCCGGCATGATGTGCAGCTCTCGGGAATTAGAGATAGGCGACGACCATGACGGCATTATGGATCTCGATGATAGTTTCGAGATGGGTATGCCGCTGGCGGATGCGCTTGATATGAACGATCCGGTGATTGATTTTGAAGTCACCCCCAACCGCCCCGACTGGCTCGGCGTCGATAATATCGCCCGCGACCTAGCGGCGACAGGTTTGGGGCAATGGATTACGCCCAAAGTGAAACCCGTCCAAGGTAGCTTCCCCTGCCCTATTGAAATAGAGACCGACGCACCGGACGCTTGTCCCGTATTCGCTGGCCGTGTTATTCGCGGCGTCAAGAACGGTCCGTCGCCGGAATGGTTGCAGAGGCGACTTAAGGCCATTGGCCTGCGGCCAATTTCTACGCTCGTCGACATCACCAATCTGCTGACCTATGACCGTGCGCGGCCATTACATGTTTATGACATTAGCAAGCTTAACGGCACACTCCGCGCAAGGCTTGGCAAAGGCGAAACATTCCAAGCCCTCGACGATAAAGAATATAGCTGCACCAATGACATGTGCGTTATCGCAGACGATGCCCGCGTGCTTGGCCTTGGCGGTATTATGGGCGGCACGTATTCGGGGGTTTCCGAACAGACCACGGACGTATTGATCGAGTGCGCTTATTTCGACCCGCTGACTACCCGCAAGACGGCCAAAAAGCTTGGGATAAACTCCGACGCCAAATATAGGTTCGAGCGCGGCGTTGATACGGGCTTTGTTATCGGCGGACTTGAAATGGCGACGCAGCTCGTGCTGGATATGTGCGGCGGCGAGGCCTCGGACGTGACTATTGCTGGTGCAGTGCCGGAAAACCCTGCGCCGATAGAATTTGACCCCAAGCTCAATAAACGTCTAACCGGATTTGATTTGTCTGACGTCGAGATGGTCTCCATTTTAGAGGCTCTAGGATTTGGTGTGAAAACCGCAAGCCCAACTTGGACAGTCACCGTGCCGAGCCACCGCCGCGACTGTACTATGGGCGCTGACCTGGTTGAGGAAATCGCGCGTATTCACGGTCTGCACGATATGGTAGCCGAGAGCTTGCCTGTAACGGGCGGCAGGCGTGAACCACTCGCAACAGATTTACAAAACAAAATAAGAAAAGCCCGCCGCGCGTTGGCGCATCAGGGCTTATCCGAGACCGTAACATGGTCATTCGTGTCCCAAGACCACGCCAAGTTATTTGACGGCGGGGACGAGAGCTTGGTGCTGGATAACCCGATTTCCAGCGAGCTTGGCTGTATGCGCCCATCTGCGTTGATCCACCTCTTGCTTGCCGGACAACGCAGTGCCGACAAAGGCTATCCGGGCGCAGCTTTGTTCGAAGCTGGCCCAACCTACCAAAGCCCTAAACCGGACGGGCAATCCCCGACCATCGCTGGCATAAGACGGGTGGAAACGGTTCGGGACTGGCAAGGCGGAACTGCGCCGGACGCATTCACCGCTAAGGCCGATGCGATTGCCGCACTGGCCGCCATGGGGGCCAAAGTTGATAATTTACAGGTTGCTAAACCAAGCGGTAGTTACTGGCATCCGGGGCGTTCCGGTCGTTTGCAAATGGGGCCGAAAAACATTCTGGCAGACTTCGGGGAATTGCACCCGGGCGTGCTAAAAAAACTCGGCATAGAAGGCCGGGTCGTCGCCTTTGAAATATGGCCGGACAATGTGCCTTCTGGTCGCAAGAAAGCCACCAAGTCCAAAGGTGCCTTGAGCATATCAGACTTAATGCCCGTCCACCGGGATTTTGCCTTTATAGTAAGCGAAGACACGCCAGCAGATAAATTGCTACGCGCCGTAAAAGGAGCCGACAAAGCCCTCATCAGCGACGTGACCTTGTTCGATGTTTACCAAGGCAAAGGCGTAGAAGACGGCCATAAGTCCCTAGCCCTAGATGTCACCCTATCACCAAAAACCGAAACCCTAACCGACAAAGACATAGAAGCCGTCAGCACAAAAATAATTGCTCAAGCCGCAAAGATGGGTGCAGTTTTGCGAGGTTTATAAAGGCCACAGCCCCTTCTTACGCTTATAAGACAAATAACCGACATTAACGCCGAGCCTTGCGCCGACACCTGTGCGGATGGGGGCGAGGGTTATGCCTTCTGCGCGTTGATAATTGACGCCCATGCCGCCGACAATATAGGCCGATCCGTCAACACCGGGGAAGCGGCGAAAGATATAATTGGGGTCGTCGAGGCCGTAAACTAGAGTGAACACCTTGGAGGCATTGCCGCCCCAATCCCAGCCAACACTTGGCCCGCGCCAGTAAACTTTTTGCGAGCGCCCGTCTTTCATCCACAAAGTTCCGTCGCCGTAACGCAGACCAACAATAAATGCGCCGCCGCCCTCTTGTCCGGTAATATAGCCAACCGGGCGGCCTTGTTTACGAAACAGGCGCTCAATAATAGAGCCAGCGCTTTCCGCTGTCACACCCAAATGGGTCGAGAGGGCAGAGACAAGCTCATTCTCATTATAGGTTGCGGCTTGCCCTTGCTGGTTTTGCGTTTGTTTATTCGCCGTCGGGTCGCTCTGGGTCGTCGCACAGCCCGAAAGCCCAAGCCCCATAGCGAGTATGAGCGCCAATAGCATGTGGGGTAAATAACGGGTAATCGATGGTTTTAATAAAATAGTGCGCACAATATCCTCCATAAGCGGCCACCCAGAATGCAAGCTTATGGTTAATGAAAGGCAAAAATAAGGCAAAGATTTGGTTAATTTTATTTCATATAAATACTGGCTATTAGTCCAAAATTTCTAACCGCACCGGATCATTTAGCCAGACTATGGGACCACCGTATAGTTCTATATAACCGCGCACACGGACGCGGGCGCCGGTTAGGGTTAGCGGGTCATAGCTGGCTTTTTTGAAAAATTTGCGGCTTTTTTTGGGGATGGCTATGGTGAAGTCGGTTTTATAATCCGCGCCGAAATTTAGATATATGGTGCCGCGCACTTCGGCGGTTTTTATGATAATGCCTTCGACGATTTGCACACTGTCCACATCTTGCACCAATGGGTCGGGGTCTGGTTTACGTATATCGTAGAACCCACCTGACGCTTTACTGTTCCAAATACCGCGCCCGACCTTGCGCGCCGCACTTTCGGCGCGGTACAAGGCCTCGGTGTCTTGGTTATACCCTCGCCTGTCAAGGGCGGAGTAAAATCAGGCCATGTGGCGGCGTAAAAGTCTACCAGTACGCTGTGCTTAAATGATGTGATAAAGGGGCCAATTGGCCCCTTTATCACATTAGTTTCTTTCTTACCTTTGTT
>JAKIUV010000141.1 GCA_021647375.1 Robiginitomaculum sp.
TTGGGCGGGCTTTGTTATGGGGATGTTGGTTGGCCTCTTTGTATGTGAGCACTGGGGTGACGCAGGCGTCTGTATCTTCAAATAACTTTTCCCAATTGGCGCGAGGTTTACTGTTGAAAATATGGGCGAGTAGCTTGGTTTGCTCCGCCCACAGGCTCGGATCTTCTTGGGTGCCATAGGTTTTTGGATCTAGGTTGAGAATATTTAGCATCTCATGGAAAAATTTAGGCTCCAAACATCCAACCGCCATAAAGCCGCCGTCGCCAGTTTGGTAGCATCTATAGAATGGCCGTGAGCCGTCGAGTAGGTTACTGCCGCGTTTCTCTGACCACATGCCCATATGATCCAGTGAATGCACGATGCCCATCATTGAAAATGTGCCGTCGATAATGGCAGCATCAATGACACAACCTTCTCCGGTTTTTTCGGACTGTAATAAAGCCGCCAAAATACCGATGACTAAAAATTGACTACCGCCGCCGTAATCACCAACAAAATTCAGCGGTAAAGTCGGGGGGCGGTCGCTATCTCCCATTGCATAAAGCGCGCCCGTTAGGCCGATATAATTGATGTCGTGCCCGGCTTTGTGCGCCCAAGGCCCGCTTTGGCCCCAACCAGTCATACGTCCGTAGATCAGTGCCGGATTAATCTTACGGCAATGTTCTGGGCCAAGACCAAGGTTTGCCATAACACCGGGGCGGTTGCCTTCAAACACAATATGTGCGCTCGGCAATAGGTCTAGCACAGCTTGCCGGCCCTGTTGCGTTTTCAAATCCAACTCTAAACATGTCTTGCCACGGTTTTCCACAGGGAGTTTGAGCGCGCCCGGCCTTTCAATGCGGATAACTTCCGCGCCCAAATCAGCCAGCAATTGCCCGGCATAGGGCGTCGGCCCAATGCCGGAAAGTTCGATAATTTTGATGTTTTTTAGTGGCTTGTTAGTCATAGGTATCACAGCATAATAACGAAAAGTTAATCTCTATTACAAAAATATAACTTTGTCTGGCTAAATACTAACGATAGGTTAATCATACCTTGATAGGATACATACTGGGGCGATTCGGTTTTCTTTCTTTTGAAAGTAAACGCGGGTCACAATAAATGTCTGGAGGGCGTAGACGCAGAACTTAAAGGTCTGGGGAGACGCACAATGAAAGAACGTAAAAGCAGTAGGCAGTCTATCAAAACTATCAAAGCGGATCTTAAACGCTTGAAAAAAATATTGAAAAGCAAATATGTCCGTCCGGCAGATTTCGCGACGCGTGACCGTCTGGCTCGTAGATTGCGTGACGCGGAAAAACTAAGCGCCTAATAAGGCCTATTTGCATTTAGTGGTTTGTCGTTATCTGGCTTGTGTGGGTTTTGTTTGCTTGCGCTGGCCGGGATTTGCTCTAGTATGCAATAAAATGCATATAAGAGGACTTTATCATGAGCGTATTAGAGGGCTTACAAGCCAAAATCGGGCAGGAACTTGGCGTGTCTGAATGGGCTGAAATGACCCAAGACAGGATTTCTGGGTTTGCCGATGTTACCGAAGACCACCAATTCATCCATATAGATGCGGAAAAAGCGAAAATGTTCACGCCGTTCGGCGGTACTATCGCCCACGGATTTTTGACATTGTCCATGTTGTCCCGCTTTGCCGAGACCGGATTGCCTGCCGTTGAGGGTGCTAAAATGGGTATGAATTACGGCCTTAACAAAGTTAGGTTCTTATCCCCTGTTCCGAGCGGTGCCAAAATTCGTGGCCGCTTTACTTTGTCATCAGCCGAAGAGAAAAACCCCGGACAGCTATTACTTTGTCACACTATTACGGTTGAGATCGAAGGTGGTGCAAAGCCCGCTGCCGTAGCTGAGTGGCTCTCCCTGATATTTATATAAGTTTTAAACCACCATTTAGGAAAATCACATGAAAATCGAATTTAATAACCGCGTGGCAATCGTCACCGGAGCCGGCGCAGGCTTGGGCCGTTCCCACGCAATCGAACTAGCAAAACGCGGCGCGAAAGTTGTGGTCAACGATCTCGGAGGCGCGGCAGACGGCACAGGCGGTTCAATGACCCCGGCTCAAGAAGTCGCGGACACTATCATAAAAGCTGGCGGCGAAGCCATAGTGAGCGGCGCTAATGTTGCGGACTATGCCCAGGTCGAGGCCATGGTCGGCGAAGCTATGGACAAATGGGGGCGGGTCGATGTTCTGGTTAATAATGCCGGGATTTTGCGCGATAAATCATTCGTCAAAATGGAACTTAAGGATTTTCAAGTGGTCATGGATGTGCATTTGATGGGCAGTGTAAATTGCACCAAGGCCGTCTGGGGTATTATGCGCGATCAAGGCTATGGCCGTATTGCCATGACCACATCATCGTCTGGTATGTACGGCAATTTTGGCCAGGCCAATTATGGGGCTGCCAAGGCTGGTCTTGTTGGCTTGATGAATACATTATGTATTGAGGGCG
>JAKIUV010000073.1 GCA_021647375.1 Robiginitomaculum sp.
AAATGGACAATGCCAATTCACAATTGGAACTTGACCCTCTCGCAACTCGCCATATACTTCGACGGACGCTTAGATGAAATACTGGACATCTAAATGTTTAACCTGACACAGAATTTTGAACAGTCTCGTGTGGGGGATAACTTTTCTTATCGGAGATGCTTTTCAATACCACTGTTCCTCTCCTACGCACCCCAAGAGTGCTCTCCCGCAGCGCGGGGATGAGTGGAACGGGCGGGGTTTTTATCTTAGGTGCCACGCTATTTCTGTGACATAGAAGATGGTGACAGACTTTCACTCCCTCTAAACCAAACCCCGCTCATACCCGCGAAGGCGGGTATCCATTTTATATCTTGCAAAACCCACAAAGAGCTTATAGGTTCACTGTATGTTCTTTGTGTATATGCTTGCTAGTAAAAGAAACGGGACTTTGTATATTGGTCATACGGATAACCTCGGTGAACGGATACACCAACACATTCAAAAAGCTTTCCTTGGAAATCATAAAGGATTCACGGCCAAATATAATTGCAATAAATTGGTCTGGTTCGAAACCCACGAATCGCGCGAGTCCGCCTTCAAGCGAGAACGGCAAATGAAAAAATGAAATCGTGCATGGAAGATACGCAAAATAGCGACGGACAACCCTGATTGGCAAGATTTATACGTAGGTTTGACCACGGATCAGGTGTATCACCCCGATAAGCAGTACGTGCCCGAGAAATTATAAACGGATTCCCGCCTCCGCGGGAATGAGCGGACTGTGGGGGGATAGTTTTTCTTCTCGGTGTCAAAATGTCTTCCAATACTACTAGCTTCCTGCCTGCGCACCCCAAGGGCACTTCCAAGAGGGTGTCGGTATGCTCTAAAGGATAAAAGCGGCGTGTGGGTGTTGGTCATATTGGGGTTTTTATCTCAGCTTCAACACTATTCTGTGACATAGGAGCTGGTGATAGACCCACTCCCATCTCACAAGGAACTCTTATAATCCTCGCTGGATTAATTTATAGAAAGACCAATAGAAGAAAACCCAGTGTGACGGCATATCCCAAAGCCAGACCGTTTAAACTGATGGGGTCAGGAAATTTATCATTGATCCGTCTTAGCAGAAACCGAACGCCACCAAATTTCAAAACAAGAGCACTGGCGACCGCAAATGCAATGAGTGCTAAGGGAATGCCGCGAATGGGTGCCTCGAAATCTGGTTTACCGTACACGCCAATAAGGATAAAAAGCGCAAAAGCTACGGCTAGAAATGCATAGCCCTCATTTGCAATTGGTTCGATGAATGGATGTTTCAATTCGTCTGTCACATCAAAATTACTGTGACTCTTGAGGGCATTTTCTACTGTATAAACCAGACCGTCATTTCCAACGAATCTTAAAGAATAAGCTTCTTGCTTATCACTTAATGAATTGGCTTCGAAACGCAAAGTAATATCACCCGGTCTGTCTCAATGAAATAATCCCAACTAGATTGGCCTGTGCTGTTGGCTACATCGACAACGCCTAATGGTTTTAATGCCCGCAACAAATCGTCTATACCCAATCTACTCCATAACCCGAAAGTTTTGGCGTGAGATTATGCGAAAGTTGTCGCTTACAGTGTCCCGGAACTGTTTCCAGTTTTTCGGTATGGTTTCGCGTAGGAATTTCAGTATAGCATGGCCGAATTGGGTAAATGTCGTGTAGAATTTGTTGTGGGTTACATGCTTATGCATGACGCCCCAAAGCCGTTCAATCGGGTTTAGATGTGGGCAGTATGTTGGCAACCAGACCGGCTTTATCCGACAGTTTTTGCGTTCAAGCCACTGCCTGACCTTGCCTGATCTGTGATAAGGTGCATTATCAAGAACCAAATATATACGCTTTTTGCACGGGTTGCGGGCCTCCAGTTTCTCGAACAACTGAATGGTGCTGTCACTGTCAACCCGGTCCACATCCATAAAGGGTGTGTCGAAATTCTCCAGATTAACCGCCGCGTGAATATTGACACGTTTGCGCCCCGTGCTGCGTTTTACGGCTGTGTTAGCCCCCTTACGCATCCAGCCATAGGCGGGTCTTGACTGATGTTCAGGATGCACAGCATCACAGAAGTAAACTGCCTCGTCCGGGGTTAAATTGTTCAAAATCTGGTCGTAATTATCGATAAAATCCGCTTATTCTTGCTCGTCAATATGTCCAGGTAAGGCCTGCGGCTTTTGGTACTCAAAACCTAATCTGTGCATCATCTTGATACAGCCAGGTTTGGAATAATCAACTTGCCAGGCGTTGCGGATAAAGGCGCGAACCTCGTGTACATTCTGGCAAACCCGAGCGTCCAGCCAAGACACAAGAGATTGTTCTTCGTCCGTACTTAACCTGGAAAACCCGCCCTTATAATCAAAACTCGCCATCAGATCAAACCCGCCCTCGGCGTACTTCTTGTACCAGGTGCGGATCGTGTCATCATCGAGATATAAATATTGCGCGATTTGTTGGCAGCTCTTGCCGTCATCAAGGAGTAAAAGCGCATTACATCGACGGGCTATCCCATGATCCTCGCTTGGACAACGCACAATACTTTCCAGTTCTTTGCGTTCTTCAAGGGATAAAAAACCAGACCTAATCATAAACGAGAGTCGAATCTATCAACCCGTATATGTCAAGACAAAAATCGGATTATCCGGGATTCTGGGTATACCAATGATAAATCACTATTGCTCCAGACAACAATTTTATAATCATCATTGTAATAATCGGGTTGTATTTGTGCCGTATATTTCGCCATAGTTTTTTTGTATTATAACATATCAATCAAGTATACTTAAATGTCGCACTGCGGAATTTCCTCCACACCAAAACACACAATTTTCTACTAACGCTCTGCCAGCCATTTTTTAAATACTTCTGCTACGACCACCGAACCTTCGGTGTTGAAGTGGGTTTTATCGCGGTAGGTTAGGTGGTTGCCGACGACCCATTGGCAGGTGGTTTTGGTGGGGCAGATAGCGTCTTCTATGGAGAAAAACTTTTCCGGGGGGAGGGCGGCGCGCCAGCGGGCGTCGTTTTTGTAAGATACGAAGCGCGTGAGTTCGGCCTCTAGCCCTTCGCGGCGACCGTAATTTGCGGCGAGTGTTTGCGGCATCTCGCTAAATTTTGGGCGCATACCAAACACCACATAGTCCTGGTCATAAGTTTCGAACATGGCCTTGGTTTGATCCCATGGTCTTCCTGGAACGCCCGCTGTGGAAATCAACACCAGATCATAGCGGTAGTTTTTTAGCACAGTGTCAAATACAAACCGATTATGGTCATTACAAGTTTGTGTGTTTTTCGGCAGGTGTACAGTGGTAAAAAAGCATCCGGCTTTGGAAATTTGCAACAAATTTACTTCTGTTAACACCTGCGACAGGCCAGGCCACAAATCTGCTGAAAAGGAGCTGCCGACCAATAAATATGTCGGCTTGCCGTTGTCGGGCAACAAGGACGGGTCGTAGCATGTGCGGGGGATGTCCTGCCATGTCGCTTTTTTGACCTGATAGCAAGATCCCATGCGGTTGGTTGTTTTAAAGTCCTCCCTATAGGAAACCAACTCGTTAACCTGTGCGCTAAACCGTCCTTGCCAGCCATTGCTAAACATAGCACTGGCCGAGACGGATAATAATATGAGGGCGGAAACTAGATAGCCAATTGGCGTGCCTAAATATTTATATGCGTTGGGTTTATCGGTGCTGCGGCGAAACGGTGTTTCAACAAAACGGTAAGATACCGCCGCCAACACAATCGACGCCAATATCAACCCGCTGGCGACGGCCAATGATATGTCCCCAATGACCTGTTTAGCAAATACATAGAGCGGCCAGTGGACGAGGTATAGTGAATAGGAGATTAACCCGATCGCGACCATAGCTCTGTTGGCCAATAGGCTTTTTAATTTGGATGCAGGTGCGACAAAAATCAACAGAGCCGCGCCAAAACACGGGATGAAAGCCGTGAGACCAGGGAAACGTATCTGGTCTGTGTAAAGGAAAATTGGCACAAGGGTCAGCGCCAATCCGAGAACGAATATAAGTTCGACCAGCATTGTTTTGCTTGGCCTATATTTGTCCAGCCATACCAAAACTGCGCCTATACCAAATTCTGAGAGCCGAAATGGGGTTAAATAAAACGCGGCGTCCACATCCTTTTTCAAAACATATTCTGCTGCCAATAAGCCCACAACGATTAAAGCGGTCAATACAGCCAAAATATGGGCGCGCTTTAGATATAGAACGCACAAAAATATAAGGGCTGGCCAGACCAGATAGAACTGTTCCTCAACCCCCAAAGACCAAGTGTGCAGTAGCGGCTTGGTGGCAGCGTCCGTATCAAAATATCCGGCTTCTCGCCAAAACACGATATTGGACAAAGACATCAGCGCAAAGAAACTAACCTTGCCAAGCCGTGCCATTTGTTCGGGCGAAAAGAGGATTGCGGCGGTAGCTAATGTACCCGCGAGCGTCACAAATAATGCCGGGAACAATCTGCGGATCCTGCGCAAATAAAATGTTTTGAACGAGAATGTCCCGCCCTTGGTTTGCCCCCAAACAAGCTTGGTGATTAAATATCCACTGATGACAAAGAAAATATCGACGCCAACAAAGCCGCCCGAAAACGGCGGAATTTTAAAGTGGTAAAAAACCACGGCCAGCACAGCAACGGCTCGCAGACCATCAATGTCAGGTCTATATTTTATTGAGAACGGCTTGACGGCGGACTGCATAAATTATTTCCAACCCGCTGCGCGCACCAGCTTCATGCCCGTGCGGCTGATGGGAACGGCTTGTCCAGATTTTAAAACAATTTCAGACTTGCTCACTGTATCAACACCCGCCTCCGCCACCCACCAAGAGCGGTGCGGTGATAAACCTGTGAGCGGCGCGGTTTCCTTGACGGCATCTGATAGCCGCATCAAAACAAGCTCCCCACCACGCGCCGTGATCACCCGCACATAATGATCTTCTGCGGCGAGGGCGTAAATGTCGGCACTGCGTAAATGCGGCGGCAGGCGTTCGTAGAGCGCCGCACGCTCAGGCGCTGGCTTGCTGCTCTTTTGCCTGCTTAGCAGTGCGCCAATACTGGAGATTACCGCCGCAATCACCCAGACATAAAACATGGTTTGGAAGAAGTTTTTAGCGCTCGGCATACCGTAAGTAGCCAAAGCCATAATCAGGATAATTGTCGACACTGCCAAAGTCGACGTAACCGATTGGGCGAGCGCCATTTGCCACGGGCCAAATTCGCGCTTGAAAGCATAAGCAATTGCATTTGCGGCACTGGCACCAAAACCACCAGCCAGACATAAACCAACCCAATACACGAAACGGGAAACTGGCGAGAATACAGATGTGCCGTAAGGGGCAAGTACCGTTAAAATCACGCCGGCGATTGTACAAACGGTCAGCATGGGCACCATGTTTTTGACAATGCTTTTCATATTCCCCTTATCCCGCCTTAAGGCGCGTAATTCTAACAGTGTATTTGGCAGTGTATTTGGCAGTGTATTTGGCGCTTCGCCAAATGACAATGCCAAAAACCTGGCGCTTCGCAAGGGGTTTCTTGTGCTGTTCACGTGCCGCGAGATGCGCAGGGCGGTTGTTCACGAAGCGAAAATGCATTCTCACGTATCGCCGCACCCGTCCTCAAATTTTCCCGCCATAGTTAGGTTGTTCCAATCCCGGAACGGTAATTTGGAGAACGAAATGAAACGCGAACTTAGAAATATAATGATGACCATGTTGTTGGTAACCGCCAGCGCAACACCTGTGTATGCGACTGAAAACTACGTTAAAGAAGGCGTGAGCGGTACATCAAATATCACAGTCACCCTAACAGGTATTAAAGACATTAAGGGCATTGTACAGGCGGGACTTTATAGCAGTGAAGACGGATATAAAAATGGCGGCAGTGTACGCGGCGCACGGGTTGAGGTGAAAGCCGACACCGTCACTATCAATTATTCCGACCTGCCGGACGGCGAATATGCCATCAAGCTATTCCACGATGTAGACGGCGACGGGAAAATGGCCACCAATCTTTTCGGCATCCCGACCGAACCCTTTGCTTTCTCCAATAATGCAGTTGGTAAAATGGGGCCGGCAAAATGGGTGGATGCCAAATTCACCATAAGCGGCGCTAAAACCGCCCACGCCATCACCCTGAACTAGGAGGCAATCATGGACATGCACTTTTCACGTAGACAAGCCTTGCAAACAATTGGTGGCGGCGCAGCTCTAGGCGTTTTGGCAGGGTGCGGGATGAAAGCCGGAGCCTTGAGCGTGTCGGAAAGCTATGCCAAATCTGCCAAAAAGCATCCGTGGACACTGGGTTGGCGTTCGACCCCGGCGCGGGATTTGGCGACACCGGACATGAAATTGGTGTCCGGTAAAATTCCGAAAGGATTATCCGGCACATTTTACCGCAACGGCCCGGCTCTGTTTGAGAGAGATGGGGTCCGGCTTGAACACTGGTTTGACGGCGACGGCATGGTGCATGCCTATAATATTGACGACGGCAATGTCTCCCACACGGGCCGCATGGTCCGCACAGGGAAATATGAGCGCGAAGAAAAGGCCGGGCGGTTTATGGTATCCGCCTTTGGTACGAAAATCGAAAACCCGGCACCAATCACTGGCCCGGACGATGTGAATACCGCCAACACCAGCGTCCTGCCAATTGGTGGTGAACTGTTGGCTTTATGGGAGGGCGGTTCGGCCTACAGGCTCGACGATACCACCTTGGAAACCATCGGTTCCAAGACCTGGGCGGCGGAGCTTAAAGGCATGCCGTTTTCCGCTCATCCAAAAATAGAGACGGACGGATCGGTGTGGAATTTCGGTCAGGATGTGTTTGGTAAACGTATGTTGATTTATAAAATATCCGCTCGCGGAAAATTGACCGGCATGCACCTGATGAAAAATGTGCCCGGCGGTATGGTTCACGATTTTTGCATGACCAAGAGACATCTTATTTTTGTGGTGCCGTCCTTTCAGGCCGTACAAAAAGCAGACACATTTATCGGCATGTTCAAATGGCTACCACAAGAAAGCCAGCGGGTCATCGTGGTCGAGAAAGACAATCTGGACAACCGCCGCGAATTTGAACTACCGCCCGGGTTTCAATTTCATTACGGCAATGCTTGGGAAGACACATCAGGCGATATCCGTTTTAGTGTCTGTACGGGTGACAGCGGGTTTATCGAGACAGGCGCCCGTGCCGTGATGCGCGGGGAAACCTTTAACGTAAGCCCGGCGCGGCTGGCACATATAGTGTTGCGTAAGAACGGTAGCGCAGAGATTAGCTCTGCCCTGAGCGACCGTGCCACCCATGAGTTTCCGCAATTTAATGCCCGCGTTCAAGGTACGAATGCCCGTTATCTCTATACCGTTGGCGACAATCACAAAAACCAGGTCGGGCAAATGTCAATGTTGAAACATGATTTGGAGAGCGGGAAAATCACCAGCCATAATTACGGCAAGCACAGCATAGTGGAAGAGCATTTGTTTATCCCGCGCCCCGGCGGTGTGCGCGAAGATGATGGATGGCTAATCGGTACCACGCTCTATTTGAAAACCAAAGCTACGCGGCTCAATATCCTAAATGCGGCACGGCTGGAAGACGGCCCGGTGGCCGTGTTCGAACTTTCCTACGCCGTACCCCTCGGCTTTCACGGGGCATGGAAAGGCGCATAGTCATGAGTTTAGCACCCATATTACAAGCACCGCCCGCTATACAAATTCATCTATGTATGGCTAGCAAACAAAAACGACCTTGATATATGTGCATTTATGTGCATACATACGCAGATGAACAGTGAAACCCGTAGTTTATCTCCTGAACACATGGCGTTGGCGCAAACCGCGCTGGATGTGTTTGACACCAAGTTTTTCAAAGCACTATGTGAGCCAACGCGTGTCGAGATAATCCGTAAACTTGTCCTCATAGGCACCTGTGATGTGGGCACTATTGCGGACGGACTTGCCCAAGACCGTTCCGTTATCTCGCGGCATTTGGCGGTGTTGGAACGGGCAGGCATTTGCCAAACCCGGAAAATCGGGCGGCGGGTTTTCTACGATTTGGACGGGCCGCACAATGTGGCAAAGGTTGCGACTATTTTGGAAGCAATCAAGCCTATGGCTTATCTCTGCAAGCCGTTTGAGGATCTTTCAGAGCAAAATAAAAAACAAGAAAAAGGGTCTAGAAAAGGAGTTGCGTAATGGCAGGTGTATTTACAGGCATAGATGAAAACGGGAATGAGGTTGTCTATAAGGACAAAAAGCGACATTTATGGTGGCTTGGTTATGTCGGGGTCTTTGTTTATTTAGGGACATTTTGGGGGTATTTTGCTCTTGGGAAAAACCCGCTTATACTCTGGTTTCCGGCCATCTATATTTATGTTATTACGTCGATGATTGACAAAGTTTTGGGTGAAGATACCCACAATCCACCCGAAGCCGTTGTTGATGATATGATCAAGGACAATTATTACCGCTGGCATGTTATTGCCCATTTCCCGATCTTTTTCGCAACATTCTTTGCTTATGTCTGGCTTGTTGGCACGCAGGATTTACCTTGGTGGGCGATTGTGGCGCTGATTATCGGTGTCGGCTCCGGTAGTGGCTCTATGCTGGCTTTCACCCATGAACTTGGCCATAAAAACAGACCATTTGACCGTGGCCTCGCGCGCATTGGTAATGTGCTGATGGGCTATGGCCATTTTAATATTGAGCATAATATGGGGCACCATGTCTGGGTGTCGACCCCCGAAGACCCGGCAAGTGCGCGTATGGGCGAAAGCATTTATCGGTTCATGTTGCGTGAAATCCCCGGCACCATTAAACGCGGCCTGCATCATGAAAAACGGCGCTTAGCCGCAAAAGGGCACGGCTTTTGGTCTGTTCATAATGAGGTCTTACAGATTTATTTTGGCACACTCCTCATGATTATAGCCCTTGCCTTTATTTTTGGCCCTAACATTCTCTGGTTTGTCATCCCCCATCATATGATGGGTTGGTACGCCCTGACCCAAGCCAATTATGTGGAACATTACGGCCTGATGCGGGCAAAAAAACCGAACGGTAAATACGAAAAATGCCAGCCTAAGCATAGCTGGAATACCAATCACCTGTGGTCAAATATGGGGCTGTTACATCTTCAGCGCCATTCCGACCACCATGCCAATCCCATGCGCCCTTACCATGTTTTGCGCGATTATGATAATGTGCCCTCCCTGCCAACTGGCTATGGCGGCTGCTTCTTGATGGCGGCTTTTCCGCATTGGTGGTACAGCGTCATGGACAAAAAGGTTATGGAATGGGCCGACGGCGACATCACTAAGGTCAATATAGACCCTAAGCGCAAAGAGAAATTATACCGTAAATACGGCGGCGCGGAAATGGTTGCGGCGGAGTGATTTATTGAGGCTCCATGCCAACCAACTTGACCTCCATAAGCCCGCGCACAGAATTGCCAATATAGATTTTTTCTGCGGCGCGGACATCGTCCAAACCCAAGATGTGTTCTTTGGCCTGGCCGCTCCTTAGCAAGACTTGGCGCAGGATGCCGGGCAGTAATCCGCACGAAACCGGCGGCGTCAGCATTTGTCCGTCTTTGACAATAAATACATTTGTATAGCTACCCTCACACAACGCCCCGCATTCGTTGAACAGCAAGATTTCTTTACATTCAGTTTTCTCTTTCAAACGCCTGAGTTCGCCGTCAATAAAGTGCCGCCGGGTGGTTTTGTGTGCCAGCAAAACATCGCCAGACTGCACCGGGTTTTTGCTCATTGCCACAGGCCATGCCATTTCCGAATTTTCTATCTGCAAGGTGGAAGTTTCGATCTTGAACGCGCCCGATTTAGCGAGTTCCAGCCGCACTTTGTGCGCACCTGATAAATTCCTTACGGCTCGGTTTAAAGCCAAAACGATGTCTTGCCGCGCGCATTTAAACCCAAGCATATCAGCGGATTTCTCCAACCTAGCCATATGCAAATCCAGCCACATAAATCCGGTTTGTTTGTGCCAGCCAAATGTCTCGATGAGGCCAAAGCCGTCTTGCAAGAATGCCGCCTTGAGCAAGCATTCTTCGTATTCACCTCGCGCCGCCGAATCTGCCACGACCCCACTGCCAACCGCATATTGACATGTACCGCCCGGGTTTAATTTCAAAGTGCGGATACCAACATTGAACCGCGAATACCCGTCCGGGTCAATCAACCCAAGCGCCCCGCAATAAGCCCCGCGCGGGGTTTGTTCTAGCGCACGAATAACTTCCATGGCACGCATTTTCGGCGCACCCGTCACCGAGCCGCACGGATATAAAGCCCGCAAAATCTCTGCAAATGGGGCGTCTTTAATAACCGCCTCTATCCCCGATGTCATAGTGTGCAAACTCGGATAGGTTTCGACCGTGAATAAATCCGTAACCGATACCGAACCCGCCTCAGCTAAGCGCGATAAATCATTGCGCAGCAAATCCACGATCATCAAATTTTCGGCGCGGTTTTTTGTGTCATGCTGAAGTGCCTTGGCCAATGCCCTGTCTTGGGCATCCGTTTCCCCGCGCCTAACCGTGCCTTTCATAGGGCGCATGGAAATTTTAGCGCCGTCCTGCTCAAAAAACAATTCAGGTGATAGTGACACAATCTCCGCCCCATCTTGATTTCTGGCTAAACTTACCACCCCGCCATATTTAACAGGCTGGGCAGTTTTCAACATGTCGTAAATCGCTGCCGCATCGCCTTGGTATGTACCGTGCAGGGAGAAGGTTAAATTGACCTGATAAACATCGCCCGCTTTTATCCATGCCATGACTTTATCGAAACGTTTTTTATAATCCGCGAAATTCCAGCTTGGTTTCAAACTATTGATATGTCCACTTGCTAGAATCGGCAATTTTACATCTGTGAAACCGTCAAACACACCGAATTGCAAGAGCGGGTCATCTCTGTTTTCCGGCAAAAGCCCCCGCAATTTATCCTCAAATATATAACCCAATTCATAGGCGCAATATCCGGCCAAATATAACCCGTCCGCCCGGCAAGCCTCCATGCGCGCGAGTGCTTCTTCAACTTCGCCCGGCATATGTGCCGTGATGATTTCGCGCGGGTTTTGGTACAGCCTGCGCCGCCCTGCCAGTTGGTCTTCAAAAAATACATATGCGCCATTCATCATAGCAATTCCCTATACGCGCCTCATCTGCTAGGCTAGAAGCAATTGCACAAAAGAGAGATTATTATGTCAAAAATACTGCGGTCTTGGTTGTTCGTCCCAGCCGATAGCGAAAAAAAACTAGCCAAAGCAGGCGGTCTCGAAGCCGATGCTTTGATCCTGGATTTGGAGGACGCCGTCCTACCTGCCAACAAAGACAAAGGCCGCGACTTGGCCTGCAAGTTTTTACAACAAGCAAGAACCAAATCCCAAATCTGGGTGCGGATCAACCCTCTCGACAGTGAATATACCAGCGAAGATCTGGCCGCAATCATTGCGCTGGCACCAGACGGGATTATGTTACCCAAGCCCGACGGCCCGGTTGATATAGAAACCCTAAGCCGCCGTCTTGACCGCTTAGAGGCCAAGCATAACCTGCCGATTGGCGGCATCCAAATTCTGCCCGTAGCCACAGAAACCGCCCGCGCCGTCATGAGCCTTGGCCTGTATCCCCGTACCCATTTACCCAGATTGCTCGGCCTGACCTGGGGGGCAGAAGATCTGGCCACCGACATTGGCGCGCTAACAAATAAGGACAAAAATGGCGACTTTGCTTTCACCTATAGGATGGTCAGAAGCCAGACCTTGCTCGCCGCTAAAGCCGCAGGCGGGCAGGCGATAGATACACTTTATGATAACTTTCGCGACAAAGACGGTCTACGCGCTCGCGCCGGGTGCGCATTTAGCGAGGGGTTCACCGGCATGCTCGCCATTCACCCCGCACAAGTCCCTATCATCAATAAAAGCTTCACCCCCACACTCGCCCAACTACGCCACGCCGAAGCGGTCATTCAGGCATTCGCAGATAGTTCCGGTGCAGGTGCCGTGCAGGTTAACGGCAAAATGACCGACATCCCCCACTTGAAACAAGCGCAAAACATTTTAGCCCTGTATGCGAGCACTAAAGAATAGTGTATGCCCGCACCAAGGAAGAGCTATCCGTAAATTTTGTGGTGGTGCTTATTATATCACCCAAAATCGAACAGTCCGTCGAACAAGCTGTCCCCAAAATCAACACCAAGCTCTGCGGCTTCTGCACTGCTGATATAGGTGTCCCCCGCAAGTTCGGCTTGGGCAATGTATTGCGCGAACGCATCTTTGGCCGCAGATAAATCGTCTAGACCAAATACGCTGTCATCAGCGACTGCCGCTTTATCTGTGAAGACAAAGCCGTCGCTTTCCGAAACAACCAGCTTGTCGCTAACAATAAGGGCATCTGCGACAACCGCATCATCAACCACCGTAAAGTCTTCCGTCGCCGGTGATTTATCCCCGTCCGGGGCTTCGCCTAGGGGGGGGAAATCGAACTGGGCTGCGTCCATGTCCGCGACCGTGGTGTTACGCACCAATATTCTGTGACCATTTAGACGCACCAAAACATTGACGCCGCTTTGGATAATGTCCAGATCGGCAAATACGAAACCGCCATTGATCTCGATAGTGTCCACACCAACCGCAAAGTCCTGGATGGTATCAAGGTCTGTACCAACTCCGGTGAAGTCGAACACGAATGTATCAAGCTGACCACCACCCGTCATGCTGTCATTACCCGCACCACCTGTGAGACGGTCATTACCGTCAAGCCCAAATAGACGATCATTGCCACTTCCGCCGTAAATAATGTCAGCGCCAGCGCCCCCATTCAACAG
>JAKIUV010000074.1 GCA_021647375.1 Robiginitomaculum sp.
TTGATATACCAGAGAAATCGGATCAGCAGCGCGCCAGAGAGCTTCTGGAAGAACTACGCCGCCGCTCTGGCGAACGTGAGCGCGACGAGACCGAACGCGAATATCTGGAACGTTTGTTAGAAAGGTTTTAAAACCCCAACTCTGGCTCCGCACCCTCTAATACGGCCTCTCTGGGGAGGTGGCAAATTATGTGAGTGCCTTTGCCCTCTTCGCTTTCCAGTTCAATCCAGCCGCCGTGACGAGCGACGAAGCGTTCCACAAGAGCCAGACCGAGGCCGGCACCGCCGCGTGAGGATTGGAAACTTTCAAACACTTGTGGCTGTTTTTCAGAAGGAATGCCGACGCCGTTGTCCTTGACCCAGATCGTGATGCCGCCTGCTTCAGAGGAAGCACCCAGTTCAACCCGCCCCCCCGGCTTGGTAAATCTAAGCCCGTTGGATAGGAGGTTATAGACGATTTGCACGATACGTTTTTCGTCAGCCCGGATCATACCAATATCTTCGGGGCAAGAGAATACCAGTTCGATATTATTGTCTTCCGCCTTACCAGCCACAAATGCCAATGCGTCTTCGAGCAGTTCGAACATCTCGACATCACCAAGCTCTAGGTCAATCGTGTCGGCTTCGATGGCCGAGAAATCCAAGATGTCGCTGATGGTGCGTGTCAGGTCTTCTGCGGCGCTTTGGATCGCAAATACATATTCCGCTTGCTTGTCCTCAAGCTCTCCAGCGGCACCTGATTGCAGGAGTTCGCTATAGCCGGAAATTGTCGTTAGGGGCGTGCGCAGTTGATAGCTGACATGACCAACAAATTCGGTTTTCAAGCGGTCAGCTGTTTCCATAGCTTCGGCCCGTTCACGCAGGGCGGCTTCTGTACGCCTTGAACTGGTGACATCTTCCCAGGCCACCAAGGTGGCACCGTCCGGAAGGGGTCTAGAGAGATAGGTCAATATGCTGTCATCGGATCGATTAATCTCGCCCTGGACATGGCGTCGTGCTTCGGGGGACGGGTCTGTGGTGCGTGCGTGCATGTCCTTCCAAAACTCGCGGTCATGATAAAGCTCGAAGAATAAAGGCGTAAGGTCGCGAAAACGCGGCTCTTCTTTGAGATCGTCTTCTGACAAACCCCACATAGCTTCAAAAGCGGCATTATGCATTTTAAGGCGACCGTCCGGCCCAAATACAGCCACGCCCTCGGTTAATTTGTCCAAAGTTGCGGTTTGTACATTAATCTGGGTGTTAAATCGGCTTTGCATGATCATCTGGTCGGTAATGTCCCCGAACAACAGGCTGATACCACCTTGGGGATCGCGCATGCGCACCAACCTCAATTCACGCCCGTCCGGCATACTCCAAAGTTCGTCCGGCATTTCGTCTGGCCAGTCAGTATAGTATGTTAGTTCAGCCTGCTGCCATTCGCGGTAATTGGGATGCTCGGGCAGGCGGCGCTTTTCGCGTAGATGGTCGAGCCATTCTTCATGGGACGGGCGTTCACGAAACCAATTTTCGTCCAAAGTAAACATTTTGGCGAAGGCGTGATTGTGAAAGTTCATCCGCTTGTCTGCACCGAAAATAACTACGGCCTCACCCATATTATTCAAAGTTTCATCGTGGGCGCTGATATGGCGTTTGAGGGCGGCGCGCAAATTTTCAGCCTCCGAAGCGTCTACCGCCATACCGGCCACACCACCAGATACGGGGAACATAGAAATTAAAGAAGACGTGTGCGTGCCGTTCAAGACGAGAGCGCGCACGTCTTTAATATTGGTGTTCTCGTCAAGAGCCTGACGAGCTTGTCCAGAACAGCCGTCATCCAGAAAAATTTGATCTTCGATAATTTCTGATAAACCCTCAGCGCCTACGGCTTCTATATAGGCGGTATTGGCCCAGACAATCCGGCCTCCACCACTGAGCCGCCACATGGGAAAAGGCGCTTTGCCCATGATCTCTACAAAGGCAACAGGATCAGACAGCGCCGTAAGTTTCTCGTTTTCAAATTTCGAGATAGCGGCTTTTTCGTCGCCCGCCCGTATGGAAGCATCTTCTAGCCATAGGACGACTTGTGCGCCCGCGACATTGCCGTCGGCTTCAATTAACTTGTTGCCGGGCAGGGCGATAGACGCCGAGAAGGCTTCACCACGTATGCGTAAATCGCTTACCAATTTGCGCAAAGTAGTCGTATGCCCTTCGCTGGAAATTGTGTTGTGGTCGGCAAGACCGTTCAACAAATTGCGGGCAAACTCTTTGGGCTTGCCAGGCTCTGCAAACCGCACCAAAGACGCCAAAGCGGCAGTGGAGCCATAAACCGTCGGCTCGCCCCAATCGGCTTCTGGGTCGGGCATTTTCTCTGCCCAGACCAATACCAGTCCAGGATAAGAGGCAAATATAGTTTCGACCTGTGCCAATTTTTGGTCAAGCTCAGCGGCACGTTTGCGCCAACGAGCTACGGTAACCCGCCGCCCCACGCTCGCACGCATAAACAAGAACGCCACAACAATAGCAAATGCGACTGCACCACTTGTGACGATTATTGAAAACATATCCAGATTAGCCGTGTTCAAAGCTAAGCTCCAATCCCCGCAAGTTAAATTAAGCTAAAGACATAACCTGCGAATTAAGGCTTGGCTATCAAGAATGTTAGCGCAAATGCGCTTTTACACGTTCCCAATACCGAGGGCAAAGCCCGACAAATAGGAAATCATCCAGATACTCCAAACGATCAAGGACAATTTGTGAAAATTGGTCAAAGCATGTTCATCACCGCGCTTGATAACAATAATAGCCCAAATAAAATGTATGGCCATCAGGCCAAGACTGATAAAACCCATAATTGCGTGGGGTGTCCAGACGATGCCGCCAACAACCATAAAGGTAAGGACAGTAGCAATCATATCAACGCAAACGCCGCAGGCAAATAGGGTGACGTGCCAAGGCTTAAGCCGCCGCGCTTTTTTCTCAGCCCAGACGCCCCACGTATAAAATACCATGGCGACTGTGAACAAAATAACGGCAGTGAGTAAAAGGGGGGGCATGGCGCTTCCTGATTTCAAGTATGTACTGTCCTTATAAATAACTAATAGATGCGCAAAACCCGAGTGATCTGTAAGTGGACATTATGTCGCGCTGATTTTTAGAATTATTCTATTATATGCAATTTGTCCCAAGGGGACATTCAATTGCCGTAAATCGGCACTATAAAGGAAATTACTATGAAACGTATGTTTTTTGTTGTTGCAGCTGCTGCAATATTCGTCAGTCTCGCAATAACCAGCCCGGCATATGCTGCAACCCATGAAGTGCAAATGCTGAATAGAAACCCCGATAATGCCAAGCAACGCATGGTGTTTTTGCCTTCGTATTTGCAAATTGCGCCTGGTGATACAGTTATATTTAAGGCCGTCGATAAAGGCCATAATACGGTTTCCATCAAAGGCATGATCCCAGAAGGTGCGACGCCTTGGAAAAGCAAAATGAATAAGGACTTTGAAGTCACATTGAAGAAGGAGGGTGTTTACGGCTATAAATGCATGCCGCATTTCGGTATGGGCATGGTCGGTGTTATTCAAGTTGGTGGTGATATTGCCAATTTGGAAACGGCCAAAGGTGCTAAAATGCCAGGCAAAGCCAAAAAAGTTTTTGACGAAATTTTCGCAGAAATGGAAAGTGGTGAATAACCCAATTCACATTGAAAACTTGCAACCTGAATTAAACATCGGCTTTTTAAAAGTCGGTGTTTTATCTGCGCTAAGCTTGCTTTCATGACACCAGCCTATAGATAGGCCACATGAATGCTTATGATACTATAATAATTGGTGCAGGCGCGGCTGGCATGATGTGCGGTGCTGTTGCGGGTATGCGCGGGCGCTCTGTCTTGTTGATAGATTGCGCCGTTTCTGCTGGTGAAAAAATTCGTATTTCTGGGGGTGGTCGCTGCAATTTTACCAATATTCACTGTGGACCCAGCAATTTCATTTCCAAGAATAAGCATTTTTGCAAATCTGCATTGGCTGGATACACGCCGCAGGACTTCATTGACCTTGTTAAACGTTATAAAATCAGATTTCACGAAAAAGAAAAAGGTCAGCTGTTTTGTGATGAAAGTGCCAACCAAATTATTGGCATGCTTAGGGCAGAATGCAAAAAGTCTGGCAATCAGTTTAAGTTCGAAACCGATGTGCTTGACATAAAAAAAACTGACGGCGGGTTTATTGTCACCACGTCCAAAGCTTCTTGGAGTTGTAAATCATTGGTCATAGCTACGGGCGGGCCGAGCATCCCCAAAATGGGGGCGACGGGATATGGTTATAAAGTGGCCGGGCAATTTGGTCTCAACATCATTGAACCCGTACCTGCGCTGGTACCGCTCAGTTTTACGGACGGTTTTAAGGCCGACTTGAAAGAGCTTTCTGGCACAAGCGTTGATGTGCAAGTGCGCCACGGCAAAACTGTTTTTGATGATGCTTTATTATTCACTCACCGTGGTTTATCTGGGCCGGCTATTTTACAAATTTCCACCTATTGGCAAGCGGGTGACGAAATTATTATCAACCTTGTGCCGGGCGTGGATATTTTTGCGCGGTTGAAATTAGCACGCACGAAAAACCCGATACAAAGCCCGGCGGTTTTCCTATCTCAATTCCTGCCGCGAAACTTGGCAGACTATTTGACCAAAGGTATAGCGCAAAAACGTCTGGCGGACATGAGCGATAAGGTTTTGCATAAACTGGCCGATAGTACGAATAACTGGCGCGCCAAACCAGCTGGTAGCGAAGGGTTTCGTACCGCAGAAGTAACGCGCGGCGGAGTTGACACCAAAGAGCTATCATCAAAAACTTTTGAAGCCGGCAACGTACCTGGCCTGTATTTCATTGGTGAAGTCATCGACGTTACCGGCCATCTAGGTGGTCATAATTTTCAATGGGCTTGGGCCAGCGGGTATGCTTGCGGGCATGCACTTTAGAACATGACTGCATTTTAACTGTTGCAAGCATTGCCCTTTATGGGCCGTAGCCATAAAAGGCGGGTATGAAAAACATATTTATAATTGGCGCGGCGCTCTTGCTAGGCGTATCACATTCTTCCCAAGCTGGGAATGTGGATTTTGATTCCAAGCATAAACTCTGCCTTGAGAAAATTGCCGATGATGCGGAAACCGCCTATGAAGACGCTATGATTTGGCAGTCCGAAGGCGGCGGTCGCCGCGCGCGGCACTGTGTAGCCCTGGCTTTGGTCGCGCTGGGTCACCCAGGCGAGGCTGCATTTCGCTTAGAGAAAATTGCCAAAGCGCCCGATGGTGGTAGCCCAAATATGCGCGCCGGATTTTACGCGGAAGCCGCGAATTTTTGGCTGGAAGCTGGCGAGCCTCGTAAAGCTTATGATGCGTCCTCAGCGGGTTTGAAAATTGCTCGTAGTGATGTAAACTTACGGATTGTCCGGGCGCAAGCATATGGCGCTTTAGGGCATTGGGATTATGCGCAGACGGAACTAACCTCGGCATTGGCTTTTCATCCGGGAGATGCGAGAGCATTGCGGTTTCGGGCGCAATCCTATTTCAAGCAAAATTTACTAAAATTAGCTAAGGTTGATATTGAAAGATCATTAGTGGTGAACGGCACCAATATTGATGCTTTACTCCTGTACGGGGAGATCAAAGAAGCTATGCGTTTAGACGCGCCACAAGTCATAACAATTCAAAAGTAAACTTTAGCAAGAGCAAGAAGTACAGTTACTAGAGCGCCGAAACCCCTCTTCTCTAGTAGATGGTCGGCCTTAATTTGATAGCTTTAACGAGTTAGTAAGCGCATACTAACTTTCTCTTGACTTTCCCGCTCCCCCATGTTAGTGACCGTTAACTAACTCACGATTATGTGAGGGCAATGGAGTTTTATTATGGTTGTTGAGACATTGAATTTGGGTGAGATGGACCGGGGCGTATCCGCGCCTGACGGGTCTACCAAGGCGCGGATTGAGCGGGCAGCGCTTGTGTTGTTTGTAGAGCGCGGTGTGGACGGGGTGGCGGTGCGGGAGATTGCGGCGCGGGTCGGAATTACCGATGCGGCCATTTATCGGCACTTTAAATCAAAATCTGAATTGGCGGAAAGCTTGATGCTGGCCATTCATGAGCGTTTGACGGAATTGGTGCGGGATATTGGGGCGCAAGACGTTTCGTTTCGCGAGAAAATTACCAATCTGGTCAATGATTATTGTGCGCTGGCTGATGATGATTGGGATTTGTTTTCTTATCATCTTTTACACTTGCATCATTTCCCGGAATTGTTCGTAGGCGATAGCCACAGCCCTAACTCTGGGCGCACCCGCCGAGCCGGCCCCATATCCGCCTGCGCTGAAATGCTCGACGCGGCGGTGGACGAGGGCGAGATTGCACCCGGCAATATCGCGCTCTTGGCGTCTATGGTGCTGGGGATTGTGTTGCAGGCCGCTTCGGCCAAAGCCCATATGCGCCTGCGCGGCCCGTTATCTATTTATGCACCCGAATTTGATAAAGCCGTCTGGGCGGTGCTGCGGCACAGATAGTTGGGTCACCGATAATATTAAGTTATTTTACGGATAAGGGAGATTTGTTGTGAATAACCCGAACCGAGCGCAGCGAGGCAAGGGCGACCGCCCGTCGCGCCAAATGGCGCGCCCTCGCGGAAGCGTGTGCTCTTTCTTGCACACTGCCGTGAGCGATATAAAAAGGAAAAAACCATGAGGTCTTTATTATTCAATATTTCATTTTACGTGCTGACGGTGTTTTTTGCCCTGACGTGCGTGTTGTTATCGTTCCTGCCGGGGCGCAAGCCAATTATGTTTGGGCTTTGGGCTTATTCCAAGACCATGGTTTTGCTGATGCGCTTTGTCGCCGGGATTAAGGTCGAGGTCAAAGGTCATGAAAACCTGCCCGCCGAAGGGCCTTATATAATAGCGCCCAAGCACCAAAGCTACGGCGACGGGTTTGTGGTGTTTTCCCAGTTCTTTGATTTGTCATTCGTTGCCGATGATCATTTGGAAAAATTCATGACGCTCAAGCATATTTTGCGCAAGGCGGGCGCGGTGATGATTGATAATTGCGGCGGCTCTGATGTGCGCGATAAACTCCAAACCAAAGCGGAGATAGTCCGCGCCGAAGGTCGTCGTCTGTTGATTTACCCCGAAGGGCATTTGTCCGCACCGGGCGAACAGCGCCGTTATAAAAAAGGCATTTATCATCTGTACAAAGATTTCGGTTGTGCCGTCGTGCCTATTGCGACCAATTTAGGCCAGCGCTGGAACCAAAACGTCTGGAAGAAATATCCCGGCACTGCGATGGTGGAATTTCTAAAGCCCATTGAGCCGGGACTAGGGAAGGACGAATTTATGGAACGATTGGAAACTGTCATAGAAACCCGCTCATTGGAGCTTCTGGACTATGAAAATCCGGGCGCGCTCATCCATTCACGCGAAACCCTTGCAGACGGCGCCGTCATGATGCAGGATAAGGTCAAAGCGTAAACGCATTATATAAAGGGTGTATGCCCGGGGGAGACACTATGAACAAGTACCGAGCAAAGCGAGGCAAGGCCAAGTGGCCGTCGGCGCTCATGCGCCGCACCCGCGTAGGCGTGCGCTTTTCGCGCACTGCCGTGAGCGCAATATCATGAGCGCCAAACACGCCGTCACATTATTAACCAGCCGCAGATTTCTGCCGTTATTTTTGGCCCAGCTTGCTGGTGCGTTTAATGACCAATTTCTCAAACTTGCTCTGATTGCATTGGTGACCTGGGGCGGGTTTAAAGTGTTCGGCATGGAGCCGCAGGTTATCGCGCCGATTGCCGGGGCTATTTTTACCGGATTTTTCCTCATATTCTCGGCTATGGCTGGGCAGGTGGCAGATAAATTTGACAAGGCTTTGGTTCTGCTCCGGGTAAAGCAAGCCGAAATATTTATTATGCTTTTGGCCGCGGTCGGATTTTTTATTCAAAGCCCGATATTACTGCTCATCACGGTTGCGCTTATGGGGGCGCAATCTGCTTTCTTCTCGCCGACCCGTAATGCCGTACTGCCGCAATGGTTGACGGACAAAGAACTAATTTCTGGCAATGCCTTAATAAGCGGGTTTGTATCTGTGGCCATTTTATTGGGTCAAGCGCTGGGTTTGTTTTTGGTTGTCAGGGCAGGCGGATTGCAAACTGTCGCAATTATTTTGGTTGTGTTGGCCGTCCTTGGCTGGCTGGCTATTCGCCAAGCACCGCCCGCGCCGGCGGCTGACCCGGATATTAAAATAGACTGGTTAATCATTCCCCAAATCATCAAAACATTTTGGTTTGCGTGGAAACGCCCCAATGTTTTCAAACCAATGTTGGGTACGGCTTGGTATTATTGGCTAAGCGCGGCTGTGTTGATCCTCATGCCTGCATTTATCAAAGTCGTCTTACATTACGATCAATCGCTGATGATTGTTGTCATGGTTATATTTACACTCGGTGCGCTCGCAGGCGCCATGTCTTGCATGGTTTTTTCCAAGCCGGGCAAAGAGGCTATTACGCTCAGTGCTATTGGTGCCTTGGGTGTTGCGGCTTTTACATTTGACTTATTTTTACAAGGCCAGAACGTAGCGCCTATTGTATTTGAAAGCTATGTTCCCGCAAGTGAAAGCACCAAAGCCGTATTGGGAACGGCCAAGGATTTCTTTGAAAGGCCGGGGGCTAATCGTTTTATGGGGTCGCTCATTGGCGCCGCATTTAGTTCTGCGCTTTTTGTTGTGCCGCTCAATACTATGGCGCAAAGCCGGGCGGAGCCTTTACACCGTGCCCGGTTACTGGCAGCAGGCGCATTGCTTCTCAATTTGTCCACAACATTGTCGCAGCTCATGATTGCCGCTATGGGCTGGTTGTCCATACCCATGCATTTTGCGTATGCGCAGATTGCTTTTGTAAGTTTGTTGATCGCTGCATACGGGTTTCACCGTGCCAAAGTGCTCAGAAAAATGAAAGACTAAACTATGCGCGGCTATTTCGGGATTGGGGTGCAGGGTATATCCAAGGCGGGTAATTTGGGTGCGGTTATGCGCACGGCCCATGCCTTTGGCGCGAGTTTTGTCTATACAATAGATGCTCATCACAAAGCCTTGGGCATAGACGTGACCGATACATCTAAGACGTTGAAACATCTGCCCCATTATCAGTGGGATAGTGTAGACGATATGCGCTTGCCGCAGGGCTGTATGTTGGTCGGGGTGGAATTATGCGAGCGCTCTATTGATATGCCCAGTTTTCGCCATCCTCTAAATGCTTGTTATGTGCTTGGCCCCGAACAAGGGTCGCTATCCCCCGAAATGCAAGGCCTCTGCACCCATATCGTCAAAATCCCGACTAAATTTTGTATCAATGTCAGTCTAGCGGCGGCGCTTACATTATATGACAGAACGCTATGCCTAGGCGGATACCCAGAACGCCCCATGATGCCCGGCGGCCCAGGTTTAGCGGCGGTGGAAGAGTGGCGGAAATTACGTGCGCGGGAGGGGTAATAGGGGGAGCGATATATGAACCCAATATAAATTTTAGGCTCAGAAAGGGTTCAGACCGGGTTTTCTATAAAGCAATCCTACACAGACGATTAAGTCTGGGAACACCGACAGGCAATTTCGCCGCCCGGGTTCTTGTTTTGGAGTTTGACATGAAAATGCTTACAACCTTACGCGCCGCAACCATTAAGGCCATTGCAGGGGCGACCCTCGCAGGTGCGGCAATTTCCCTCCCCGCTCTGGCTCAGGCTACAGATTATAATAGTGGTTATTATGATCCCGGCCAAAAGTGCCGCTCCCAAGAAAATGATGCCCAACTGATCGGCGGCCTTCTTGGCGCTGTTGTTGGTGGTGTCACTGGCTCACAAGTCTCTGGCAATGGCGCCCGCACTGAAGGCTCCGTTATCGGTGCCGTGCTCGGCGGTTTGGCTGGAGCCGCTATTGGCGACGAAAGTGTAGATTGTGACAAAAAACGCAACAGGCGTTTTAATACGGCCTATAGCGGTCAAACATATGGACGCCGCACTCCCGTTGTCTATGACCGCACGGTTACGACACGCCGCATTTATCAGCCTAATGGTGTTTATCGTAATAATGATTACCGCAACTCGAATCGCCGTTATCAAAACAACGGCTACCGCAACAATGAGTATAATAATGCTGGATATAATTACGGTGGCTATAACCAGCGTAGCGGCTTGCGCGCCCAGATAGAAGACGTGCGCTACCGCCTACAGGACTTGCGCCAAGAAGACCGTTGGTTAAAGCGTGAAATGCGGCGTGGCTATAGCCAGCGTCTTGAGCGCCGCTGGGATCGGGTTTGTAACGAGATCGAACGGTTAGAGCGCAAACAGCACCGCTTGAAAAAGCGTCTGCGCAAGCAAAACAGAAACCGCCACTAGGTTTCATATTATGACCAAGAAGCGGGCTCGTATTTTGCGAGCCCGTTTTTGTTTGAACTCTCTCCTTAGGGGAAAAATTTGGCGGGTTACACGGTTACTGCTGAAATGGGGTGAAACGGTGTAGGATTTGCACTATGCAGATGTAATATAACACCCGTCCCGCATCGGGACAGGAGGTTTCCTGTCTTAGGATGGGGCTGTCAAGTTTGGAGTAGCTTATGAAAATGAAAATAATTACAGCAACACTGTTTACGGGCGCATTAATGCTATCAACATCGGCGTCAGCTCAATTATTTGGCGGCAACAATGGCAATACACTACTCGGCGCAGGTATCGGCGCGAGTCTTGGCGGTGTTCTTGGCTCAAACCTCGCTGGCACAGGCGTGCAGCAAGAAGGTACCGCCATTGGCGCTTTGCTCGGCGGCATAGCTGGTGCTTCATTGGCAAATAGTGGCGGTTCTCGCTATGGGGGTTCAGGTAGTTCAGGGCGTTACGGCGACTTTGTGCCAGCCTATGGTCCCGGATATGGAAATGGATATGGCATGTCGTCTTATGGTGCATTTGGCGGGTCATATGCTAGGGGTAACGCATATTCATATGGGTATAACTATCCTTTAGCTGCCCCCATGCCGGCACCGCAATATATTCGCGGTGGAAGCCTCGTGAACACCTACATAATCCCGCACACCTCTTACAAAGTATACCATCCTGCCCCGGCACCTAAAATCAAATATGAACATATATATCAACCACAACAAGTGATCACCAAGCGGATTGTCCATTCTGCGCCTGCTCCAAAAATAGAATATGAGCATGTATATGCACCCGCTCCGGCTCCCATTGTAAATGTGTTGCCAACCCCAACAGGCACGTATTGTTATGCTGGTTCTGATAAACGCTATGATCGTTTGGGCAATTTGGTGAGCGCTGGCGCCTGTAATTAGGCTTTCCCTGTTTCATTTGTAACGCAATAAGGCAGGTTTCTTAGGAGCAAGAGATTTTTTGTTATGTTGTATCATTGTAGCTTCAGCTAAGGTTCATGTTGTAAATGTTAACCGCCCTTGAATATACCTTTGGAAAGGGTTCAACATGAAATTCTTTGGTAAAATAGCGGCTATAGTTGCAGTTGCATTCGCGACACCAATAGTAGCCAGTGCCCATGACAATGGCTATGCCCACAGCCACCGGAGCAATGGCGGCGACCAATTGGTCGGCGGCCTGCTCGGCGCAGTGGTTGGTGGTGTTATTGGCTCCAACGTGGCAGGTGGTCATAACCAAGATGAAGGTACAGCTATCGGTGCGGTCATCGGCGGTATTGCGGGTGCGGCCATTGCTGGTGGCGGCAATAATTCTTACAATAATCGGCGCTATAACAACCAAGGTTACAACCAAAGTTATTACGGCAATGGATATAATACTGGTTACAACAACCGTTTTCCCAACAACGGATATCAACAACCCTATTATGGCGCTGGATATAATCAGGCCTATTTTCCGCGTACATCCTATTATGGCGGTAATATCGGTGGTGGCTATTACGGCAATACCCAACCGCGCGTTAACATCAGCATAAATTCAGGTTATGGATCTTACAATTACCGCCCAAGGCGCATTCACCGCCCGCACCATCGCCGTCATGTTCATAACAGGCATTGCCACCATTAGGGCCTGTGGACGCTTGAATTGAAGAATAGGCTCGTTGCAAAGCGGGCCTATTTTGTATCTAACCCATTTTACCCTGATTGGGGTAGCGGGAGCGCCGCCCTCTCTTACCTCGTGCAAGCAATTGCCAATCCGTTAATAAAAGGTTAATAGGATTTTATGCAGATTGTGAGGTTTTATGCGCGGATTAATATCAGTAACTTTAGGGCTAACAATAACATTGGTGGCCGCACCCGCATGGGCAGGCACGCTCGCGGATTACACAGCTAAGCCTGGTAAATTTAAGGTGGAGAACGGCGTTAGAGTTTTTCGCATAAAACCAACAAAAGCCCCGGAATATCAAAACCAAGCGAGCGGGCAATATCAGCAAGCTTTAAACCACCGCGCCCAAGGAGATGCAGTAGAACATGCTTTTGAGCGTGGTTATGATGCCGGTTTTGAAGCAGGCTTTGACAAAGCGAGTAAAAAACCAACCCCCCGACGGAACCGCTATAATTACGGGCGGCGTTACAGTACATCAGGGTTTAATCCCCGCTATAGTCGATTCAGATCAAACATAAGCTATGGCCGCCCCGCTTATGTATCGCGCGCAAGGAAGAAAAAAAACTAAAACCATTATTGTTTATATCCTCCCGGCCTATAACCACCCCAACAGTTCCGCGCTACGCACGACATAAACACCGCCAATAATGCCCACGAGATATTTTGTATAACTGCGAAACCCGACAGTACTCATATGACCCAAAATGCGGGTACCTGACAAGGTTCCGAGCAGGATGAACGGCACAGCAACAAAAAAGA
>JAKIUV010000005.1 GCA_021647375.1 Robiginitomaculum sp.
ACGAGTGTGACGAAGACGAACCTTCAGACGACGAGCCTGAAGAAGACGAGCCTGAAGAAGACGAACCCGAGGAAGACGAACCCGAGGAAGACGGGTCTGAAGATGATGAAGCTGAGGATGAAGACGACAGTGACGACAATAGCGTTTCTAGGGTAGGTGACGATGATGATGACGGTGACAATGATGACAATGATGACAATGATGACAATGATGACAATGATGACAATGATGACAATGATGACAATGATGACGATGATGACGATGATGACAACGATGATGATGATGCAAACTCTGCTAGCAACGTCATAAGCGAAGACTTTGGTAGCAATCAGCAAAGTGCCGATTCTTTTGCTGCGCAGGAGGATTTTGATGGGAATCTAGCCGTACTCGGTGAATGGTTGATTTTAGTCGACCCAAAAGAACTTAATGATCTTTCGCAGCGCGGATATACGGCAAGCGAAATAACATATCTCGGCGGCCTTGATAAAATGCTGGCACGCATAGAGGCGCCGGCAGGATATAATTTACGGCGGGTTCAACGCGACATCTCAAATTTCTCACCGTCAACACAAGTTGATTACAATCATCTATACGGTACAAAAAGCGGTAAGGGGCGGACCGTTGATGCTGGGGTTGAACCGAGAGCCATGTTGGATATAGCCCCATTTGACCTTGGTGCAAACTTGAAAATCGGAATGATTGATACGGGTATTATGGCCGAACATGCGGTTTTTGAAGGCGCGAGGATTAAAACACAAGATTTCGTTTCCTATCAATTCAAGCGACCAAAGCACGGTACTTCTGTTGCCTCTATCTTGGTGGGCGAGTCCGGGTCATATCGCGGCCTTGTCCCCAAAGCTGAACTTTATGCCGCCTCCGTTTTCTTTAACTCACCAACGGGCGGCGAACGGGCTACAACAGAAAACCTCGTGCAAGCCCTTGATTGGATGATCGATAACGATGTTAATATTATCAATATGAGCTTGGCAGGTCCGGCAAATGCTGTGCTCGAATCTGCTATTAAAAGTGCGCAGTCGAGGGGGGCTATAATCATTGCGGCAGTTGGCAATGACGGCCCCACTGCCAAGCCTTTATATCCGGCAGGGTATAAAGACGTTATCGCAGTGACCGCTGTAAACGACCAGAATAATATTTACCGCCTGGCAAATCGAGGGCCTCATGTGGATTTTGCAGCCCCAGGCGTGGCTATTCGTAATGCTTCGGGTAATGGCGCATACCAAACATCCAGCGGCACAAGCTTTGCTGCACCTTTCGCCGCTGTTATAATAGCCGCTACAAATTCGAGTTATGATAAGCCCACCCAGCAGATTATTAGTGATTTGCAAAACAATGCCTTAGACTTGGGTCCACAAGGTTACGACAAGATTTATGGTTATGGCCTTATCAAACCCTTGCCCGCTTCTCCCCAAAAATAACATACTGAATAAAATCTCACTGTTCGGGAATAAACCTCGTATGTGACACGTCAATAAGGTGAACTGTAATGAAAATGGATCAAAACCAAGAGCGCAAGGAAATGCTCGAAGTTCTACCCCATATTCAGCGTTTCGCGGTCTCGCTAACCCGCAACCGTGCTGATGCTGATGATTTATTACAAAATACGGTCGAGCGGATCCTTAAAAAAGGAATTCCAGACGACGCAGATATGAAGCGGTGGATGTTCAGAGTGTGTAAAAACATCTGGATTGACGAGATTAGAGCGCGAAGAGTGCGCAACAATGCGACAGACAGCGGCAATATTACGTTGCATGATCGCCCGGAGTGGGAAAGGGAAGTTATGGGACGGATGAAATTAAAACAGGTCAAAGATGCGATGGAAAACTTACCGGACGAGCAGCGGATAGTATTATCCCTTATAACGATTGAGGGGTTTTCATATAAGGAGGCCGCAGAAATTCTTGAAACCCCAATAGGCACAATTATGAGCCGCTTGGCTCGTGCGCGCCGCAATCTTGCTAATATGTTTACGCCGGATCCAAGTACGTCTCCGTACTCTACAAATGATGCATTTAGGGCATGAGATTATGAAATATACAGATGAACATTTATCGGCATTTTTAGATGGCCAATTAAGCCGTGATAAAAGCGAAGGACTAGAATTAGAACTTTCCGCCAATGCCGAACTCGCAGAACGCCTCGCCAGCTTGGAAGAGGCCAATGAGGCTGTGAAAGATTCTTATAGCGCCGAACTTGACCAGCCTATCCCGGATCATATTCTGGCTTTGCTAGAACCACAGGTAAGTCACGCGCATGCTGCCACCAATGACAATGGAACGCGAAATGTTGTTCCGCTCATGCAAAAGCGCGTAAAGTTTTCTTTATCAAAATGGGCGGCTCCGCTTGCTGCTAGCTTTGCCATGATGCTAGGCTTGACGGTGGGGCGCGGCATGACACTTGCCTCAATAGACCAAGGCGCTCTTTACGCTCAAATGACAGGCGTGATAGCGGCAGACAACCCATTGTTTGAGGTTTTGGAAACCACGCCGAGCGCCACCAATGTGAGGTATGGGAAAGATAAAAACCTGGAAATAAAACCTATTCTTACCTTTACTTCCAATGATGGTAGTTATTGCCGCGAGTTTAAAGCTCAAACCACTCAATCAGCCGCGCGCGGCGTGGCGTGCCGAGATGGTTCGGTTTGGAATGTGCTTATGCTTAACCAAACTGAACGTAGCTATGAAGGCGGGTTTCGTACTGCTTCTGGCAATTCTGACGCTGTCATTGATCAATTCATAGATGGGTTGCTGGTTGGCATACCGCTCGATGCAGATGGTGAGCAAACTCTACTGAATACCGGCTGGAAAAAATAATTCTCCCATGCGGCAATACAGTAAATTAACATACATCTAAAACCATAAAAAGCGTCTCACTCATGGGATGAAAGAGCGCCTAGAAAAATGCTTGTAACCCGGTAATCGCGCGGCCCAATATCAGCGCGTGGACGTCGTGGGTGCCTTCATAGGTATTGACGGCCTCCAAATTCATGGCGTGGCGGATAACATGAAACTCGTCGGAGACACCATTGCCGCCGTGCATGTCACGAGCCATGCGGGCAATGTCGAGGGCTTTGCCGCAATTATTGCGCTTGATGAGGGAGATGGCTTCAATGCCAAGCTCGCCTTTGTCCATCAAACGACCTGCCTGTAAGGCGGCGTGTAGGCCGAGGGTAATCTCAGTTTGCATATCGGCCAGTTTTTTCTGGATAAGCTGGGTCTGGGCGAGGGGCTTGCCGAATTGCTTGCGGTCGAGCGTATATTGTCTGGCCGCATGCCAGCAAAATTCCGCCGCGCCCATACTGCCCCAAGCAATGCCGTAGCGAGCTTTGTTCAGGCAGGAGAACGGGCCGCGCAGGCCTTTAATCTCCGGGAATTTGTTTTCTTCGGGCACGAACACATCTTGCATGACAATTTCGCCGGTAATGCTAGCGCGCAGGCTGAATTTACCCTCGATTTTTGGTGCGGACAGCCCGTCCATGCCTTTTTCAAGGACAAAGCCGCGAATATCGCCTGCGTCGTCTTTCGCCCAAACCACAAATACATCAGCGATAGGCGAATTGGTAATCCACATTTTTGCTCCGTTCAGGATATAGCCACCATCCACGGATTTGGCACGGGTTTTCATAGAGCCAGGGTCGGAACCCGCGTCCGGCTCGGTCAGGCCGAAACAGCCGATATATTCACCGCTCGCCAGTTTTGGCAAGAATTTCTGTTTGGTTTCTTCGGTGGCAAATTGGTTAATCGGGTGCATGACAAGGGAGGATTGTACCGACATCATAGAGCGGTAGCCGCTATCAACCCGCTCAACTTCGCGGGCCACAAGGCCGTAAGTGACATAATTAAGCCCGGCACAGCCATATCCCTCAATGGTCGAACCCAGCAAGCCGAGCGCCCCCATTTCGCGGAATATTTCCGGATCGCAAGTCTCGTGGCGGTTAGCATCTAATATCCGAGGCATGAGCTTGTCTTGACAATAAGCACGGGCGCTATCCATGACCATGGTTTCTTCTTCGGATAACAGCCCGTTCAGATTTAAAGGGTCTTCCCAGTTAAATTTCCCGTATGTATCTGCCATAGTGTCCTCTTAATTTGCCTATTTATTACCTACGACTTTAAAATTTTTGGGCAAGGATAAATTTAGTCATTTATTATTTTTTCAGCCGTCAAAATCAATCCATACATATTGGATTTTTTCTAATTTCCCTGCTTTTAAATCATCTTTGGAAATTGCGAGATGAAGGCAAGCTGCATCTGGGGTGACGCGAATATTTATAAAACGCACATAATTTTGGTCGGGGGATGGGTCGCCTCCTGACGTTGCTTGCGGGTATCCCATCATCCCCACAATGCCAGATTTGTTTGCTGTGCGCATGGCTTCGTAACTATCGTAATATTTTCCTGAATACCCTGTATGGGGGAATTCCTCTTCCCATGGAGAATCATGGGTTTCAGGGAATGTAAGAATTTCTCGTGCATATATTTTATGAGGCGGAAAAGCCATGTTATCATGGTTTTTAGGAATTGGGGCCGGTGGTAAACGCCGTTCTAAATTTTGGGTGTTCTTGGTATAAATGACTTTTACCGAAATAACGCCCCAATTACACGTCTCAGAATGGGCGAAAAAGGAAAGCAAACCTCGGGATGGAAAATCGTCTTCAATCAAAGTTCCTTTTAGGTCTGCAAGATTGATTTGTCCAATAAAGGCGCAAGGGAGATCTTTGTCAAGTTCAGGGATTTCGTCCCAATGCAAACAATCGCCCAAGGTTGGCCATGGCACGGATTTTTCAAGATCAGGTGTGCCCCAAAAATAACTACTGCCAATTAGGGGCTCTTCACCCATCATGGAGTATTCAAACTCTAATGCGGGGCGTGCCCACTTAAAGATATGATCGCGAATTTCGGATATTTCTGTGGGACTAAGGGTGCTTGAACTTGCTCTGAGGGCGGATAATTGCGGCATGCCAATAATGTCTGTCCAAAATTTCGGGACGCCTTGGCTGTTTAAATAATGAAATTTTCCCCAATGCTCGAAAGAACGGCACAAATCAGCAAGAAAGCTCGCGCGGGTTTCATCGCCTTGTTTGGCGAGCCATTTAATATAGGTTTGGCGGTTTTCAGTATCCAAAATGTTATCAAGATACGAACGAAGATAAGGCAATTCTCCTATACGCATTGCAGCTTTATTGATTTGCATGTTCATATCCCTTGATGATTAATTCGCAATAATTACAGTTTTGAGATTGGTGAAAGCGCGCAAGCCTTCTTTGGCCATTTCGCGGCCATAGCCTGAGCGTTTTATGCCGCCGAACGGTAGGCGTATGTCTGAGCTGCAAAACCGGTTGATGAAGGTGGAGCCAGCTTCCAATTCACTGATTGCTTGTTCATGTTCGTTCTCATTGTTAGAGAATAAAACGGAACCTAGGCCAAATTGGCTATCATTGGCCAAAACAATGGCTTTGTCTAGGTCTTTAACTTTGAATAACATAGCGGCGGGGGCAAAGATTTCTTGACCGTAAATGTCCATGTTTTTGGTCACGTCTTCGATAATAGCTGGGCGCATATAATAGCCTTGGTCGGGTAAATCTTGTGTACCATAGGTGATGGTCGCGCCTTGGTTTTTGGCGGTTGCCATCTGCGCGGCAACCTCTGTGAGGGCGGGCCTTGAGGAGAGCGGCCCCATATCTGTGCTGTCGTCCAATGGGTCGCCCAATTTAATGGCGTTGACTTTGGCGATAAACCCAGCCTTGAATTCATTATAAATGTCGGCGTGTATGATAAGGCGCTTGGCGGCGATACAAGATTGGCCGTTATTGCGCATACGCCCCGTAATGGCGTGGTCAATGGCGGCGGCTAGGTCGGCGCTCGGCATGACGATAAACGGGTCAGCGCCGCCGAGTTCCAACACGCATGGCTTGATATATTTACCGCATGTGGATGCGACAGCGGAGCCTGCCCGTTCAGACCCTGTCACAGATGCGCCCATAATCCGGTCATCGGCCAATATGGCTTCGACCTTGCTAGAGCCGATTAGAAGCGTTTGGAACACGCCTTTGGGAAAGCCTGCGCGGGTGAATATGTCTTCGAGCGCCAGCGCGCAGCCGGGGACATTGGAAGCATGTTTCAGCAAGCACGTATTGCCCGCCAATATCGCCGCGACCGCAACACGAATAACTTGCCAGAACGGGAAATTCCACGGCATCACCAACAAGATTGTCCCGAGGGGTAGGGGGCGCGTGAAGGATTTTTTGTACTCGGTTTCGACAATTTCGTCGGCCAGATAGAAATGCGCCATATCCGCCGTATAGCGGCAATATTTGACACATTTTTCAACTTCGGCACGACCCGCCGTTATTGTCTTTCCCATTTCGGTGGACATGAGCAAGGCGGATGCGTCTGTGGTCTGTTCCAAAGTGTCCGCTAGCGCATGCACCAATTGCACGCGCACGGCCAATTCGGTTTTGCGCCATTTGGTGTAGGCCGTATCGGCCCGTACCAAGGCGGCCTCAATTCCGCCCGCGTCCAGTGCCGTATATTCTTTAATCGTTTCGCCAGTAGCCGGGTTAATACTCTTCATCATCACATCCTCACTTGTTCAAAATATCTCTACGCCTATGAGCGAATAAGTGAAGAGACAAAACGCGGTTGTGCGTATTTGCACCAAAATGTGATGAGACTAAAGCGGTATGTGCCAATGATGCCAATCCGTATCGTGGGCGCCACCGTGCTTGGTATAGAATTTTTTGGCGCGGTCATTGTCGGGTAGCACCAGCCAATTTACCCGCCCCGCGCCGATGGCTTTGGCTTTGTCAATAACCGCTTGCATGACGCCGCTGGCCGCGCCTGTGCCGCGTGCTTTTGGTCGTGCGAACATTTCTTTCAAGACGAGTGTCGGGCGGCTATCCATAGTAAACGGGATTTCGTAACAGGCCGCATAGGCCAAGAGTTCACCGCCATGATCCGCGACATAAACATGGAATTTTGGGTCAGCGCCAAGCCCCCATTCGGTCAGGGTTTGCGCGTCAACGACAAAATCATCAATATAACCTTCGAACACCGCCAGCCCGCGCATCATCTGCAAAAGCTGCGGAATGTCGTCTTTGGTAAATGGCCTTACGGTAAAATCATTCATAGTGTTACCTTTCTATAGGCATCTTTGTGGACGATAAGGCCGTTCTTGAACCGGAAAATATCACAGCCTTTGGCGGTTGTCTTTCCTGTGGTTTTAGCGCGGTAAATCCATGTGTTGAAAATGTAATCCCCGGCAATATGCAAATCCCCGATTTCCGCATCTGCATCATCATAGGCAATCATTTTTGCGATGCCAGCCAGCACGTCCCGCTTGCCGCGCCATGTCTCGCCTAAATCCGTCCCGACAGATGCGCAGTAAACAACATCGTCGGTCATACACGCGGCTAGCTTTTGCATGTCTTTATCCGCCCAGGCTTGTTGGAATTGTTTGAGTGTCTCTGCGTTCATAGCATTAAATTACACAGAACCAGGCTCAGTGCCGGAGACAAAATCAAAACCTTCATCCGCCCAGCCTGTCATGCCGCCAATAAGCTCTTTGACCGGGCGGCCTAGGGCAGCCAGCCGCACGGCTGCTTTGTTAGCACCATTACAGTGGGGGCCGGCGCAATAGACCACGAACAAAGTATCATCCGGCCACGTATCCATACGCCGCTTAATCATTTTGCCGTGGGGCAGGTTAATGGCGCCGGGGATGTGGCTGGTTTCATACATGGACGGGCTACGCACATCAATCAGGACAAAATCCATTTGCCCGGCTTTCATGGCTGCATGGGTGTCCCAGCAATCGGCCTCAAAGGTCAGGCGGGCTTCGAAATGTGCCAAAGCCAGATGGGACGGCGCGGCGGGGACACTAGAAACGGGACTTTTTAAGTTTGGGTTTTGCATTATTTTTCCTTATCTTGGGACAAAATTGTCAATCCATATAAGGCTGATTGGTTATGTGCTTCGCCATATCTAAATTCAGGCTCGCATTTTACACGAGTCAACAAACCCGCTTACATAACCATTAAACTAGAAAACTAGTTTAATGGTTATCAGACAATCAGTCTTATGTGGATGAGCTATATGAGTGGGTAATATTTCACAAGTGGCGTAAATGCCTATATACGTTAAGAAATGGACAAGTTTAATTTCCCTTTGATATTGGTGTTGCGCAGGTTAAAATAGCTCATGACCCAGCCTGATTTTAACCTCGAAGATTTTCTTCCCTACCGCCTGTCTATTGCGGCCAATGCGGTGTCCAAGCGTATCGCCAAGACTTACGCCCCCTATAAATTAAGCCGTACCCAATGGCGGGTCATGGCGGTTTTGGCGAGTTCAGATGTGATGACGGCGCAGTCTGTGGCCGATAAAACCGGCATGGATAAAACCACAGTTAGCCGCGCCGTCGCTAAAATGCTAGAACGGGGCTTGGTCAAACGTGGTGTGAGCGAACAAGATGGCCGTTCAGCGCCTTTGTCATTAAGCGACAAGGGTAGGGCAATGTTCGCGAAAATCGCCCCCGAAGCATTACGACAGGAGCAAGAGCTGAAAGAAATGTTTTCAGGAGCAGAGTTGGAAATGCTCACGTCTTTCTTAGACAAAATTGTTGATGCGCAATAACGGTAAAAAACTCTGGTACTTTCTAGGCTTTGCCCTTAAAGGGAGCCAAATCAAATTTGAAAACGGTATCCCTTATGACCAATCGTATTAAGACGCTGCGCAATGTAGCGATTGTAGCCCATGTTGACCACGGTAAGACAACCCTGGTGGATAAACTCCTGCGCCAGTCCGGCACGCTAGATGAGCGCGGCGAACAGGCTGAACGTGTTATGGACAGCGGCGATATTGAAAAAGAACGCGGCATCACCATTACCGCGAAAAATACGGCTATTGCGTGGACCGACCCAGAGGGTACAGAATGGCGTATCAATATCGTCGATACACCGGGACATGCAGATTTCGGCGGCGAAGTTGAGCGCGTGCTTTCTATGGTCGATAGTGTGGTTCTTTTGGTCGATGCGGTCGAAGGTCCCATGCCGCAAACCAGTTTCGTGACCAAGAAAGCCCTAGAGCAAGGTCTGAAGCCTATCGTGGTTGTCAATAAAATTGACCGTGTGGGTGCCAGACCCCAGTGGGTGGTTGACCAGACATTTGATCTGTTTGACCGCTTGGGTGCTAATGATGAGCAAATGGATTTTCCGGTTGTCTTTGCGTCTGCCCTAAACGGTTGGGCCAGCGATGATAGCGAGACCGAAGGCACGGATATGACGCCTTTGTTCCAAGCGATTGTTTCCCATACCCCAGTGCCGGATGTTGATCCTGACGGGCCGCTGCTGTTACAAATAAGTGCGCTGGATTATTCGTCCTATACGGGCGTTATCGGTATTGGCCGGGTGCTGCGCGGTGCGATTAAGCGTGGGCAGAATGTAATGGTCGTGGCGCCCGACGGCATTACCCGCAAAGCCAAAGTCCTACAGCCTTACGGTTTTATGGGACTTGAGCGTATTGAAATGGACGCGGTTTATGCGGGCGATATTGCTTGCTTTACCGGCATTGACCGTCTCGGGATTTCCGATTGCATTTGTGACCCGTCCAAGGTTGAGCAGCTTCCAGCGCTCAGCGTTGACGAGCCAACGATTTCCATGACCTTCCAAGTCAATACCAGCCCATTTGCGGGCAAGGAGGGTAAATATGTCACCTCGCGCAATATTGGTGACCGTCTGCAAAAAGAACTCATTCATAATGTAGCCCTCAAAGTTCAGCCATTGGACGACCCGGACAAATTTAAAGTCTCTGGGCGTGGGGAGTTGCATTTGGCTATCTTGATCGAAACCATGCGCCGCGAGGGCTATGAGCTGGCGATTTCCAAGCCCCGCGTTATCAATAAAACCATAGATAATGTGCTGTGCGAGCCTTGGGAAACCTTGACCCTTGATGTGCAAAGCGAACACCAAGGCGCTATCATGGAAAAGCTTGGTATGCGCAAAGGCATGCTCAAAGACATGGTGCCGGACGGTAAGGGCAGGGTGCGTTTGGACTATGAAATCCCGACACGCGGCCTCATCGGTTTTCGCTCTGACTTCATGACCACAACATCCGGTTCCGGCCTGATGTATCATGTATTTGATAAATATGCCCCAGCCGCAGGCGGCACGATTGGCAAACGTGCCAAAGGTGTGTTGATTTCCAAGCATACAGGCACCGCCGTAGCGTTCGCATTGTTCAATCTACAAGAACGCGGCAAAATGATGGTCGGACACCAAAGCCCAGTTTACGAAGGCATGGTCATTGGTATCCATACCCGCGATAATGATTTGGTGGTTAACCCGATTAAAGGCAAGCAGCTGACCAATGTGCGGGCATCCGGCACAGACGAAGCCGTTACCCTGACGACACCGATTGAAGTGACGCTGGAATATGCGCTGGAATTTGTCAACGACGACGAGCTGGTCGAAGTGACACCAGAAAGCATCCGCATCCGCAAGCGCTTTTTGCTAGAACACGAACGCAAAAAAGAATCCCGCAAGGCTGGAATAATTCAATAGGCGTGGATTAAAGTTTATCTCATAAAAAAGCCCGGATGGTTGTGAGTCATTCGGGCTTTTTCGTTTATTGTCTTGGCGGTCTAACAGCTATAATACATATCAAATTCTACCGGGTGAGGGTGCATGGCTAGGCGGTGGACTTCTTCCATTTTTAGCTCGATATAGGCGTTGATTTGGTCGTCGTCGAACACGCCGCCAGCTTTTAGGAAATCGCGGTCGGAATCTAGGTTTTCCAATGCTTCGCGTAATGAGCCGCAAACCTGCGGTATATTGGCGGCTTCTTGCGGGGGCAGGTCGTAAAGGTCTTTATCCATTGGGTCGCCCGGATGGATTTTGTTTTTGATACCGTCAAGACCAGCCATGAGCAGAGCCGTGAATGTCAAATAAGGATTACCAGCCGGATCCGGGAAGCGAACTTCGAGGCGCTTACCAGCAGGTGATGCACACCACGGAATACGCACAGATGCCGAACGATTACGGGCGGAATAGGCCAACATAACCGGAGCTTCGAAACCCGGAACTAGACGCTTGTATGAGTTAGTCGAGGAGTTAGCAAATGCGTTGATAGCTTTGGCGTGTTTGATGATACCGCCTATGTAATACAAGCAAGATTTAGACAGACCAGCATATTCGTCGCCCGCGAATAACGGCTTACCGTCTTTCCAGATAGACTGGTGAACATGCATGCCCGTGCCGTTATCATTGTGGATGGGCTTGGGCATGAATGTCGCGCTTTTACCATAAGCATGGGCGACATTGTGGACGATATATTTATAAAGTTGCACCCGGTCACCCATAGTCAAGAGCGTCGAGAATTTCATGCCAAGCTCGTGCTGGGACGGCGCAACCTCGTGGTGATGTTTTTCTGGCTGTAGGCCAAGCTCTGTCATCACGGCCAACATTTCTGTACGCATATCCTGGTCATGGTCAACCGGGGGAACCGGGAAATAGCCGCCCTTTGGCCCCGGACGGTGGCCCATATTGCCGCCGTTATATTGGGTGTTTGAATTGTACGGTGCATCGACGCTGTCGAGGCTGTAGCTAGTATTGTTTTGTGACGTATCCCAACGGACATCGTCGAACACGAAAAATTCTGCTTCGGGGCCGAAATAAACTGTATCGCCAACGCCTGCGGTTTTGATGTAAGTTTCAGCAGCTTTACACGTACTGCGCGGGTCGCGGTTATAAGCTTCACCAGTGTCTGGTTCCAGCACATCACAGAAAATCGTCATTGTGTCTTGCTGGTAAAACGGGTCAATGTCGGCAGTGGAGGCATCGGGCATCAAAACCATGTCGCTCTCATTGATGGATTTCCAACCTTCAATGGACGAGCCGTCAAACATTGTGCCGTCTTCGAATAAATCTGCGTCGACCATGCTGGAATCAAATGTTACATGATGCATTTTACCGCGAATATCGGTAAAGCGTAGATCTACATAACCGATATTCTCGTCTTTAATTTTCTTCAAGAGTTTCTCTGACATATTTTCCTCGTTTTTGGTTTGGTTGTTAGTGGCTGGTTTGGTGTGAAAGGGTATTGGTGTTAAAGGGCTTGGCCCCCGGTTTCTCCGGTGCGAATACGGATGGCAGTTTCGACTGAACTGACGAATATCTTGCCGTCTCCGATTTTGCCAGTTTTGGCCGCTTGTTGAATGGCCTCTAGGGCTGGCTCGACCATGCTGTCGGCTAAGACCAGTTCTATTTTTATCTTGGGCAGAAAATCCACAACATATTCAGCGCCCCGGTAAAGCTCTGTATGGCCTTTCTGGCGACCAAAGCCTTTAGCCTCGATAACCGTCATGCCTTGAATGCCAAGTTCTTGTAGCGCTTCTTTAACTTCGTCGAGTTTAAACGGCTTAATTATAGCTTCTATTTTTTTCATGATTCTCTACCCTTATTGACGCGCGTGAAATTAATGGAATCTAGTGCTGTAGCTAGAGAAATTTAATGATTTGTTCATTGGTTTTGCAAAAGCGGCTAAATTGCTGAATATATGTGCAATAAAGTGTCGTTATGCACAATAATGCATCATGCTTCCTGTCAAATTTGTTGATACTCTATACTCGTTCATGTCTATCCAAGCGATCATAATCGGGCTAGGAACACTACTCACACTGCACACAATGAGAGCGAAAATGTCACAAGATTCATCGAGTAAATATATCACGGATAAACAAGCATTGGATTTCCATTCCAAGCCTACCCCCGGAAAACTGGCTATGGCACCGACCAAGCCTATGGCAACCCAGCGGGATTTGTCTTTGGCCTATTCGCCCGGTGTCGCCGTCCCCGTGCAAGCTATCGCAGACGACCCGGATAGTGTTTATGACTATACATCCAAGGGCAATATGGTGGCCGTGATTTCCAACGGTACGGCTATCCTCGGCATGGGCAATCTCGGCGCTATGGCGTCCAAGCCCGTCATGGAGGGCAAGGCGGTCTTGTTCAAACGCTTTGCCGATATTGACAGTTTCGATATTGAGGTCGAGGAAGAAGAGCCGCAGGCGTTTATTGAATGCGTCAAACGCTTCGGCAATACATTCGGCGGCATTAACCTAGAGGACATCGGCTCGCCGGAATGCTATATCATAGAGCAAACATTGCGCGATGTGCTGGATATTCCCGTATTTCACGATGACCAGCACGGTACGGCAATTATTGCAACCGCCGGCCTTATCAATGCGTGTCACCTAACCGGGCGAAAATTTGAAGATATAAAGGTTGTGCTGTCGGGGGCAGGGGCTGCGGGCATATCCGTGCTTTCCTTGATCAAAAGCCTCGGCGTTAAGGACGAAAATGCGATTGCGCTGGATTCCAGAGGCGTGATTTATCAAGGGCGCGAAGGTGTTGACCAATGGAAAGCCCCCCATGCCATTGCCACAGATTTGCGCACTAAAGAAGAAGCTGTCAAAGGGGCAGATGTGTTTTTAGGTCTGTCTATGCCAGGCGCTCTGACCAAAGACATGGTCGCTAGCATGGCTGATAATCCAATTATTTTCGTGATGGCAAACCCGACCCCTGAAATTACGCCTGAAGAGATTAAAGAAGTTCGCTCGGATGCCATTATCGCAACGGGGCGCAGTGACTATCCAAACCAGGTCAACAACGTGCTCGGATTTCCGTATATCTTCCGAGGTGCGCTCGATGTGCGCGCACGCAATGTCAATGACGAAATGAAACTAGCTTGCGCCAAAGCCGTGGCCGAATTGGCCCGCGAAGATGTGCCAGAAGAAGTGGCCGCAGCTTATCATGGTAACCGCCCGAAATATGGGCCCGAGTATATTATCCCTGCGACATTCGACCCGCGTCTAATCTCGCGCATTCCGCCCGCCGTAGCCCAAGCCGCCATGGATACGGGGGTCGCGCGCAAACCTATTGAAGACATGAATGCTTACGGAGCCGCACTTGCCCAACGTCAAGACCCGACGGCAGCTCTCTTGCAAGGTATTGCGGCCACAGTCGCCGATAATCCGCGAACGATTGTGTTTTGCGAGGGCGAAGAGCCTGCCGTTATTCGCGCGGCCTTTTCGTTCCAGCAGCGCGGCATGGGCAAGGCTATATTGATTGGTCGTGAGAAACCAATCAAAGGCAATATGGAGTTACTGGGTATAGAGGATGATGGCTCCCTGGAAATCCTCAATGCACGATTGTTTGACCGTAATGCTGAATTTGCAGAACATCTCTATACACGCTTGCGCCGCAGAGGGTTTCTGCGCCGCGATGTGCAACGTTTGGTCAATAATGACCGCAATGTATTCTCCGCTCTCCTCCTCAGTCACGGTCTTGCAGACGGCATGGTAACAGGCGTGACGCGCGGCTATGACCAAGCCCTGCGTGATGTACGGTTGGTTATGGATTACACCAAAGAACGCCGCACTATGGGTGTCTCTATCGTGGTCAATAAGGGCCAGACACTGTTTATTTCAGACACCAGTATTACTGAATTCCCCGACGCAGAAGAACTAGCTGACATTGCCGAGTGTACGGCTAAATTTGCCCGCTCTTTTGGCTTTACTCCGCGTGTAGCTCTGATTTCGTATTCCACATTCGGCAATCCTCCGGGCGAACGTATGCAAAAAATCCGTGATGCCGTCAAAATTCTCGATGGGCGTGATGTAGATTTTGATTATGAAGGTGATATTGCCGCCGATGTAGCACTCAACCCGAACCATAGTTTAACCTATCCGTTCTCGCGTCTCGGCGGAGCGGCCAATGTGCTTATTATGCCAGCCATTCATTCGGCTAGTATTTCCACGAAGCTCCTCAAAGTCGTTGGCGATAGCACTGTGCTGGGGCCGTTCCTGACGGGGTTAGAGAAGCCTGTACAGATTTGTACGCTGGGTGCTCCAGCGTCTGAAATCACCCGCATGGCGGTTTTGGCGGCTTATATGTCTTTGGCGCCGTCAGACGGGCGTGAAAACTAAGTGGCAAAACAATCAATAGACTTAACCCAAGGTTCGGTTCCGCGCCATATTTTGCGTATGCTCGGACCGTTCTGGCTGGCCATTTTGGCATTAATGTCGGCGGGGGTGGTTGATACCATCTATCTGGGGCATCTATCGACCAATGCATTGGCGGCGGTTGGGTTTTGTTTTCCCATCGTGTTTTTTGGTAATAGTGTCAATATCGGGCTTGGTGCGGGTACATTGTCGGCTATATCCAGGGCAATAGGTCGTAAAGACCGCGAGCTTTCTGCAATCCACGGCGCCAGCGCAATTTTACTAACCATCGCCGTGATGACAATTATTGTCTTGGCGAGTTTTTTTGTCATATCTGGTATACTGGATATTATGGGTGTAACACCGGAGATTAAGCCTTTGGCGCTGGTCTATTTAAAATACGCGCTTCCGGCATTGATTGTCATGGGGTTGGCGATGATGACCAATAATATTTTGCGAGCCGGGGGTGAAGCTTTGTTACCCAGCACGATCATGATTAGCGGCGCAGTTCTCAATATTATCATCGACCCGTTACTGATTTTCGGTATTGGGCCGTTTCCGCGCATGGAGATTGAGGGGGCGGCGCTGGCCACTTTGATTGCAAACGGCTTGGCGGCCATATTTGGGTTAATTGTTGTCGTATATTACCGCCGTGCAGCATCGTTCGCAGGACTAACATGGCAACGAATAACAGCATCTTGGGCTGTTATTTTGCGGGTTGGGCTACCTGCCACTGGTACCAATGTTATTGTGCCTGTCTCCATTTTACTGGTCACAGCCTTTATTGCCCGCAATCTTGGAACCACGGAAGTTGCGGCATTTACTGTAGTCAGCCGGGTTGAAATGCTATCCCTGACCCTGCTCTATGCCTTGTCCGCCTGTATTGGCGCGGTCACGGGGCAGAACGGTGGTGCAGGATTGACGGACCGGGTGCGCGAGACCTTTGTATTTTGCTTTAAAATTTGCTTCGCCTGGGGCATATTTATTGGCGTTCTGTTGGGTTTGGGGGCAAATTTGGTGCCGCAAGTGTTTACCAAAGACCCGGCGGTTATAGACTTGGCTCGGGCATATTTCTGGATCGTGCCGGTGACATTTGCCGGGTATGGGAGCGTGTTTGTAGCGGCAGCAGGGCTGAATGCATTGGGTCGCCCGGTCTATGGTTTAACATTTACCATCATTCGTTCCTTTGCAATGTTAGTGCCGTTCATTTGGTTCGGCGTGCATTTATACGGTATGACGGGGGTATATATGGGCGTGGCCAGCGCCAATATTCTAGCAGGTGCTATCGCACTTTATTATACCTTGAAAAAAACGCCCATGCACGCAGTGCATCATTGAAAATGCACGCAGAACATCAGTGATAAATGTGTTGACCGCCGGTGATATTTCTGGCAATTCCCGCGCTCTTCCTACCTGTGCGGGTGTGGCGGAATTGGTAGACGCGCCAGATTTAGGTTCTGGTATCGAGAGATGTGGAAGTTCGAGTCTTCTCACCCGTACCATAGAAAGCCTGTCGGAGTGATCCGGCAGGCTTTTTTGTTTTTTAAGAGGTAATGGGGTTGCGCTCTAGGCGTTGTGTCGCATTTGGTCAAACGGGGGCGGTTCAAGGCTTGTATAAAGAATACGGAATTGATACACGCACTATAATGGACGCGTGTTAAAAAGGCTAATTATGCTTTCTGTATTGGATATATTTCGTATAGGTATCGGGCCATCCAGCTCGCATACGGTCGGGCCTATCCGTATTGCCAAACGGTTTGTTGATAGTCTTGCCCAGCACGAACTGTTGAAAGACACGGCGCGTATAGTGGTCGAATTACAAGGGTCGCTGGCCTTGACAGGTGCAGGTCATGCAACGCCAAAGGCTGTGATTTTGGGTTTACTTGGACTAGAACCTGAAACCCTAGACAGCACGAAAGCTGACCAGCAAGTAGAGCAGGTTCACGCGCAGAAAAACTTGAAGCTTGCGGGCGCCCATTCCGTTCAATTTGCTCCCGAAGCTGACATTATTTTTGACTATAAATCCGCACCAGACCTCCATCCAAACGGCATGACTATGATGGCCTTAAACCAGGCTGGTGATGTGCTGCGTGCCCAGACCTATTTTTCGACGGGCGGCGGGTTTATAGCATCGCGTCAGCAATTGGAGAAACCGCTAGATAACGATCTTGTGAAAGGGCAAGCCGATGTGCCCTACGATTTCGGCTCGGCGGAGGCATTGCTGGATTATTGTGGTCAGTCGAACGCAATGCTGCACGAAATTGTTTATGCCAATGAAGATGCGTTTCGACCAAGAGAACAGACAGACGCTATGCTCGACCGTGTCACAGAGGTCATGATGGACTGTATTGAACGGGGGCTGAACCGTGAAGGCATTCTACCGGGCGGACTTAAGGTGCGCCGCCGAGCTTCTGCGATTTGGCAAAAGCTAAATGCTGCGCCCTTATCTAATGAACGCGAGCAGTTGTTTGATTGGCTTAATGTCTATGCAATGGCGGTGAATGAGGAAAATGCCTCTGGTGGGCAGGTGGTAACCGCGCCGACCAATGGTGCGGCAGGTATCATCCCTGCCGTTATTCGCCATTATTGTTCGGGCGAACGCAAGAATGACCAAAATGTCCGTAAATTTTTACTCACGGCAGGGGCGATCGGCTTGCTCTATAAGCAACGCGCGTCTATTTCTGGTGCGGAAATGGGCTGTCAGGGTGAGGTTGGTGTGGCTTGTTCTATGGCTGCGGGTGGCCTTGCCGCGGTATGGGGGGCAACACCATTACAAGTTACAATCGCTGCTGAAATCGGTATGGAACATAATTTAGGGCTGACCTGTGATCCGGTTGGCGGTTTGGTGCAAATCCCGTGTATCGAACGTAATGCCATTGGCGCGGTTAAGGCAGTAAACGCCGCGAGATTAGCCTTGCATTCAACCGGAATAACCCATGTTAGTCTGGACCAGGTCATAGAAACCATGCGCCAGACCGGGCTGGATATGTCAACCAAATACAAAGAAACCAGCCAAGGTGGCTTGGCGGTTAATGTGGTCGAATGCTAATCAATTGGCTCGCCACCTTGCTGAAGTTTTTCGACGAGTAATTTAAAATTTGCGATGTCAATATTTGGCCGTCTGACCCAGGGCTGTGCCATAAAACAGATATATGCTCCAAAGCCAGCCATGAGCGTGATCGGGACTAAGCTGTCCATCAATTTTTTGTCGCTGACCCCGCTTAAATAGGCGCCTAATAATATCCCAACAGCACTAAGAAGCGTTAGGGCGCCAATGGTAAAGTAAATCCAGTTTATGCGGGGCGTTTCACCGATAGTAATGGTTAAATCAGTGCGGGCTTTATTAAGTTGAGTGCTGATAGCGTGGAGCAATTTATAAAACTCCCGCAAATCATTGTCATTGTTTGCGTTTGCTGAAAGTGTTGATGTGAGATGTATACGCATTTGCTTGTCATCGCCGTATCCAATATCCAACCTGCGAAATTTGTATTCGCGTGCCGTAGTATCTGCATAGCGCAAACTGGTGATTTGATCAAAGCGGACAACGGTATCGCTGCCGTCTTTGTTGGCTAACTCGATTTGGTTTTGCGTGACGAAATAAGAGTGTCTTCGGATCAAGAGTGCAGGTTTGAATTCATATGTTTTGGTGCCGTTACTCATTTTAGCATACCCATAGGGATGTTGCTAGGTTCATAGGTGGCAGGTTTGTTCTTTATCATCATTTTTAAAAGCACTGGTATCAAAATTAGGATGATTAAGATGCGCAAGATTGAGCCTGCGCTCGGGATACCCGTCAGTGCCAGCAGGGGGGCTATAAAAAACAGGAATGCAAATATAAAAAATGTTATCAAGAGATTGCCAACATAGGCTCCATAGGTAGAGCCTTTATGAAATGTGGTTTGGGTATTGGCGGGAAACTTCCGGTGAAATGTAAGCACAAAATCTCGAAACGCGTCTGATTGTTCGCGAAAATTAAGCGGCCCCCGGTAATCAATATTGGTTATGGTGTGGTCTATGGGCGTATAGATATGCAGCGCAACACGCCGAGTTTCGGCGCGGCTGGGTTCCATGCGCAGACGGACGCTTTTAATTTTGCTCAAAGCAATATTGCCAGAGTTGCCTTTATCGTCAGACCAAGAAATTCCGCTTTCGCCAACTTCCCAAATTGTGGTTGGCTTAAAGGCATTTAGTCTTTGTTTGTATCTCATTTTCCTGCCCCGGTGGTATATTCTCTTTTTAGGTATTTTTGTTCAATTCAAATATTTTTGCTTAGTCGGCGGAAATTCCGAGTTCTTTTAGTTTAACGCCAGCCGCGTAGCTGTAATTTTTGTCAGCCTTTTGCAACCATTCTATAGCCAGTTGTTTGTTTTTATCGACCCCACGACCTTCTAATAAGGCAAGCGCGGTTTTGTATTGCCCCTCGCCATTGTTTTGTTCGGCGGCTGCAAGATAATGTGCGTAAGCTTTTTTGTTATCTTTAGAGTAAGCGTAGCCGTCACTATACATGTCGCCAGCATAAACATGGGCTACTGCGCTATTGTCATTTTTGATCATATATTCGACCCAGTCCCGAGCCTTATCAAAGCTATATTCGTGGCTGTCTTCATCCATATAAATGAACACCAATTTTAGCGCAGCTTCAGGATTTCCGGACTGATGCGCTTTTTTGTACCACTCTATAGCTTTAGTATCGTCGGCGTAGACGCCAATGCCGCGTTGATAGGCCTCAGCTAACCAATATTGACCTTCGTAGTTTCCCTGTTTGGCTGCTTTGGAAAACAATTTGAACGCGCTGTCATGGTTTTTTTCAATATCACCGCCGTATATTCGTGCAAATCCTAATTTGACTTGGGCAGTGCTAAACCCGTTTTTTGCTGATTTTTCTATCCAAGCATAACCAATTTTTTTGTCGTCTGTTAGACCGTACAGGCCGCCTAGATAGAATGTGCCGTACACATATTGCGCCGCTGGATTGCCCGCTTCGGCTTGTTGTCGCATCCAATTCACAGTCTTATCGCGGTCAGGTTTTGTGATTTCTTTTTGCTCTAACATGGCAGAGGCATTTGTAACGCCAGTGTTATAGCCATTTTTGGCGGCCTCCATAAACCAATAGAGTGCTTTACCCGGATCGTTTTTATCACGAAAATATTGCAGACCAAGCTGGTTTTGAGCCATAGCATTCCCGCTTTTTGCTAGCTTCTCCATTTTTTTTGGTGACAACAGCCGCAACATTTTTCTTTTTTCGCCGTCCGGTATTTTGGGATCACTAAAAAACTCTTTATTGCCTATATCACCGCTAAACAATTCTGTGATTTTTTGGCTTGCATAAGTTTGTTCATAGGGAGGAGTGTTGCTGGTTACGGATTGTTCGGGTGGGGTTTGAGGTGTAGTGGTTGAATTGTACATCTCCTTCGCTGCGGGAGTGAGGGCTTCACCAAGGCCTTTGGTTGTATTCAATGGCAGCGTCTTTTTGGCTTGTTTTCGCTGTGCATCTCGCTCGGCCAGTACTTTTCGTGTATCTGAGACTTTTAATTTTGATAAATCCAAAGGCGGTAATTCTGGTTCGGATTGCGGCGACGGTGTGTAACCACGTTTCTTATAAAGTGGGTTCGGTGCAAAATTTCGTGCCGTAAGAAAATCCGCAACACCCAATATGAGGACGCCAGAAACCACTGCGCCTACCGTTTTCATCATTTTAGAATTAGCCATGTTATTCTCCGTTTTCGACTGGGTAAGTTATGTCCGTATCAACCGAACTATCAGAGTAATCGGTCGGTGTTTGAAACACCATATACATATAGCCAAGCCCGATAATGCCGATCATGATGATCCAACCTATTATCTTGCGGTGTTGCGGGTTTTTCATTTCTACCCCCTATTCACAAATTTTCGGGGTGGTGTAATCCATGCCGTCAGGTTGAAATAATTTTGGCCTAGGGCGATGTTGCGAAAGGCGGTGTGGCTTAAGTCTTTCAGGATGTCGCTATTGGCGAGGACTTCTTTGCGGTAGACGGCGTAGCTCTTTTTGTAGGAGGCGACAAAGTCTGTGCCGGGGAGGATGCGGTCCGAATTTTTCTCTAGGAATGCCACATATTTGGCGCGCATATCTTTGTCTTTGAAATAATTATCATTGATGACGCGCCATGTGATGTCGAGCATCAGGTTTGGTGAACCGTCCAGCGCCGCCTGCATGGTTTTGATGTGCCAATCAGGGTTTGCATGTGCCAATTCTTTGGACAGACCCATATGCACCCAGACGATTTTGTTGTCTGGATATTGGCGCAGGACTTCTTGCATCAGGGGCAGGTATTTCGCAGGATCATCGTCCGAACCTAAATCCGCGTGGATTGAGAACGGTATATTGCGCTCTCTAAGCACTTTCATGAAAGGTGACCATCCGGCAATGGCGGCCTTGGGGGTGGCCGCGTGGTGATTGCCGAACAGGGCTTGTTTGACCAGATTTACCTCGCCCATCCATTTGAACATGCCGGGGTATTCTGTATCCATAATTTTGATTTGCTCGACAACATTCGCGGGGTTGGCGAGGTCGGGGAATGTCATGGAAATTGTCATTATCGTGCCGACCGGATCAGCATCAAGATAATTCATAGCATTGACAAAATCGTTTTTCATAGACGGCAGGGCAGGGGTGCCGACACAGTCCAGATAATATTCACAGGTGGAAAATACGGGTAGGCTCTGGCCTATCCCAAACACATTGACGAACAATACACCCGTATCGAGCAAGTACTGATTTATCTCGGTCATGGATTTTGCCGCACCTCCAAACGGTCTAAAATGGTTATGGGCATCAACAACAAATGTCTCGCCCATAGTCTCGCGGTCATAGCACTGGTCGTTGCCCGCTTTGAACATATCAAGCGTTCGCGCCGCCGCCGGGAGTTTGTCGTTAGACACAACTGGTTTCAGTATGCTTGTGCAAGCGGAGAGTGCCGCTAGCCCGAGTAAACTTAAACATAAATGCCTCATAATTTGCCCCTTTTGGTTTTGTTATTCTTTCCAATTTTTCAGCGCGTCTTTGGCTGCACGGTTTCCTGCGGCTGCGGATTTTTTTAGCCATGATTTGGCTGCAGTCAGATCTTTGTCCATATCGTGGCCGTATTGGTAGCGCACGGCGAGTTTATACATGGCACCATGATGACCATCATTTGCCGCTGTCGCCATTTTCTTGGTCTCTGCCTTGGCCTTCTTAGCCACCTGCTGCTCAAGTTCGCGCATAGCATCTTTATCACCCGCCGCCGCAGCAGCCGCCAATTCTTTGGTAGTCATTTGCTTTTCAGGCGGGCTGTCACTACTCCCACAAGCCGTGAGAATTAGTCCGAGTGTTATTTTGATGATTAAATTTTTCATTTTTTGCTCCGCTATTTATTTGAACCAAACTTACTATAAAATACGCCCCTTGGGCGTGACAAATGCTGTCATGTTGAGGTGATTGCCTGCAAAATCACCATGTTTCGCCTATATTTCTTAGCATTTCTTGGGCGGGCTTATCTCCGAGCTTAGCGGCTTTCTTTAGCCAAAAACGTGCCATTGTTTCGGATTGTTCTACGCCTTTTCCTTGCGAGTAATAAATGCCAAGTGCATATTGGGAAATGGTGAAATCTTGCCAAGCTGCTTTTTCCAATAACTTAAAAGCTTTTTCGTAGGATTGTGTAACACCTTGCCCATTAGCATATAGCATGGCTAAATTATGTTGTGCATCAGGATTGTCTTGCGCCGCTGATTTTTCTAGCCACTCAATCGCCTTAGGGTAGGATTGGCTTGTCAATTTACCTTCGGAATAGACTACACCAAGTGCGAATTGCCCTAGGGGGTTTCCCGTCGCTGCACTTTTTTCATAAAATTCGAGTGCGAACCGTTTATGCATAAAGTTTTTGGCTATGTTCTTTTCATAAAGAAACCCGATGCGAAACAAAGCATCCCCATTTTCCCTGCCAGCTTTGGTGTAATAACTAATAGCTTTGTCATCGTCCTGAGGAATATGTTCACCAAGCTCATACATAAGGCCTAATTCAAATGCGGCTTTTTTATCTGGTAACAAATGATTGGAAGCAAGAGCATACCAGCCTGCTGCGAGATTACGATCTTCAGGAACCCCTAGGCCATAATCATACATGGCACCGACTAAATATTGGGCCTCTGTAATATAGATGTCTGCTACTACCCCACTCTTTGCAGCCGCCGCGCGTTTATACCAGCGCATTGCTTCTGAATAGTCTTTTTCCATGAAATAAGTTTTTCCGGTAATGAGTTGGTAGTCAACCATGCCGTGTTCTGCAAAGTAAGAAGCTTCTTTACGCACTTTAGCATATTGCCCAGAATTAAATTCTTGCGTAATCCTTGTATTTGATAAATTGGCAAGGTTTTTGACACGGGTGGTCAAGGTTTTTGGGCTATAGGGACTGCCGAGTGCAACTGCTGGGACGGGCATCGCAGTTTTATTTTCAGCGCCTGAGCTTTTTAACCTTTGGAGCTTCACTTTCAAACGATCTAACTGATATGTAGCGTCCTTATCGCCTGCATCAGAAGCTTTTTGGTACCATTTTAGCGCCAGAGTTTCGTTTTTAACACCTGTTTCGCCATTGGCGTATATTTTGGCAATTGTTTTCATTGCGGACATGCGTCCTTCATTTGCTGCGGCAATACCCCATTTCAAGGCTTTGTGTTTGTCTTGAAAGCCATTCTTGTCATTATAGAATATGAGAACCAAGGCCTCTTGGGCATTTGTATCATTGTTGGCGGCTAACGGTTCCAAAATCGCAATGGTTTTTGGAATATCTTTGGCTTGGAACGCAGCCATACCGTCAGCAAAACTCCCAATAATTTTTGGTTGTTGTTGCGGCTGTACTGTTGGTTGGTCATAAAAACCGTCCGCCTTGGTGCGCCCCGCAACCTGCAGGGCATCTTGTTTGGCTTTGAGCGCATCATACTTAGTTTGCCCCAATTTATTGCCAATATTTGCGGCCATTTTATACCAGCGCATAGCCTCCTGCATATTCGGCCCCAATCGGTCTGTCTCGTACATTTCGCCCATAGTCAGCATGGCCGTCACATTGCCGCCGTCTGCCGCTTTCGTGAACCATGTGGCGGCATTATGATAAGATTGCGCGACGCCTTGGCCCTCAAAATACAAATACCCAACAAGGTATTGGACATCGTTATTGCCCGCCTGGGCGATTGGTAAAAACCCTGTATAAGCTTTCTTATACTCACCGCGCTCATAAGCATCATAAGCATCAAATACCGGATCGCCAGCAAGGGCAGGCATGGATGTGAAAATATAAAATAGAGCTGTTGTTATTCCGAGTGTGAATTTCATTGTATTTCCCTTTTTAGTCACATTGGCGCAATATAAATTTATCGTTTTTTCCATCACCAAAGTGAATGACAGCGGATAATATCCCGGGCTTTTTCAATTCAAGTTCGAGCCAATCCTTGCCCCACTTTGCAGGGTAAATATGGGCTACATTAGCTTTAGGTATCGTATATTCAGCTGTTGACTTATCAAAACGGTCAAACATTACCGAGGCGGGAGTGCTTCCGATAATGTCGAGAACCAATTCGTCGCCAACATAGCTAATTGTAGCAAACCCCCGCCCATTATGCTCGGCACAGCCATGGCCGAACATATTGGTACTATCTATATATCCGCCTTTACCATCCTCTTTGGCTTCGCCCCAATGACCCACCAACCAATCTTGCTTGGGCGGCTTCGGCGAGGCTTCCAACCATTCGTATAAAAAGTCGGGCATTTTGTCTTTGTAATGATCATCAATGAGTTTTGATGCCCTGAACAGAATACCGTTAAATTTAGCGTGATCCTGAACGTTCAATGCCTTGGCTGCGGTATATTTGTCAGCAAGAACTTTTCGGAATGGTTTATAGGCGTTGTGACTATTAGATAGGTTCCACTCCACATGCAGTTTATTCGCAACAAATTTGTCTACTACACTTTGGTTTTTAGCGTTTATTGACGCTTGATCTACCATATATTGCATTCCCTTTGTGCCTTGAAGCCACGGGTCGGTCTGCGCAGAATAGGTAGGTTTTGGTTGTTGCGCGGATGCAGTCAATGGCACAATAGCGCAAATGCTGGCGGCGGTTAATCCAAGTATCAGTTTTTGCATGGCATTCATTTTGGTCTCCTTTTGGATTACAACAACAATGTATATTTTTCAGCGAGTTTTAAGCCCGTCCAGCCCCACCAAATAACACCCACCAAAGGGATGAGATTGCCCATGACCATGAGCGCGACAGAAATTGAGTTGGGTCTAGCCAGCGATAATGTATCGGTTTGGGGCGTCATTCAGGTAAACTCTTTCGTGTTGGTTTCTATTCTTCAGCAGAAGCAATTTCGGCAAGAGCATCTACTGCACGTTCATTGCCTTGCGCGGCGGATTTTATGAACCATTTTTTTGCCGTCTCAGTAGATTGCTCTACACCTGTCCCGTAATAATAAAGCACACCGAGATCATATTGGGAATCGGCACGACCTTGCGCCGCCGCTTTTTCGTACCAGACTAATGCATCTTCTTTGCTTTGCTCTATGCCCCAACCATTAGAATAAAACGTGCCCAGGTTTTGCTGTGCCTGGGCTAAACCTTGCTCCGCAGCTTTGCGAAACCAAAACACGGCTTGCTCGTTAGATTGTTCTATTCCGGTTCCGGCATAATACATCATACCCAAATTAAATTGCGCCAAAGGCAAGCCTTGCATCGCCGCTTTTTGGTAAAGCTCAACCGCTTGTGTGTCGGAATGGGGGACACCTTTTCCGTTGTCATATAGAACGCCGAGGTTAAATTGTGCTTCCTTGAAATCTTGGTCTACGGCTTTTTTGTACCATATGGCAGCCTCACTATCAGACGGCGCAACACCTTCTCCGGCTTCGTACATAGTCCCTAGATTATACTGCGCCTTAGCATCACCTTTCTCGGCGGATTCGGTAAAGGACGCAATCGCCTGAGCGTAATCCTGTTCTGCATAAGCCGCCAGACCAGCCTCAAGAGGTGATTTAAGCTGTGGCAAATACCCCATGACCGCAATTGCGATTATACCGAGGACGACAAATATATTTCTAGCTTTTTTCATATTGGTTTCCTTACTGTACACCGAGTTGAGCGAGGGCGGCTCCGGCTTGGGGGTGATTGTTTATTTGTGCTTTTTTAAACCACTTTATCGCTTCGGTTTTTGACTGGGGCGCACCCGTACCTTTTGCATAAGCAATACCAAGGTTAAACTGTGCTTGGGCATTGTCTTGCAGAGCGGCTTTTTTCCACCAAAACGCGGCCTTTTCCATATTGACGGGACGGCCCATCGCGTTTGCATACATCGTCCCCGTGAGGCTTTGCGCCTTGGCATTACCCACATTTGCGAGGGGTTCTAAAACCTGAAAGGCTGCGTTGTAGTCCTTGGATTTTATGGCTTGAATACCTTTTTTGAAATACATATCGAGTTGGCTAGACGCGTTTCTGCTTCTATCCGTAGCTTTTTGAAACAACTGGAATGCTTTCCCATAATCGTTAGTTACGCCTTGGCCTAATGCATACATTTCCCCTAATGAGACTTGTGCATCTGCATTACCTTGCTCGGCAGCCTTGCTGAACCAGTTGTGGGCTTGACTATAGTCTTTTGTCACGCCCAAGCCGATTTCATACGAAGAACCTAAACTACTCTGGGCGTCGGCGTGTCCCTGTTCGGCTGCTTTACGGTACCAGTCTGCTGCCTGTTTATAGTCTCTCTGCACAACCTTTCCTCTTGATAAAATTTCACCAAGTTCGTACTGGGCGTCGACATTACCCTGTTTCGCGGCTTTGTAGATCCAAGCTATGTATTTTTTATCATCCCGAGCTACGCCTATCCCGACTTTATATATTATGCCCAGATGGTACTGTGCTTTCGGATTGCCCTGTTCGGCCACGGGCTTCAAAAGCGCGTAGGCTTTGGCGTAATCCGTGGCATTGAAAGCCGCTATCCCATCTTCAAATGGTCCAGCAAAGGCAGAAAATGGGGTGAGGGCGCACAGGCTGGCGGCAGTTAATCCGAGTACAAATTTTTTCATGACCTGGTGTCCTCTATTTGCATGTCGGGCAAAAGTTTGCCTGGAATGTTCAATGGGTTATAGGCTTTAGGTTTTGTTGTTCGTATACCCACAATAAGCAAGGCGAGGGCGGCTAGGGCGAGGAGAGCGCCGAATATGACTAAAAACGACAGCCCAGTTGCTTTGCCGAAGAACGCCGCGCCGCCGCCTAGAACCAGCAAGACGATGGACAAAAACATAAACACCAGGAAATTCAACACACCGCCGCCAATATAGCTGGTCGAGGGGCTGGCTTGGCGGATATTTTTGTGCGCGGCACGGACAAAATCGGTGAATGCAAGTGCGTCGTCTTTGGAGGATGGGTTGCAATATATGCTCAGCAATTGACCACCATCATGATCATTGCTGCGTATTTTCATCGCCCACAGACCTGCGCCGCCGCTCATGGCGGCGGGTTGTTTGCCCGGAATAGTGCGCAAAACCGTTCCGTCCATAACCCCGGTAAGGGCGGCATTTCCCATGCCCGGCGTACTACCCGTAGAGGCTTCTCCGAGCCAAACCGAACTCACGCCCGATAACCCAAGACTGTCCTCTAAACCGTCGCTATCCACCCACGCCAGCTTATCATCTACCAGCGTAAATGTGCCAAAATCATGGTTTTTATAACGAGTTGGTGTCATGGGCATTGCTCCTGAATAGTCATGGCTTGGGTTCCTTTAGTCGCGATAGGGTGAGGTTGTGGCATTGGTGGCCGGAGACTTGGGAGAACATTTTGTTATAGGGCGGCTTGGCTAGGGGGCTGGAGATGTTGATTTTAAATTCTAGACCAGAGATGTCGGTTGGGAAATCTGGGGTTATCACCGAGCTTATTTCTAGGTAAATTTGTACGAGTTCAGGATTCAGGACGGCCATTTTGGACTGGACTTCGGTTTCTTGTCTTGTGCCTGTACCTGTGATCTCAAATCTGGTTTTAAGGGTTTTAAGGGTTTTGGGGTTGCTGGCGGTTGGAAAAAAATCAAGCGTACCTTTGACTTTGCGTGTGCCAACATATTTTAAGTCATGTGTAATATTACACGACCCACTTCCACTTCTACAAGTGCCCATCACCCGGTCAAAATCCCCACGAGATATTTGGCCAGCTTCTTCGATGTGAAACAGCACCCCGATTTCCCCGCTTTCGCATATCAAAGAACCTGCGAACAGGCCTTCATAAACGTAGGTCGGGGAGTGAGCGAGAGCGTTCGGCGAATACAGACAGCTAGCGATTAAGAAGCCGGATATGTATTTTGCAGTTCCGCTCATGGGCTTACTGTGTCCGCAACTTTGTCATGTTTAGGGTATGGCACCCAGACACGGTTGGTTTACCGCTGAAATGCCCGGTTTTAGAGATCATGCCCTCAAGACCAGAAGCCCCAAAGTTTTCCGGCTTTTCCAGCCATTTTCCAGGGGCGAGTTTTACCTTGGTGAAATAGTTATAAATCTCTGCCGTACCGCCAACTTCGAATGCGCCGTGGGGGGCGCTAGGATTACCAACGGTCGGAAAGAAATTCAGGACACCGTTAATCAGGCGCTTATTGCCGTCAACGCTTTTGCCGTCAGGGTTAATGGTCGGGCCGATGTCTTTAAGGTTTAAACTCATGCCCATCTCGCCGCTGGAACATAAAAACGTCCCTGCATAGGTTCCGGTCATTGTTATGACATTGAGGGGTTTTAAGACGGGTGCAGTTTCTTGTGCTGTGGCGTTGCTCGCAATGAGCAAACTTGCGACGCCTAATATGATAATTTTTTTCATCACGTTACTTCCTCGCTAATAATAAACTCCGGTGCTTCGGCGAAGCCCATGAATTGCCCCATGACGCCTTGTACGGTGTCACCGCCCAAGTCTTCGGCCATGAAACCGTCCAGGTCAGGGATGTTGAATACTTCTACATAGCCAACCGAGGGGGAGCCTTCGCCCATGAGCAGCTTTTTGCTTTCGTAAGTTTTGAAGCTGCTCACACGTGCCAATCCGCGCATGGTTGGATAGTCGACTGTGCGGATCCAATTATGAAAGTCGTCGCGTGTAACGCCACCTTTAAGTGAATATAATATTACTAATTGCATTGATTTCTCCTGTTGTATGTGGCGAGTTGGCACAATGCCAACTCGCCTACGCCCCGTTCAGCGCCCCGTTGAACCTACGGCATTACAGGCATATGCTAAGCCAAGCCGATATATTAGAGTGATATACAAACATGAGTGCGCAGAAAATTCTTCACCCCCAAGGGTGAAAATACAGAAAATAAAGTATTATAATGCTAGAAATTTGGGGCAAATAGCGGAAAATAAGTGACTTGCCGCTATTACCAGTCAACCGCTTTGCATAACGTCTCGATTATTCGGTCAACTTTCTGGTAAAGAATGTTGTAGCCCGCTTGTTCGAGAGTTTCCACTGGGTGGTTACTACGCTTGGCGACGGCTTTTTCCACAAAATCTGGCCTCATCAAATGGCACTGCTTGGCGACCAGCCAGTGCTGGCGTGTGTTGACACTCGCTAAATCCTCCGACCAGTTTTCCATTTGGATGCGGGCATCATAAAGAAATGCTTGTCGCCCCTGTTCGAACAAATGATACATGCCGTCGCAAATCAATTTGTTTATTTCTGGGTTTTCAAGACAGTCCATATCAATTTGGTTGGGGGCATAATGGTCTAGCAAGAAAGATTGCATACCTTTTTTGTGGTAAGTTTTAAGGCCGATCGTAATGATGAGATTGAGGACAGAGGGGGCATGGCGCGCGGTAGCAGAAACCATACGTTTTTCGCGGCTCATGAATTTCAAATGCTCTTTATGGATAGGGATGCCCGCCCCGATCATCACCATGCCTTTTATCTGGTCGCCGAGCATTTTGGCGACACGAAAAGCATGACTGCTACCGCCGTGGTGCGCGGCAATAACAACTTTTTCGCTTATATCTAAATGTGTCAAAAGCGTTTTGGTGTCGGTGCAGGTGGTTTGATTATAATCGAGGTTTTTAGCAGGTTTGCTCGTGACACCGAACAGGGGGCGCGACGGTGCAATAACCCGCAAATTATTTTGTAAAAATTGCCGCTTCATGTCGTCCGAGAAATAAGGCCCCTGGAAAAAACCGTGAATGAACAAAATGGGCTTACCCTTCGGATTACCGTATTCATAATATCCTAATGTACGCCCATCCGGCATTTCAAGTTCGTGCATGGATATGCGCGGGCTTACCCAGGCTGGTTGCACCAATGCGATTGGGGTGTTGGCTTCGGCAAGCCCGACCACATAGGCAATACTGGTGCATAAATGCGCCAACTGATCCATGCGGGTACAGCCCGCTTTTCGTAAGACGGCCTTGGCTTGGGTTTTGATCGTGTCCACGGTCCGGTTGCGCTCTTTAGCGATTTCGCCGTAAGACTGCTTGTTGAGAACACCTTGTAAGACCAGAGCCTCGCTATTGCTGAGATCAAGGGCGGCTTGTAGTTTTTTGTATAAGGCGGGTGACCATTCGAAAAAGGACATGCTAATATGCAAACCTGTTTGTTCTGTGCCGACCGGAATGGTGCGGCAATACCCGAAGGCGCTTCTAGGGCTGTCTTCTTCGGTTTGTAAATAAATAATACGCTCTAAATTTTGCACACCTGCGCGGACTTCCGTGAGGATTTCACGAATAGCGCTCAATCCGTCCAAGTTGATTTGCAAATGTTCAATATAACCTTTGGTTTGCTCGCTAAGTAGCGATTTAGCCAGGGAGTTACTGGTCAATATCTGACCTTTGTCCGAGATAACAATCTGCGCATGATGGCCAAGGGACAACCCAGCACTATTTTCATCAGAGCGTTTTTCTATCATAGCCTCTAGGCGGGCTACGTGTCGCTCAAGATATGGGTCAAAATCTGCGAAATGGGGTAGGCCTTTGGTGATGACCGCATTGGCATGGTCTTCGAAAATATAAGCGTTGGCGCTTTCCAGTAATTGATCCAATTGCTCGCCGTCATCAGATGCCCGGTGCGCCCGATCCAATAGATCCAGCAGTTGGTTTTGTGATGTCTGTGGCAAAATTCTCCCCTTCTAATACTATATATAGGAATTTTATGACTATTTTCAACCTACTTTCTCATAACCCCCCAATCTGGGTTCTCTTATCTCTGATTGCCCAAAGCGTAATTTCCATGGTAAAGGTCGAATATGTGCTAGGTGTACAGTCCCTGTGTTAGGTGGTTTGTATTGTTTGTTTATTTGGTAGATAGGGTTTCTGCCCTCCTGATGAGTGTATTGCTCAGTATTGGAATAGATATTACACTCATTGCCGGACTATTGGGCCTCTTGATATTAATCCCCATAGTGTCTGCGGCGTCCCGGCGGTTACATGATACGGGTCATTCAGGTTGGTTGCAAATACTGCCAATTTTTCTCTTACTGCTCGCAATTGTTGGATACGAGTTACGAACCGAAAACATAAATAGCATATGGTCTAATCTCATGATTATTATCGGAGGGATGGGGGCGGTGACCATGTTTGGTTTGGTAATCGTTCGGTTGGCAACGCCGGGGACTGCGGGGTAAAATAAATACGGAGACGACCCGCACGGAGAAAATATCGCGGAAATATTTGAGTGATTATCTCAATTTCGTGATTTGCCTATTGCTGTTATCCTGCCTAAAGCGGTTTGCGTCATTTGGTTTAGGCGAGTTTGGGAGATATATATGGGCGCACTTCGTTGGGTTTTGGCTTTGGTTTTGGCGGCGTTTTTTGTTTTTATGGGTGTGCAAAAATTTGGTGGGGAGAACATTGTTTTCGCGACCATAGCTGAGCGCTCCGAGATTCCATTGTTCGAACCAGTGGTACGCATGATCACGGGGGCGGCAGAGATATTCGCGGCAATTCTTTTAGTCATTCCTAAAATGCGGACCAATGGCGCGCGCATTGCTTTGCTCATTTTACTGGGCGCAATCGGGTTTCACTTGTCCCCATGGCTCGGTATTAATGTTGACGGCATGGGCAGTAGCCTGTTTGTAATGGCGCTCGGCGCGTTGATTTTGACCTGTACAGTTTTGCTTCTAGAAATGTTGATGCGGCAATAATTCAACCTTTACCGCTTAGCCAAGACAATTGTTAGCTTCATAGTTTTACCACCTCTATCAACGATTATTTCTACCTTGTCGCCCGGATTGTATTTGCCCAGCTCGTTGGTGTAGGCTTGTAAATCCTTGACCTGTTCACCGCCGAAATGGGTGATTATATCACCGCCCTTTAGTCCGGCTTTTGCTCCAGCACTATCGTCTGAAACCTGTGCAACCTTTACGCCTTCGCCGTCAAAGGCAAAGTCGGGCATGGCACCTGTGCTAACCGTGCGCCCGCGTCTTTCTCCGGCGGGAGGGGTCTTCTTTTTGACGCTTGCATCGATTTGAACCGTCATAGGGTCGGGACGGGTGCCCAGATATTCCACCACCTCTTTGGTGAGCGCCGCAACCCGCATCAAGCTGGCCGGGTCAATGGTCTTTGCCGTATCGCTTGGGCGGTGATAATCTTCTGTCGGTGCACCAAAAATATGGATGGCGGGAACACCCGCTTCGAGGAAAGCCGTATGGTCGGAGGCATTGACGGATTGTTTAACCAGGTCGGTTTTAATGCCGGTGGTCGCCGTTGTGCCCATGAATATAAACGGCCACTCACGAGCGGAGCTACCACCAAATATCATGATTTTATCCTTGGCACGTCCGACCGTATCGAGGTTGACATTGGCGAACATTTTATCTGCGGGATAGTCTCCGGCATTTCTTACATAATAGCGTGCGCCTAAAAGCCCGGCTTCCTCGGCGCTTGGTGCCAAGAATATTATGGTGCGCTCCGGGGCGGATTTGGCCATGGATTGTGCCAACTCCAACATGACGGCTATACCCGAAGCATTGTCGTCAGCACCGGGGTGTATCTGGTTTTTAAAGGCATCGCGTACACCCGGCCAGCCATGACCAAGGTGGTCATAATGGGCTGACAGGACAACGGATTGTCCGGCAAGTTCAGGGTTTTTACCAGGAATAATACCTACGACATTTTTCACATCAACATGGGATTCGCCTTCGCCGTGTACGGAAAACACTTGGAAATATCCACCGTTCTCACCACCTGGTTTCAGACCCGCAGCTTTGAATTTGGCCGCAATATAATCGGCGGCTTTGTCTAGGCCTTTGGTGCCAACACCACGTCCCTCATATTCTTTGGAGGACAAGGTTTCGACCACATCCATCATGCGCCCTGCATCAAATACGGGTTTAAGCTGGGCGAGGGCAGGGCGGGGCTTAAGCTTGGCGGTCGTGACCGCGCTCTTATCAAGAACCGAGACCAAAGGCGAACCAACCGCAGGCCATTGACCCTTGGCGGAATTGGTAGGCTCGTCGCCTGTGAACGCCAAATAAGAGTATTTGCCGTAATGGGGCAATTTGCGTGCAAGACCAGCTACGGCGGCATCTGAATGCGCCGTCAAGCCCAGAACAACCGTTTCGGGGTCGTCTTTGTGGCGCACGGCAATGATGGTGGAATGCTCACTCATTGCCAATGTCTTCTTGCCAGCAGTGAAGTTATTGCCAGTGATATTGGCATCATAGGATTTCAGGCCAGCCTTGACATAACCGTAAAACTTGTTGTCTGCGCCAAGCACCCATGCAGCACCGCCAACGGGGAGGCTGTCAATATCCGAATCCTTGACGATCGAGACATTCGGGCGTCCACTCCAAAGTGCGGCCAATTTTGAATAGCGCGAACTTTTTGCCGGGCTGGTGCGGGTTGGTAATACCAAGGTTACTTTATCAGCACCAAATGCCGCGCCCAAGGAGGGCGGAATTTCGGCCCAGTGCAAACGGCGGAACAAGTTAAAGTCTGGGTCAACTTCAACCCGCACAACCTTGCCCTTTACCGGAACGGAGACTGTTTGTTGACGGTCCGTTATATCAACCGTGTGGCGGGTGGCCATGTCGGCTGTATAAACCACCACAGGCACCAGCAAGTTGAATGGGTCGCGCTTTTGGTTTTGTACGATTGTGAGAGAAAGATTGTCGCCGTCTTGCGTTGCCTTGGCAATGGCTAGCTCTGGCGCGCCTACACCGTCAACCCACTGTTTAAAGAAAGGTTTTAAATCTTGTCCGGAAACTTTTTCAAAGGATTCGCGGATATTGTCCCATGTCCCGACCTTGTATTTATGTTTGCGGTAGAAAGCTTGGAAACTGCGGTTGAAATTTTCGTCCCCAACTCGCTCGCGGAGCATGTCAAACACCATGGATGTTTTACCGTAACCCACCGCTTCGGTGGGGCCGTCCGTGCGGCTGATGAATTTATTGAGCGCAAAATCCGTGGTCTCGTCCACATAGCTGGTATAGCGTTGCAAGGTCGAGCGGCGGGCGCCCGCACCAACGCCGCGCTGTTCAGCGACCAAATGGTCAGCCATATAGGCGGTTAGACCCTCGGCCCAATTGCCCGTATCAAAATCAATATAAACTGAATTACCCCACCAATTGTGGAGAAGTTCATGGGGATAGGACGAGTGCAGGATAAACGGAAAGCGGATAATTTGCGAACCGAGAAGCGTGAAGCTTGGCATGCCGTATCCAGTTTCCCAGAAATTTTCGACCAGCGCAAATTTGGTGTAAGGGTATGGTCCGAGCATCTGGCGGTACATTTCCATGTATTGCGCCGTAACTTCCAAATACTTATTGGCCATAGCTTCGTCGGGCGTGCGCAGATAGGCCATGGCTGTCACATTACCTATAGGTAGCTCGTACTGAGTAAATTCCGCACCAATAACATAGACCTCTTCGGTCGGGGTTGGTGCTGACCATTTGTCAATATGAACATCGCCAATATCTTCGTTTTGCTGGCGTTCACCTTGGGAAACAGACGACCAGCCTTTGGGCAGAGTTACCGTTAAATCATAGATGATAAGCTCGTCTTCGACCGTAGGAATCCAGTATGTGGCTCCGGCGAGATAGGCGCCGCGCTCCTCAATCAGTCCGGGGGAGGACGAAAATCCGCGAGAATATTCCGCGCCTAGTTGTATGATTTCATTGTTGATTATTCCGGTTATAGCAAAGGAGATTGTTGCAGTCTTGCCAGCTTCGAACCCGTTAAGCTCATAGATGTCGACCTTGATGACCGTATCCGTGCTATCATTATCCCGGTCCATGCCCAAATCATTGGCGTTTCTGTTTTCCGCCACCAGCTTGAAATTGACATCACCAGCGGTTTTTTCAATGTTCAGGTCTGCATTAATCGCCATACGCAAACCGTCCTTGGCCAAGTTGGGCGGAATGGTGAGTGTATCCGTTGCCACCAGCGAGTGGGTGCTAGGTGTGATTTTCACATCAATCTTGTGATGGATATTTCCAGTTTTACCGCTCACCGCAGGGGCTGTTTCACTTACCTTGGTTGATTGGGTTTCCTTTGGGGAACAGGCGGCAAGTGCTAATGCCAAAAAGGCAAACAAACCGAAACGGGTAAATTGACGAACAAACATAGATATATCCCTTTTATAAGTTAAAAGAGAGCATACGACTATGGCGGGGCTATAGGCAAGTCTTGCGGAGAAATACTGGCCACTTGGTGGACGTGCGCTGGTTTGCCGCTAATTTGTCATTAATTGATAGAGCGAGCGTCGAACGGGCTGTCCAAAGAGAAAGCCGGAATGTCGACGTCAAAACAATGACCGTCAGGTGTTTTCATTTGGTATGTGCCGAGCATGACACCAGAGGGTGCGGACAGGGGCGCTCCGGATGTATAGCGGAAGACTTCGCCGGGCTTTAGATTGGGTTTTTCACCGACAACACCTTCACCGCGCACCTCTTGGACTTGGCCATTGCGGTCTGTGATTTGCCAAAAACGCTCGACGACTTGCATGTCTTCGCCGGTCAAATTTTCGATCTCGACCGTATAGGCCCAGATGAAACGATCGTCTGCGGGGGAGGATTGCTCAAGTAGAAATTCAGGTTCGACCCTGACAACTACATCGCGTGTTCTTCTTTCGTACATCCTTAGCCCCTCTCAAAGGTCAAACTTAATTATTGTGTATCCACTCATAGCGTCCTCGGGAAAAGGCGCAAGACAATAACCCAGTCAAGCGAGCGATTTATCCACAATAAAGTCCTGTCAGAGGCGAAACTGTAAAATGGCAAGTTGGAATTAACGTCTGTTCAGGTGGGAATAGCTCTGATAGAGGCTAGGGATGAATAAAGAATCAGGACATAATGACGGGATTTTACCAGCACAAGATTTAGCAAAATTAATTGCGGATGGGCATGTGCATGCGCGCAGTTCGAGCGAACCCATGTTGGGTCGGGCGTTTGAGCCGGAGATCGAAGCCGGGCAAATTCAGCCCGCTTCCTTGGACTTGCGTTTGGGTACCAAAGCTTACCGCCTGCGTGCATCATTCCTGCCGGGTCAAAAGTCTAATGGTCAAGGGCGCAAGGTTACGGATTGTCTCGACCAGCATTTGGTGATGCACGAAATCGACTTGACGAACGGTGCCGTTTTGGAAACCGGGTGCGTGTATCTGGTGCCGCTTATGGAAGGCTTACAATTACCGAGAGATTTATCGGCACGGACAAATCCGAAAAGTTCCACCGGACGGCTCGATGTGTTTACGCGGGTGATTGCGGACGGGGCAAGCCAATTTGAAACCATTGAACCGGGCTATGCGGGGCCGCTATATGTGGAAATTGCCCCACGTACTTTTTCCGTTCTCGCAAGGCCGGGTGACCGCCTGGTGCAAATCCGTTTCAGGCGCGGCGTAGAAAAAATATTAAAATCGCAAACCGTTAGTATTGATCTGAAAGGCGAAAGTGCGGACGGCATAATTGGCTGGCGCGCACGGCGGCATTCGGGGCTTGTGGATATAGCGGGCGTAGATGCCCACAAGGCGCTGGATTACTGGCAGCCTTTGAGCGCACCTAATGGGCGGCTTATTCTCGACCCGGAAGAATTTTACATTCTAGCGTCGAAGGAATCCGTAACAATTCCCGAAGACCAAGCCGCAGAGATGGCACCTATCGCGCCGGAAATCGGCGAGTTCCGCGCTCATTATGCAGGTTTTTTCGACCCTGGCTTTGGCCTCAAACAAGCGGGCGGCGCAGGCTCTCGCGCCGTGTTGGAAGTGCGCGGGCGCGACGTGCCGTTCATGTTGCGCCACGGCCAGGCCGTCGCCAAGCTAGACTTCGAAGCCATGAGCGCTATACCCGAAAACCTCTACGGTACAAATGGCTCCCACTACCAAGCCCAAGGGTTGAGACTGTCCAAGCATTTTAAACTGTAGGTAGTTCTTGCGTTCGCCCTGTCTTTTTGCCAAACTGACATCTATCAAATAAATAGTACTTTTGGGGAGCACATATGCGCATTCTATCTTTTTTCTTATTGCTAATGATCTTTGCGGTTTGGCCTGTCGCCAGCGCAGCGAAACCCGTTTCTGTTGAACATTATTCGCGCTTGCCGGCCGTCTATGATGCGGCGATTTCCCCAGATGGAAATTGGCTGGCGACTGTGGTTGATAATAAGGGCAAATATATTCTTCGTGTCTTCAATCTAGCTGACCGTAGTGACAAAAAAGTCCGTGCAACTTCTTATCCTGATGCCGTCGAGGTAAATTGGGTTCACTGGGCGAACAATGAACAATTATTACTGTCAACCCGCCAGGCAGAAAAAATGAGGGGGCTTGTATATTATACGGGCCATTTATTTGTCATTGATAGAGATATAACGGATTCGAATATTGTCCTCAAGCCGGATGTGGGTGGTGGGAATGTAGGGAGCCGCTTGGGCAAATCTGGTGGGATGCGCCAGTTTAACAATGTTGTTATAGATTTTCTGCCAAATGACCCGGATCATATTCTTATGGCTTACGGCGAAGACGACGCATTTTCCGTAGGCGTACATAAGGTCAATATTAACACGCGCGCTAAAAAGCGTATCAAGCGCGGATCAAAAGATTTGCAATATTGGGTTACAGACCGAAATGGGGAAGTAAGACTTGGTCAAGGCCGCAAGGATAGATCCGGTGATTGGCGTATGACTATACGTGATGCTGTTGGAACAAGTTGGAGAAGCCATAAGGAATATCCCGGCCTAGACGGCGGCGTAAATGTATATGGTTTTACCGCCAACCCCAATGAATTAATTATTGGCGCTTATAACGGCAAAGATACGGAGGGGCTTTATATTTATGATTTGGGACAAAAAAAGCAAACCCGAAAATTGTTCCACCATGATAAATATGATGTTGATAACATAATCATCAGTGCTGACGGCAAGAAAGTAGTGGGTGCCAGTTATCTTGCAGATACAACAAAGCGAGAATATTTCGATCCCGACAGCAAAGCTCGGCTTGAGAAAATCCAAAAAGCGCTAACAGGCTTTCAAATTGATTTAATAGGCGAAACTGTAATCGGGGAAAAAATATTGTTTAAGGCGCAATCGGTAAGCAATGCGCCAACGCTTTATTTATTTGATCTGGATAAAAATAAAGGTATTTTACTGGCACAGGATTATCCTGAAATTGGTAATACGGCGCAAGGTGATGTTACTAAAGTCCGCTATACTACTCGCGACGGATATAAAATTCCGGGTTATGTAACCACACCACCGAAAATCGGAAATGGTGAAATTGCTTTTAAAAACCAGCCCTTTATTATTATGCCCCACGGCGGGCCTTACGGACGCGATACAGCCAATTTTGATTATTTGGCACAATTTATGGCCTCGCGCGGGTATTCGGTTTTGCAAATGAATTTCCGTGGCTCTGAGGGACTTGGCCATGCCCATGAACAGGCTGGCCGGAAAAACTGGGAAATTATGCAACAAGATGTCGAGGACGGTACGCGGTGGTTAATCAAAAAAGGCTATGCTGACCCAAGCCGTATTTGTATTGTTGGCTGGTCATATGGTGGCTATGCGGCTTTGATGGGCGCAATTACAGACCCGGAGCTTTATACATGTACGGCCAGCATTGCCGGAGTGACCGACCTTAATGATTTGGTCAATGATATGAAAAAATACCGTTTTGGTAAACATACGGCCAAGCATTTCCTTTTGAAAGGCTTTGACGGTAAAGCTGATATGAAGGAGAATTCCCCAGTTAAGAGGGCTAGGGAAATTACCATACCAGTGTTCATGGCTCACGGTACCGATGATGTGAATGTGCATTTCGACCAATTTACCCGCATGAAAAACGCTCTGAAGAAATCAAGCGCCAAAACAACTTTCATGAAGTTTAAGGACGAAGACCATTATTTCATACATTTCGAAAACCGCACAAAAATGATGAAAGGCCTAGATGAATTTTTACGGGAAAACCTAGGTGCCAGCGCAGCCGCGCCATAAAGTATAAAGAGCGGCCGCACCATAAGTATTAAAAGCCAAAATATGGGGAATAAGATGATGGGACTATTTTTTCGGAGTTGTTTAGGCTTAATTGTGTTTGTATTCTCTTTGGGAGTGGCCACGGCAAAGCCTGTTCCCGTGGAGTATTTTGCGCAACTCCCCGCCATTAAAGATGTAGCGCTTTCGCCCGACGGACAATCCTTGGCAGCAATAGCTGTGCAGGACGGAAAATACGTTGTTGCTACATTTAAGATTACGGCAAATGGGCTTAGTGACCCGCACGCATTTGATGCAGGGGATAATGCGCGGTATAACTGGGTGCGCTGGGCGAATAATGACAAATTATTGATAGACTTGACGCTGTCCGAGGACATTACAAAGTTTAGGGGGAATGTTCAAAGTAATTGGCTATATGTTGCTGATAAGACACTAAAACAAGTCGAGCCATTACTGGATGCACAATTTGTCAATGGGGGCGTTTATTTGGATTATGCCAATATAGCCGGGTTTTTGGAAGATGATCCGGATCATATTTTGATGGTGTTTAAAAGTGATACAAGATCCAGAAAATCAAAGCTGGTTGATACTATAGGTGTTGAAAACGCCAACCTTCCTTATTCTGTGTTCAAGGTTAATGTACATACGCGTTCTGTGGATAAAATACGCAGAGGTAGCCGGAACATGCCAAGCTGGAATACGGATAGGCAGGGGCGCCTCAGGATAGGTTTGGGCTATGACCGCAAAGGCAAGGACGGGGTGCGGTTGACCACAAATCTCAAAATAAAAAACCTTGCCAGCAATAAATGGGAAACGGAAAAGCACCACCCTTTATTGGCGGGGGATGTTTATATTTACGGTTTCGATGCTGATCCTAATGTGATTTATGTAGGGCTTTATCAGGGGCGGGATACGCGCGGACTCTATAGATATAATCTAAAAACCAAATCGGTTGAGCCGGCTATTTATCACGACGATGCCCATGATATTGGCGGTATTATGATAAGTGCAGACCGTAAACGTGTGGTTGGATATTATTACGCCGATGATGAAAGCCGCTATGTTTATTTTGACGATCTTGCCAAAAAGCGTAATGCGCAATTAGAGAAGAAATTTCCCGATTTTGATGTTGTCACTTATGACGAAACACCAGACGGAATTTGGGCGGTCTTGCAAGTGTCTGCGCCGGATTATCTACCGGAAATGATCTTGTATAATTACAAAACCAACAAAGCCAGTACCCTGAGCAAGCTTTACCCAAAGCTGACAGACATGGACATAGGGCCAGTTAAAGCGGTGAAATATACGGCGCGAGACGGAGCCAAAATTCCGGCCTATGTAACTCTGCCGCCCGCGTTTTTTGAAGGGGCTAAATTGGAAAACTTGCCTTTCGTAATTTTCCCTCACGGCGGGCCGGCCAGTCGGAATTACGATGGCTTTGATTACCGTGCCCAATTTCTGGCTTCGCGGGGTTATGGGGTATTACAGATGAATTTCAGAGGATCCACGGGCTACGGGAAAGCCCACAAGGACGCCGGGCGCAAGGACTGGCAGGTGATGCAAAATGATGTGGTCGATGGTGTGAAGTGGCTGGTTGAAAAAAACTATGCGGACAAAGACTGAATTTGTATTATTGGTGGCTCTTATGGCGGCTATGCGGCGGTTATAAGTGCTATCAACAATCCGGAAATGTATGCATGTGCAGCCAGTTTTGCCGGTGTGATGGACATTCCGCGTCTTGTTGACGGTTGGCTTGCAAGTGGCCAGCACCGTAATACCAAATACGCGATTGTCTCCGGGTTCAAGAACCGCGCGGAAATGCGCGCCCAATCTCCGGCGCGTCGGGCTGATGCACTTAAAACACCATTGCTCCTTGCCCACGGGGAACGTGATATGGTGGTGGACTATAGTGATCAGTTCAAAGTCATGCGCAGGGCATTGGGTAAGGGGAATGCCAAAGTTACATATTTAACATTGCCACTTGGCGACCATTATCTGAGCCGAGGTGAAGATCGCTTAGCCTATCATAAAGCCCTCGATAAATTTCTGCACGATAATTTGGGTGCCAGTGCGGTCGCACCATAGAGCGTCAAGCTGGTAGCGCCCAGATACACAAAGCACTGAGTGCCATAATCAACATATTGACGGTTCTGCCGCTTTCTGTAAGTTGACCCAAAAAGGGGACATTATGAGCATTGAGCAAATATATCACGGGAAAATTTGTGTTATTACCGGGGCGGCTTCGGGGATTGGCCGGGCGCTGGCCGTGCGGCTGGCGGCGGCAGGCGCGGTCGTGGCCATTAGTGATTTCAATGATGAGGGCCTGGCGGAAACCGCCGCACTTATCGGGTCTGAAAACTCTAATTCTATCCTGGTTGATCATTTGGATGTGGCCGACGCAGACGCGATTGCCGCCTATGCACCCCATGTGCAAGCGGCGCTCGGTGATGCGGATTATGTGTTTAATGTGGCTGGCCTGACCCGGGTCGGGAATTTTGACGAAATGCCTTTATCGTCCATGGAGAAGGTGATTGATGTGAATTTCTGGGGCGTGGTTCGCATGTGCAAAGCCTTCTTGCCGCAAGTCAAGAAAACTAGGGGCGGACTGATCAATGTGGCCAGTATTTTCGGGGTTATTGGTTATGGGGGGCAGACCCATTATTGTGCGTCTAAATTTGCGGTGCGCGGTTTTTCCGAAACCCTGGCTCAGGAAATGGTTGAACATGGGGTGCGTGTCAGTGCCGTTTGCCCCGGCGGTGTCGCAACCAATATTACCCGCAATGCACAAATAGATGCCTTGCCCAAAGAAGTGCAATCCAAAGAAGAGATAGATCAGCGTTTTGACAAAATCGCCATCACCACACCGGACAAGGCGGCGCAGATTATTCTGGACGGGGCGGCCAAAGGCAAATTACAAATTCTTGTTGGCAAAGATGCCAAGCGGACAGCATGGATACAAAGAATTTTCCCGCAATATTATGTCAAACTTCTGGCAAGAGCGCGCAAAAAAGGCACGGATAGTTTGTAGGCCGCGCGCGGGTTATGCAGAGCAACTGGCACCACCAAGGACACAGAATTTGGCGCAGTGGGGGTGGTTGAGTTTTATCGGCGCTCTTGCGCCGCGTAAGGTCGCACCCAACTCAAACTGGTCATCGTCCCATAGAAGTGTGCAGGCCAAGACGGTGGCACGATCCGCACCCTTGCGGCGCACAACCATGCGTGAACTTGAGCACATAATCTCGTCGGGACTTTTGCCAAGAATATCCCAGCACGCCGTGGTGATTTCCGGCACGTCCACTTGCCCGTCCATTTCCGGGAACAGGACAAGCTGTTTGGTGTCGTCCGTATCAATCTGCCAGCCATTGCGTTTGATCAGATCAGCATAGCCTCGGCGGGATTGCGTCTCGCTCTCATTCCATATGGTGCGGCCTGCAATATTCATGTTGATACCATTATCCGACAGCCAGTTTAGCCCTTTCAGGGCTTCGGTAAAACTTCTAGCCCCGCGTTCGTGGTCGTGATGTTCTTCGGCGTAATGGTCTAGGCTAATTCGCAATGTCATGGCGTCGCTGAACCGCTCCTGCAAACCCACCAGACCCGCCTGAACGCGCGGGCGCATCATTGGTTTCATGGCATTGGTTAGCACGAGCAAAGAATGCCCGCGTTCCAGCGCCATCTCGCTGAGCCGTATAATATGCGGGTTCATATAAGGTTCGCCGCCAGTAAAGGCGATTTCGATTTTGCCGCAACCGAGCGCTTCGACTTCGTCCAGATAGGGAGCCATGTCGTCGGGCGTCAAATAGACGAAATGATCTGCCTTGGGCGAGCTATCAATATAACAATTAATACATTCGATATTGCACAGGGAGCCAGTCATGAACCACAGGGTTTTAAGCTCCTTAAAATACACCCGCGCGCGCTTTTCACCCTTGGCGGTCACGTCAGGATTTTGGAATTTTTTCGGGTCTAGGGCAGGTTGCGCGCCTAGATTTTTTGGGTCTGCGATAATATTCATGCAGTGTGTCTAGCGAATTTGTAGTCACATGTCACACAATTTTCCGTGAGTATGTGTGACAAAGAGGGTTGATGAAAAGGAAAGGAGGCTTGACATATCTATTTTTGTTGTTATGTAAAGGGTGCTTGACAAGTGGTTGTGCCTACAATGGAGATGAAAATGAAAACGCCCTTTTACATAAACCCTGATGTGTTGGAAAAGCCTTGGGTATCGAAACACGATATTTTAGTCATGGTGCTTTTTGTTGTTGCGTTGATTGGGGCTAATTTGACCTATGTCGCACTCACAAAGGACAGTTTTTCCCCGTTTTTCCAATTCGGAATAGGCGGCGCATATATTGGAATTTTATTTGGTGTAATTTTGCATTTGGGTAAACAAATCAAAAGGGGTGATGAATTCGCTAGTAGAATTATAGCCACATCAACGGCGCAGGCCGGGCTTTTTACAATCCTATTTGTTGCACTGATAACCGTCATCCATGCTGTTCGCGACATAGGCGGCTTAGGTTCATGGAACCTCGTTGCGCCCGTACTTTTCGTTTTTATGAGCTATTTAAACGCCCGCATACTCGTGCGAGCTTATCTATGAAAAACCGTCTGAAAGTCTTGCGGGCGGAACGGGATTGGAGCCAAGCGGTTTTGGGCGAAAAACTCGACGTATCGCGCCAAACCGTCAATGCCATAGAGACGGGACGCTATGACCCGTCCCTACCGCTCGCCTTTAAAATCGCCCGGCTATTTGAACGCGCGATTGAAGATATTTTTGAAGAAACAACCGGGAAAAATAATAGAGAAGATAATGACAAATTATAAGACATATGGAACAAAAAGTTGGCAAATATTGGGCGCTGCCTTTTTAGCCGCAGCATGGATGATCGGCGGGCCGGACATTTTGAGCAAACTAAACTGGCATGGGAAAGTCATTGATCTGGCGACATGGATACCGACCATCATGGTGTTCTTCTGGTCCATATCCGGTAATAATAAATTCCTGGCCTGCGAACGCAGAGCGTTTAGAAGATTGTTGGGAAGGTGAAGTTCGAAAATACATGCTCTTAACTAGCATCCCATCCCCTCACCTTGTTCCTCTCCCTATGGGAGAGGAGACGCTGGTTTGAGTACATTTTTAATTTGTATGCTTTAAGGCCATCATCAAAGAAAACGGAGTTTTCTTACCTCTCCTTTGGGGAGAGGTCGGCACTCTTGTGCCGGGTGAGGGGGTATGATGTTTCCCATTGTTAGATAGTTCGTCTAAACTCTCCCCATGAAATTTGATTCTCTCAACAAAACCAAAGCCCGCAATGCGGCCAAGATGATCCGGGCAAAATTGGCGGCGGAGCTGCCGGATGCTGGTGTGGAACTCTTACGCCATTGGCCGGACATAGGGATAAGGGCAGGGTGCGTCGCCGCTTATATTCCCATTCATTCCGAAATAGATGTTTGGCCTTTGATGCGGGCATTGGCGAATTCTGGCCATGATTTGGCTTTGCCGTGCATTAAACGCAAGGGCTATCCGCTAGATTTTCGCGTATACGAAATTGGTGACAAATTAAGGCGCGGGGCATTTGGCACGCGCGAGCCGATGCGGGATAAACCGCTCGTGACGCCCGATATTGTGCTATTGCCTCTACTGGCCTATGCGCGCGACGGGCACAGGCTTGGCTATGGAGGCGGGTTTTATGACCGGACTTTGCAGAAGTTAAGGGCTTCTGGTGAAATCTTTGCTTGCGGTGTGGCGTACTCTGGGCAAGAAGTGCCGATATTGCTCACCGATAGCTACGACGAAAAACTGGACGGTGTGCTAACGGAAACAGGGTTCAAGGGTTTTACATGAGATTAGCATTTTTCGGTGATGTGGTCGGGCGTTCGGGGCGCCGGGCGGTCAGCAAATATCTACCGCGCCTGCGCGAGGATTTAAAACTGGACGCCGTCGTCATAAACGGCGAAAACGCGGCGGGCGGTTTCGGCATTACCGAAGCCACGGCGGGCGAGCTTTACGATGCGGGCGCAGATGTCATCACCCTAGGCAATCACAGTTTCGACAATGCAAATGCGTTGACATATATAGAACGTGAACCGCGCTTGCTGCGCCCGGTGAATTATCCCAAAGGCACGGCGCCCGGCAAAGGCGCTGGTCTGTACGATATTGGCGGTTACCGCCTGTTGGTGGTCAATGTGCTGGGGCGGGTGTTTATGGACGCGCTGGACGACCCATTTGTCGCCATTGCAGAAGAATTGGAAGCTTGCCCCATGGGAGAAATCGCCGATGCCATTATCATAGATATTCACGCCGAAGCCACGTCCGAGAAAAACGCTATGGGGCATGTGTGCGATGGCCGTGTTAGCCTTGTCGTTGGCACCCATCAACATGTGCCGACCGCCGACACGCGCATTTTACCGAACGGGACAGCTTACCAAACCGACGCAGGCATGTGCGGCGATTATTCCGGCGTCATCGGCATGGACAAAGAAGAACCCGTCCACCGCTTCACCACCAGAATGCGCGGCGGCAGGTTCGAAGCCGCCAGCGGCCCCGGAACAATCTGCGGTGTGTTCGTAGAGACAGACAACAAAACCGGACTAGCCCTCCGCGCTGAACCCATCCGCATGGGGCCGGGTTTGATGGAGCATATTCCCACAGTTTAACGACGAAATTCTTTAGCCGTTCCCCAGATTGCAGGCCTATAGGCTTATAAAAGAGGTTTGTTCAGCGAAGTGATGGAGTGCGCCTAGCCAGCAAAACCAGCTTGAATTTTCCCCTTGCCACGCAGATTTTTCCTGCTATACACCGCCCAAATTCACAGAACGGGATATGGCTGTTGCACGCATGTAACTAGTCTTTCCGGTGAAAGTGGCAATTCCGCCCCTTTCTCAACCCCGTTCGACGCCTAACCGGATAAGGAGAAACTCCATGGCATTACCAGAATTTTCCATGCGCCAGCTACTTGAAGCAGGCGTCCACTTTGGACACCAAAAACATCGCTGGAACCCGAAAATGGCACCATATATATTTGGTACCCGTTCCAATATTCATATTCTTGACCTATCCCAAACGGTTCCGCTTTTGCACCAAGCTATGGTGAAAATGCGCGACGTGGCGGCTGGTGGCGGACGCATTTTATTCGTTGGTACCAAACGCCAAGCATCTGATGCGGTCAAAGAATCGGCGACACGTTGTGCGCAATATTACGTCAATCACCGTTGGCTCGGCGGTATGCTGACCAATTGGCAAACCATTTCCAATTCTATAGCCCGTTTGCGCGAGCTTGAAGGCATGATGGAAAATGTTGAGCAATCTGGCCTGACCAAAAAAGAACTTTTGAAGTTAACCCGCGAGAAGGACAAGCTTGATCGTGCTTTGGGCGGTATCAAAGACATGGGTAAAATCCCGAACCTGATGTTCGTGATCGACACCACCAAAGAGACTATTGCTATTAAAGAAGCCCGCAAGCTCGGCATTCCTGTGATTGCGCTCCTCGATAGTAATTGTAATCCTGATGATGTTGATATGCCTATTCCGGGCAATGATGATGCTGTGCGTTCTATCTCATTGTTCTGTGATTTGATGGCTGATGCGATCCTCGACGGTATGACAGAAGGCGCGATTGCTGCTGGTGTTGATATTGGCGCCGCAGAAAACCCGGTTGAAGCGGCTCTAGTTGCTGACAAGCCTGTTGAAGCGCCTGTTGAAACTCCGGCACCTGTTGCGGAAGCTGCTCCGGCACCAGCTAAGGAAGAGGCCCCTAAAGCTGAAAAATTAGTGGCTAAAGAAGAAGCACCAGCTAAGAAAGATGCGCCAAAAGAAGAAAAAGCTGCTGATGATATTTCTTTAATCGACGGCATTGGCCCAGTATTTAAGAAAAAACTCGAAAGCGAAGGCGTTAATACATATGCTGCTCTCGTTGCCCTTGACGCGGCCGCGATTGATGCTCTCGAAGAAAAACTGGAGCTTAAAGGCAAATTTGCTGCTGGCGAATGGGTCGAGCAAGCCAAAGAACTCATGGACGGCAAAGCACCGCGCGCCAAAAGCGACGCAGACAGAGCCTAGTTTAAGAGCTTAATGATCTGCGCTTAAGCAGGTCTTGAATTAACGGCAGAGAACACCATCTCTGCCGTAACACACATAATATACGGAGAGTATAATGGCTAATATTACAGCCGCGCTGGTCAAAGAACTACGCGAAAAAACATCTGCAGGCATGATGGACTGCAAAAAGGCCCTCATGGCCACGGACGGTAATATCGAGGATGCAGCAGATTGGTTGCGCGAAAAAGGTATTGCCAAGGCCGGTAAAAAATCAGGCCGTGTCGCATCTGAAGGTCTTATTGGGCTAGGGCAAGATGGTACAACATCCGCTTTGGTTGAAGTGAATTCGGAAACCGACTTTGTAGCTCTGAACGAAGAGTTTCAAGGCATGGTACGTGAAATCGCTAGTCTTGCTGTCGGCACAAATGGTGATTTGGCGGCTTTGGCTGGCACCAATATGGCTAGCGGTAAAGACGTTGCCACGTCTATCACGGATCTGATAGCAAAAATCGGCGAGAACATGAATTTGCGCCGCACTGAAGTATTGAGTGTGAAGTCGGGCGCCGTTGCCGGATATTTGCACAATGGTGTTGCTGATAATCTTGGCAAAATCGGTGTTTTGATAGCCCTCGAATCGGATGGTGATACAGACGCATTGACGGCGCTTGGTCGCAAATTGGCTATGCATGTTGCTGCGACTTCGCCGCTTTCCTTAAGCGTAGAAGATATGGATCCGGCTGCCGTTCAAAAAGAACGCGACCTTTTGTCTGCCGAAGCCCGTGCTTCTGGCAAGCCTGAAAATATCATTGATAAAATGGTTGATGGCCGGATGCAGAAATTCTTCAAAGAATCTGTGCTTCTCAACCAAATGTTCGTTATGGATCCAGATCGTTCAATTGCGCAGGTTATTGCTGACGAAGCTAAGTCTATGGGTGCTGCGATTGAAATGACTGGTTTTGTGCGTATGCAGCTCGGCGAAGGTATTGAGAAAAAAGTCGAAGATTTCGCAGCAGAAGTTGCCGCGACTTTAGGGGATGCGTAAGGCGTAATACCTTGTACATCTCAAATTCATATGAAGCCCGCGTTTATTTTAGACGCGGGCTTCTTCATGGGCTATAAAGTGCAAAGCGAGTCGCGAAAGAGCAGGGCATATAGCAGGGAAATGTAATGGGCACTGAGTTAAAATACAAAAGAGTACTCCTGAAAATATCGGGTGAAGCCCTGATGGGGACGCAATCTTTCGGGATTGATGTGTCTGTCACTGCTCGTATAGCCGAAGAAATCGCCAGCGCCCACGCTAAGGGCTTGGAAATTGGTCTGGTAATTGGCGGCGGTAATATTTTTCGTGGCCTTGCGGCTTCCGAGGCCGGGATTGAGCGCACCACCGCAGATTATATGGGCATGTTGGCCACGGTGATGAATGCGCTCGCCATGCAAAGTGCGCTAGAGCATATCGGGCTGGACACGCGAGTGATGTCAGCTATTCCCATGACCACGGTGTGCGAGCCTTATATCAGACGCCGTGCCTCGCGCCATATGGAACGCGGGCGTATTGTTATATTTGCGGCGGGGACGGGTAATCCGTTCTTTACTACGGATACGGCGGCGGCACTTCGGGCAGCGGAAATGGGCTGTGATGCGCTTCTTAAGGGCACAAAAGTTGACGGGGTTTACGACAAAGACCCGGCTAAACACAAAGACGCGGTGCGTTATGACAGCCTGTCTTATATGGATGTTATCACCAAAGATTTACAAGTTATGGACACATCGGCAGTGACGTTGATGCGCGATAACGAAATTCCGATTATTGTATTTTCTATTGCGGAGAAGAACCGTTTTGAAGACGTTATGACTGGAAAAGGAAAATGTACCATAATTACGTCGTAATCCCTGTATTAAGAGGGCTAAGCCCCTATATATAAGGATGTTGAACACTAAAGGAGCACAAAATGGCAGACTATGATTTAGCAGATATTAAGCGCCGCATGGGCGGCGCGATTGCGGCTATGAAAACCGAGTTTAACAGCTTGCGTACCGGGCGCGCCCATACGGCTATCTTGGACAATGTCACGGTTGAAGCTTACGGCTCACGCGTGCCGCTCAACACGGTCGGCGCGATTAATATCCCCGAGCCGCGTATGCTGAGTGTTAATGTCTGGGACAAAACCATGGTTGCGGGCGTGGAGCGTGCGCTTCGCGAAAGTAATCTGGGGATTAATCCTGTGGTCGACGGCCAAACCATCCGCATTCCTATGCCGGCCTTGACAGAAGAACGCCGACAAGAGCTGACCAAGATTGCGGGCAATTACGCCGAAGCCGCTAAAGTGGCCGTGCGTAATGTACGCCGGGGCGCTATGGAAAGCTTACGCGATATGGAAAAAGACGGTGATATTAGCGAAGACGATCACAAGCGTAGCTCTGGTGAAGTGCAAGACGCTACGGATAAGCATATTGCAGATATTGATAAAGCCCTCACGTCGAAGAACGAAGAGATCATGCAGGTCTAGCCTATGTCGCCCGCTCGCCAACCTACCGATAGTGCGGATAATTTCCCGCGCCATATCGCCATTATTATGGACGGTAATGGCCGTTGGGCGAAATCCCGTGGGCGGCCACGTATATTTGGCCATCAAGCCGGGGTCAAAACCGTGCGCCGTATTGTCGAGGATGCATCGGAAATGGGCGTTAAATGTCTGACACTTTATAGCTTTTCTACGGAAAATTGGTCGAGGCCCAAGTCGGAAATCGCCGCATTGTTCGGGCTTTTACGCAAATATGTGCAGGACGATCTCGCGACTTTAAACGACAGAAATGTGCGGGTGCGGATATTGGGTTCGCAGGTCGGGCTAAAGCCTGATATGCTGGCACTCTTGGACAAAGTCGAAGAAACCACCAAGGGCAATACGGATTTTTCTTTGAATATAGCCTTTAACTATGGTGGTCGCGACGAGATATTGCGGGCGGCACGGGCTTTTGCCCAAGATGTGGAAACGGGAAAAGCTGATATAGGCGAGCTTTGCGACGCAAAATTTGAAACCTATTTGGACAGTATCGGCCTACCAGACCCGGATTTGGTCATTCGCACCAGCGGCGAGAAACGCATCAGTAATTTCTTGCTCTGGCAGGCCGCCTACGCGGAATTTGTCTTTACCGATGTGTTGTGGCCGGATTTTTCTAAACATGATTTACAGGCGGCAATTGAAAGCTTTCAAAACCGCGAACGTCGCTACGGTAATCTTGCGCCTGAGCAATCCGAAGAGGTGGCCTAGATATGTCTGATGTTGAGCCATCCAAACTAAAGAAATTCGGCGTCCGTGCTGCTTCGGGGCTTGGGATGGTGGCTATTTGTGGTGTGCCATTGTATTTTGGTGGCTGGGTTTTGGCGGTATTTATTGCGGTGGTCTGCACCCGTGTAATTTATGAGTGGGTGCGGATGAGTGATCCGGGGCAAACTAAATTGGCTCTGATTATCCCCGTGGCCGGACTATCACTGGCACTAGGTCTGGCGCAGTTCGGGATATGGGGCGTGGATAATTGGAAATGGGCTTTGGCATCGGTCGGCTTCACTGGTGCGCTCGCCACATTAGAACGGGCAAGGCGCGGCGGCGGACTTTGGGCTGGGTTTGGTGTGTTATATGTGCTGTTGCCAAGTTTGGCTGTTCTTTGGTTGCGCGGCGATATTGCCGGGGTGCAAGCCGCCGGTTTTGCGAAGTTTATTTTTCTTGTTGTGGTCGTGATAGCCGCAGATTCGTTTGCATATCTGGGTGGTTCAACCCTGAAGGGGCCGAAGCTTATCCCGAAAGTTAGCCCGAATAAAACATGGTCTGGCTTGATTAGTGGCTTTGTATTTGGCGCACTGTTTGGGGCTTTGGCGGCATGGATTATCGGGTTTAGCCCGGCTTATGGGGCTTTGTTGGCTATTCCGATTGTGGCTTTTGCGGTCTTGGGAGATTTGCTCGAATCGATTATCAAGCGAAGGCTGAAAGTGAAAGATGCAGGCGGCCTCATTCCCGGCCATGGCGGTATTCTCGACAGAATGGATAGTTTGATGCTTGCCGTTGTCGTTGCGGCGGCAGTGCTTTTGATTTGGCCGCGCATTTGGCCAATGGTGGGCGCATAATACGGTATGGTAAAACGCGTCACTATATTAGGCTCGACCGGGTCTATCGGCGAAAGCACATTAAGCCTAATCCGCGATAGCGCCCCGGACGCCTATAAAATCGTCTGTCTAAGCGCCTATACTAATGCGCGAGAATTAGCCAAACAAGCTTTGGCGTTTCGTCCCGAATTTGTCGCTTTAGGTAATCCGGCTAACCAAGACATTCTCAAAGATGCACTCGCAGGAACAAGCATCAAGATTGGCATAGGCCGCGAAGCCGTGATTGCGGCTGGTGCTTGGCCGTCGGATTTCATCATGGCGGCAATCGTTGGTGCGGCAGGGCTGGTGCCGACATTGGCTGCGGTTGAGCAGGGGGCATCTGTGGGTCTGGCCAATAAAGAATGTCTTGTTTGCGCCGGTGATTTATTCATGGATGCGGTTGCGCGTACTGGCACCACGCTTTTGCCCGTAGATTCCGAGCATAATGCTATATTCCAAGTTCTCAACACCGAGCGCCCCAAGGAAGTGCGACGTTTGATATTAACGGCGTCCGGCGGGCCGTTCCGCGAGTTTACAGTAGAGCAGCTACAATCCGTCACCCGCGAACAAGCGCTTAACCACCCAGTCTGGGATATGGGTGCAAAAATATCCATCGATTCTGCGACCCTGATGAATAAAGGGTTAGAGCTTATCGAGGCTAGCTATTTGTTCGTGCGCCCGTCCGCCGAAATTGACATTATCGTGCATCCCGAATCTATTATCCATTCTATGGTGGAATATGTGGACGGGTCGGTCTTGGCGCAAATGGGGTCGCCGGACATGCGCACCCCAATCGCCTATGCTCTCGCGTGGCCGGAGCGTATGGAGACGAGTGTTAAGCAATTGGACTTTGCCGAAGTGGGAAAGTTAGAGTTTTATCCGCCAGATGCGGAGAAGTTTCCGGCTTTACGGCTGGCACGGGCGGCTCTGGAGGCAGGCGGTATGGCACCAACCGTGCTGAATGCGGCCAATGAAGTGGCTGTGGACGCATTTTTGCAAGAAAAACTAGATTTCTCTGCCCTTACAAAGTGTATAGAATCTGTCATGAACCACTTTAAAAGTGAAAAGAGTTTTGCTACACCCCTCGGAACGATAAAAGACGTGCTGGATATTGACGAGCGCGCGCGGATAATAGCTCGCGATAGAGTAGGGAAAGTTTAGATGCTGGAATGGATATTTAACGGGCTGATAGGCTTGTTCAGCTTTGCCTTTGTGCTTGGTATGTTGGTGTTTATCCACGAACTTGGGCATTACTCTGTGGGACGCTTTTTTGGTGTGGCCGTCGAGCGGTTCTCGATTGGCTTCGGTAAACCTGTGTTGCGTTACAAGGCAAAATCTGGAACAGAATGGGTCTTATCGCGCTTTCCGCTGGGGGGCTATGTAAAATTCCTCGGTGATGCAGGTGCCGCCAGCAATCCTGATGCCGAGGAATTGGCCAAAATAAAATCCGAAATGGATAGCAAGCACGGCAAGGATGTGTGGAAATCGGTTTTGCATTTTAAGCCGTTATATCAGCGATCATTAGTGGCGTTTGCGGGGCCTATGGCCAATTTCATTTTGGCTGCATTTTTATTCATGATGCTGGCATGGGGATTTGGCACCAATCACCGCGCTGCAAAAATTGGGGCGGTCACACCGGGCGGGCCTGCCGCTTTGGCCGGGTTTATGGCCGACGATACAATCTTGTCCATAAACGGCAAGCAAGTGCTCGACGTCAATAAAGTCATTCAGATCATCACGCTGAACAGCGGTGAAGAACTGTCCGTGCAGGTTCAGCGTGGTAACGAGACCGTTGATTTGACCGTTACACCAGAGCGCCGTACTAAAAAAGATGGCATTGGTGGCCGGATGACGGGGGGGGTGATTGATGTCGGTATAGGCGGAACTGGTTTCCGCAAAGACTATAATTTTCCGCAAGCCGCAGTTTACGGGGTTCAGAATGTAGGGACAACACTTGCCAATACGGGTAAATATATTGGCCGTATTTTCCAGGGCAAAGAAGATGGTAAGGCGCTTGGCGGGCCAGTGAAAATCCTAGCGATAACTGGTAAAATTGGGGTGATGTCTGCCAATATTGAGGGCAGTGCCGGAGATAGGTTTAAGGCATTTTCGATCAACTTATTGTCCATAGCCGCCATGCTTTCCGTCGGCTTAGGTTTCGCAAATTTAATGCCAATTCCTGTTTTAGACGGTGGACATTTGATGTACTACGGCTATGAAGCTGTGATGCGGCGCCCGTTAAGTGTGCGGGCACAAGAAATAGGGTTTCGCATTGGCTTTGCCGTGCTTATCTCCCTGTTTTTGGTTTTAACTCTGAACGATATCGGCTATGTGTCGAGCTTGTTCAATAAGACAGGATAGATGTAGGGTTTATGATAAAGACCACTAGCTATAAATATTTACGTGTGTACCTGTTTGCATTGACAGGGTTTATTCTGCTGGGCATGAGTACAATGTTTGCGCCCGCTGTGTATGCTCAAGACCCGGAAAACGTGCAAAATCGTCCGGATTTTATTAAATCCATAAAAGTGATCGGCAATCAGCGCGTCGAGGCTAATACTGTCGCTTCATATCTGTTAATTGCCCCTGGGGACCGTTACAGTGATGAGCGGGTCGATTTGTCTATTAAAACACTTTTTGCAACGGGGTTGTTCGCCGACGTTCTTATTGAACCAGCTGACGGCAATCTGGTCATCCGTGTCGTGGAAAACCCGATTATCAACCGTGTGATTGTTGAGGGCAATAAAGCGCTGAAAACCGAAAAAATTACCGATGAATTAGAAGCCGCTCCGCGTTCCGTCTTTACCCGCTCTCGGGTGCAGGCCGATGTGCAGCGTGTTATTGATCTCTATAGTCAATCCGGTCGTTTTGCTGCACAGGTTACGCCAAAGGTTGTACAGCAGCCACAAAACCGGGTTGATTTAATCTTTGAAATTACCGAAGGCCCAACAACGGGCGTAAGACGCATAAATTTCATTGGCAATAACGAGTTTTCCGACCGTCGTCTGCGCAAACAATTGGCCACTAAAGAATCGATTTGGTGGAAATTTTTTGGCTCCAACGATAATTATGACCCGAACAGACTTGAGTATGACCGCGAACAAATCCGGACGTTTTATACTGACCGTGGTTTTGCCGATTTTCGTGTGGTTTCTGCGGTCGCAGAATTGGTGCCAAACCAGAAAGATTTTTATATTACTTTTACCGTAGATGAAGGCCAAGAATACACGTGGGGCGACATTTCGGTTGAGACAGAGCTTGAAACTCTGGATAAGAAAGTCCTTGAGGCTATTGTCCCTATTAAAACCGGTCGTATTTACCGATCCAGTGATATGGAAAATGCCATTGATACGTTGACATTTGCCTCTGGTGCCGCTGGTTATGCTTTCGTGGATATTCAACCGCAAATCAAACGTAACCGCGAAACCAAGACCGTGGATCTCGTGTTTAACATGGTCGAAGGACCGCGAGTTTATATCGAACGCATTGATATTGTTGGTAATACGACGACACTCGATTACGTAATCCGCCGCGAGATGGAATTGGTCGAAGGCGATGCCTTTAACCGGATTTTGCTCGACCGCTCAAGAAACCGTGTGCGTGGATTGCGGTTTTTTGAAGAAGTTGAAATAACCGAAACTCAAGGCTCGACACCAGACAGAGCCGTTGTCGAGGTGAAGGTGACCGAGCAACCAACTGGTGAATTGTCATTCTCCGCAGGTTTCTCGTCGGCTGATAGATTTTTAGTAGATTTTTCCATCTCCCAGCGAAATTTACGCGGGCGGGGACAACAATTAAAACTTGCTATCCGCGCCAGTTCAAATCGTCAGGAAATTGATTTGCGCTTTACAGAGCCACGTTTCCTCAACCGGAATATGGCAGCTGGTGTCGAGCTGTTTAACATTACCAATGATTTTTTTGACGAGGCCGGTTTTCGTTCCACACGTATTGGTGGGCAGACAACACTCGCATTTCGCTTAACCGAGTTCACAACTTTGCAGGGGAGATACGCGCTGCGCCAAGAGCAAGTGACTTGTTCGGCAACATTGTCACAGTCAAATCCTTTGCTCTGCCAGCAAGGTAATAACCGTTTGTCATCTGTGTTGGGATATACCTTTGGTTGGGACCGCAGAAATGACCCAATAAAGCCGACACGTGGTTTTGACATGTTCTTTACCCAGGACTTTGCTGGTGTTGGCGGGGATGTGAAATACTTGCGGTCCGAATTTCGCGGTTCCACTTATTATGGACTCTTTAAGGACGTTGTCGCATCAGCTAAATTATCTGGCGGATATATTACAGGTTGGGGCGGTGATCCCATACAAATTAATGACAGGTTCTTTAAAGGATCGCGTACATTCCGCGGCTTTGATAATGCAGGGATTGGGCCGCGTGCGGTGCTGGTTGATGAAAACGGCGTCGCAACACGACGTCTTAACGCTCTTGGCGGCAATGCTTTCGGGCATGCTGTTGCCGAGGTGAGTTTTCCGCTTGTTGCATCCTTATTGGGTAGTGTATTTATCGAGGCTGGTACAGTAGGTCTTCTAGATGACGAGTTTAAAAATTCTAATGTTGCGGGGACGGTCATTCGAGATGAATTGAGTCTTCGTTCAGTTGCAGGCGCAAGTATTTTCTGGAATTCGCCATTTGGGCCTATCCGGTTCGATTTTACAGTGCCGCTCGCCAAGGAAGATTTTGATGAAACCAAATCATTCCAGTTTAACACAAGTACAAGGTTCTAAGATGAAATTGACTAATTTAATGAAAGCCATTGTCTTTGCAGTGGCGGCAACGCTAACATTGTCCAATACGGCGTTGGCGCAGTCCACAGTTTTGGTCGTAGATCAGGCAAGGGTATTGCGGGATTCTGACGTTGGCAAGCATGTAAATCGTCAGATCATTTCCATTGGCAAACAAATGGAAACCGAGATGAAGGCACAAGTCAAGCCTATGCAATCCGAGCGTGACCGTTTGATGGCAGAACTGAAGAACATGAGCGTTGACGCTTTGAAATCACGTCCAGACCTTCAGCAACGAGCAAAAACTCTGCAAACGAATTCACAAAAATCCCAACTGGAAGCTAAATATAAGCAAACCGAATTACAAATAACCGAGCAAAAGGCGCTCAACAAAATCAATGCTAAGTTAGAAACTATCCTAAAAGCAATTGTAGCCGAGAAAAACGCCGATGTAATTATGGATCGTTCTGTGGTTATTTATACGAGCGACAAGGCAGACATTACGGACGCTGTTATTAGCCGGTTGAACGCGCAAATGCGTACAGTTTCGGTTGTCCGCGAGCGCTTGCCGCGTAAACCTTTGCCAACGCAAGGCAAATAAATAACCGATTAAGAAGGCTAAGCCCCATGGTGGACAAACGGTTTTATAAACATCTTGGCCCGTTCTCTTTGGTAGATTTATTAGACGGGCTTGATGTTGAAATCCCCGAGGGGCAGTTCTGTGATATTATTATTGAAAACGCAGCACCCGTCGATAAGGCGGGTGTTTCTGATATTACCTTTATAGAGGGCAAACGCGGATTACGGAAATTAGAAAACTGTAAAGCCGCTATATGTTTGGTAAAGCCCGACAAAGCAGAATTGGTCAGCGCCCAAGGGATATTGCCGCTCATTACTGAATATCCACGGGCAAATTTCGCCCATATTCTTAAAAAACTATATCAACCATTAGGCTATGGTACGGCATCTAGCCAGTCATTCACAGACGTAGATATTGCGCCGGGCGTGGTTATTGGTGCCAATGTGCAAATTGGTACAGGCACAACGATTGGTGCGAATGCAGTGATTGGGGCGGGTGTCTTGATCGGCAAAAATTGTCGTATTCGTGCTAATGCAACGATCTTATTTTCAATTCTTGGGGATAATTGCGTTGTCCAAAGCGGTGCAGTACTTGGCGGCGACGGTTTTGGCGTAGCCGTTGATGCAAAGGGCGGGGTGGATATTCTCCATGTGGGCCGTGTTGTTCTGGGCGATAATGTATCCATTGGCTGCCAAACTTGCATAGACCGCGCCATGTTTGGGGATACCAGCATTGGCGACGGTACAAAGCTAGATAATCTCATCCAGATTGCACATAATGTTCGTATCGGAAAAAACTGCATGTTTGCAGCCAATGTCGGCATTTCCGGGAGCTGTAATATAGGGGACGGTGTAATTATGGGCGGGCGATCCGGTATCCCCGATCATATCAATATTGGAGATGGTGCCATTTTATTTGCCTTCGCATCGCCCATGCGCGATGTGCCTGCTGGCGCGACATGGAGTGGTATTCCCGCAATGCCTGCAAGAGACCATATGCGCCAGATCAGTACGCTGAGAAAATTGATTAAAAAGAAACCAAGGCATTCTTCATGATAACGCCAGTGGCAACGCCCTTTGGTGTTGAAGTTATAGAGGAGTATTTGCCTCACCGCCGCCCTATGCTCATGCTCGACCGCGTGACAAAATTAGACGGCGAAGTTATTGTCGCTGAAATAGACACCAAGCCGGACGCCTTTTATTTCGATGGACATTTTCCGGCTAATCCGATTATGCCCGGCGTGGTGATACTAGAATGTATCGGGCAGACCGGAGCTTTATTAGCGGCATTACGGGGTGATTTTGACCACAAAACCCAATTACTTGCCTTCACAAGCTTTGACAAAACCCGGTTTAGAAAATTTGTGAAGCCAAATGAAACGCTTTGTGTCTATTGCGAGCTGGTGAAAAAGCGTAGACATCTATATAAATTTGCTGGTCGGGTAGAAGTGAACGGCGAGTTGGTTGTGGCATTAGATTTTTCTGCCGCATTAACTGCTAAAAAATGATAATAAAAACCGGGGACTAAAATGAGTGTAAATATCCACCCGTCCGCCCATGTGGACAGCAAGGCGCAGCTAGGCGAGGGCGTCGAAGTCGGGCCGCTCTGCGTCGTTGGCCCAAATGTCAAATTGGCCAAAGGTGTCAAACTCGTGAGCCAAGTCAGCATTGCAGGGAATACGGAAATAGGGGAGGATTGCGAAATCTATCCGTTCGCCGCTCTTGGTCATCCCCCACAAGACACTAAACATAATGGCGGTCCGGTTAGCCTTAAAATTGGCGCGCGGACTATTTTGCGCGAATCCGTGAATATCCATCCCGGATCGGATGCAGGGCGGCCTGAAACCATTATCGGTGATGATTGCTATTTCATGTACGGCACCCATGTTGCCCATGAAGGTCTGGTGGGTAATAATGTTGTCCTGTCTAACGGCACACAGGTCGGCGGATGTGTGACAATTGGTGATAATGTTATTATCGGCGGGCTGTGCGCGGTGCATCAATTTACCCGCATTGGTAATAATGCTTTTATCGGCGGGATGACCACGGTGGTGAAAGACGTTATTCCTTTTGGTATTTCAGTTGGTAACAAGCAGGTGCTAAACGGGCTGAATGTGGTGGGTCTTAAGCGCTTCGGGTTTAGTAAGCCTGAAATTCATGATTTACGGGCGGCATACCAAATGATTTTTTCTGCGGAGGGTAATTTCAAAGAGAGACTTGCGGACGTTGAAGCTAAATATGCAGACCACGCACAAATAATGAAAATCGTCGCATTTATTAAATCGGCGGATATGCGCCCGGTCTGCTTACCCGGAAAACCTTAAATGGAGCAGATAGGAAAAATTGGCTTAATAGCGGGCGGCGGCTCGCTACCCCATGAAGTTATCAAAGATGCTAAGGCGCAGGGTTATAAAATCTTCGTAGCTGCCTTGAAAAGCTTTGCCGAACCATCCGATTTTGATACCGACGCTGATGCTTTTGGTTTTGTGGAATTTCGGGCGCTTATCAAGCGCTTCAAGCAAGAAAAATGTACCCATGTGACATTTGCAGGTAATGTCTCGCGCCCTGATTTTTCCACAATTAAGCCCGGCATTCGCGATCTTCCCCTCTTGGCCAAAGTCGCTGCTGCTGCGACCAAGGGCGATGATGGCTTGCTTAAATTCATGGTGTCCTTGTTTGAAAAAGAAGGTTTTGAAATCTTGGCACCGCAGGATATATGCGGCTCGTCTTTGATTGAAATGGGGTCATTGGGCAAAGTCAAGCCGAGCAATGCTCATCTCAAGGACATCGAAAAAGCCATGGAGATTGCTGTGCTCATCGGTTCGGCAGATATTGGTCAAGGCGCCGTGGTCAACAAAGGTCTCGTGCTGGCGGTGGAAGCACAAGAAGGCACCGATAAAATGCTGGAGCGGGTGGCCAAATTACCGGATGCTGTGCGTGGCGGTGTGCTGGCGAAATGTTTGAAACCGGGACAGGAAGACCGGGTTGATATGCCGACAATCGGTGTGACAACCGTAAAATTGGCTGCCAAAGCTGGGCTTAACGGGATTGTTTTGGTCGCGGGCAAGGCGTTCGTCATGAACCGCGCCGATGTAGGCGCATTGGCGGACAAATACGGCATATTCGTTTATGGTGCCACGCCTGATGACTAACAAGCATATCTATATTGTGGCTGCAGAAAAGTCCGGCGATGAGCTTGGCGCAGGACTCGTGCGGCAGCTTAGAAAGCAAACGGACGGCAATATTACTTTATCAGCCATTGGCGGTTCTGCCCTTGCCGCAGAGGGCTTGGAAAGCGCCATAGATATTAGCCCGCTGTCCATATTGGGGTTTATTGAAGGGCTAAAATCTTATCCTGTCATAATGGAGCGTGTCGCACAGGCTACGGATGCCATCATCACTTCAAAAGCCGATGCCGCCGTGCTGATAGATAGCTGGGGGTTTATGGCGCGGGTAGCAAAGCGTTTGAAAAAACAAGGGTTTAGAGGGAAAATTATAAAATATGTCGCACCGCAAGTTTGGGCTATGCGTGAGGGGCGAGCGAAGGTTTTAGCAGGGTTGGTAGACCATCTCTTAACCATACATAGTTTTGATGCCCCGTATTTCACCAAGCACGGCCTCAATACGGTTTATGTGGGCAACCCAGTCTTTGATGAGGATTATTGCGGCGGCGACGGCGCGGGCTTGCGCAGAGAGTATAATATCCCAGACGAGGCTCCGGTGCTGGTCATGCTGTTCGGTAGTCGGCTATCCGAGATACAACGATTGGCTGAGCCGTTCGGGGACGCAATGTACATTCTCAAAAAGACACTGCCAAACCTCATCATCGTCTCGCCTGTGTCCGATACCATCTCCGAGGACGTCTTGGCCGCCGCCGCCCAGTATCGCACTTTGCAAGATGTGATACTCCTAAAAGAAGACCGCAAGTTAGATTGCTTTGCCGCCGCCGATGCCGCCATTGCTTGCTCTGGCACCGTAACCAGCCAGCTTGCGATAGCAGGCGTGCCGACGGTGGTCGGGTACAAGCTGAATGCGTTGACCTTTATGATTGCTAGCCGCCTATATAAACCGGATTATATGTCTATCGTCAATATTGCGGCGGGCGCGGAACTGATGCCAGAATTTATGCAAAACGATTGCACCGGAGAAAATCTAGCGGGCGCGGTTTTGGCATATTTACACGACAAACAAACCCGCACAAATGCCAGCCAAGCCCTGCGCACCGCCACAGCAAAAATGCGCAGCGGCGACGAAACCAAAAACCAAAATTCAAACGCCCGCGCCGCCAAGGCCGTTTTGGGTCTATTTAATAGATCCTGAGCCTAAGTAATAATCAGCTATTCTCGCCCTTATGTTTTGCTAAAATATTTAAAACTGCTATTTACCTTTACTGTAATTTATTACATATCGGGAGCGCTCTAATGTATATTTCGCCCTCTAGTCAGGAAATTTTATGCTTGCAGATGCCCAATCAAGTATGAGGCACAATTATATTAATGGCGGACCTGGAGTTTTTATTTCTGGTCTAGTTTGGTTGATCGCCGCAATTGTTACAACGTTCATAGGGTTTAATGGCGGCATAATTGCTTTCTTTATCGGGGGCATGCTGATCCATCCTGTATCGGCACTGGTAGAAAACAAAATGAAACAGGAGGCGGCGGTGCCTGATAAGGGTCTGATTCGCTTATCCTTGCTCACATTGCCACTCCTGTTTGGCGGGCTTTTCCTTGCCTATATTTTGTCCGTACAAAATCAGGCATTATTTTACCCTGTCATGGCTATAGTTATCGGCTTGCGCTATGTCGCCTTTCAGAGGATTTACGGGCTTAACGTATTTATCATCCTTGGGACGTTACTTTCGTTTGTCGGAGCTTTGTTTCTGCTAAGGCAATTAGAAACAGTTTTTGTGGTTCCCATTGTTGTAGGTGTAGTCGAACTTTTCTTCGGAACATACCTAACGCGGCGCAAACTTACATAAACTTCTAACGGTCACCCATAGGTACATAGTCCCGCAATGGCGCACCCGTATATATTTGCCTCGGGCGACCGATGCGTTGGGATTTGTCTTCCAGCATTTCGTTCCACTGGGAAATCCAGCCAACTGTGCGGGCGAGTGCGAACAGCACTGTGAACATTGATGTCGGGAAACCTAGAGCCGAGAGTACTGTGCCGGAGTAGAAATCTACATTCGGGAATAGTTTTTTCTCGATGAAATATTCGTCGTTCAGGGCGATGCGTTCCAGCTCCATAGCCACATCAAGGATTGGATTATCGGTGATGTTCAGTTCAGCCAGAACCGCATGGGCAGTTTTTTGCATAACTTTGGCGCGCGGGTCATAATTTTTATAAACGCGGTGACCAAAACCCATGAGGCGGAACGGGTCATTGCGGTCTTTGGCGCGGGCGATAAATTCTGGGATGCGGTCTACTGTGCCGATTTCCTTGAGCATGTTCAGACATGCTTCATTAGCACCGCCGTGTGACGGCCCCCAGAGACAAGCCACACCCGCCGCGATACAGGCGAACGGATTGGCACCGGACGAGCCAGCTAGGCGCACGGTTGAGGTCGAAGCGTTTTGCTCGTGGTCGGCGTGCAAAATAAAGATTTTGTCCATAGCATCGACGATCACCGGGCTAACCACATATTCCTCGGTCGGCACAGAAAAACACATTTTCAGGAAATTTTCTGAATAGCACAGCGAGTTGTCAGGATAGACATGGGGCTGGCCGATGGAGTATTTATAGGCACGCGCCGCAATGGTCGGCATTTTGGCTATGAGACGTACCACGGCTAAATCGCGCTGGGCGTTGTCGTTAATATCGGTGCTGTCGTGGTAAAACGCGGACAGAGCGCCGACGGTGGCGCAAACCATGGCCATGGGGTGAGCATCGCGGCGAAAGCCGTGGAAGAAGCGTTCGACTTGCTCGTGCAACATGGTGTGGCGGGTGATGGTGTTGGTAAACTCTGCATTTTGCTCTGCAGTCGGCAGTTCGCCGTTGATAAGCAGATAGGATGTTTCCAAAAATGTTGACTGTTCGGCCAATTGTTCGATCGGGTAACCACGGTAGAGAAGTTGCCCTTTAATGCCGTCAATAAATGTAATCTGACTTTCGGTACTGGCGGTTGAGGTATAGCCGGGGTCAAAAGTGAAATGCCCTGAGTTTTTGTATAGGGTGCGCACATCAACCGCGTCTGGCCCCATAGAGCCGCCGTAGACGGGAAGCTCAAAGCTTTTGCCGCCAAGTTCAATTTTGGCTGTGCCGCGATTTTCAATTTTGTTTTCCATTTTCCTTTGTATCCTCTAAAAATATGTTTCCTAAAAATATGTATTCAGGCAGTCTTCAATCCTGCCCAGTGCTTCATCCCGCCCCAACAACTCCAATACCAACGACAAATCCGGTGATGCCGCCCCGCCAGTGAGGCAAGCTCGTAGCGGTGCGCCAATCTTGCCAAATCCAATATCCTCTTTGGCGATATACGCCTGTAGATGATCCAATATATTTTGGTCGATCCACGTGTCATTCTTAATAGCTTTCAACACAGAAAGCAAATCCCTAAGTCGCGACTCTGTGTCCGGTTTCAGAGGTTTCTTAGCTTTTCCGGTAATTTCTATAGGGCGTTCGCGGGTAACAAAGAAAGCTTTGTCCGCGAGTTCAATCATGGTGTTAGCGCGAGAGACAATATGGGGCAAGGCATTGGTCAGGCGGTCGATCTGTGCGGTGTTCAAAGTGCCACCATTTTTATCTTCAAAGAACTTTTTGCCGTAAGACAAGAGTGTGTCCACATCAGCCCGCACCATATGCTCGCCGTTGATAAAGGCCATTTTATCAAAATCTAGTCGGGCAGGGGCTTTGTTAATGTCGGAAAGTTCGAAAACCTCAGTGACGCCCGCATCGTCGAATATTTCCATATCGCCTCGGCTCCAGCCAAGGCGCGTCAAATAATTGCGCAGGCCTGCGGGCAAATATCCCATATCGGCATAGGCATCGACACCGAGCGCACCGTGACGTTTAGAGAGTTTTTTACCGTCCGGGCCAAAGATTAAAGGCACATGGGTAAAGTCTGGCACGTCCCAACCGAGCGCCTGATATATCAATTTCTGCCGCCCGGCATTGATTAAATGATCATCGCCGCGAATGACGTGGGTAATGCCCATATCATGATCATCGACCACAACGGCGAGCATGTAAACCGGGCTACCATCAGCCCGTAGCAATATCAAATCATCGAAATCTTTGTTATCCCATGTGACCTCGCCTTGGACTTGGTCGCGGATAGTCGTCTTGCCGTCTGGGACTTTGAAACGGATAACGAAAGGCGCATCTTTGGGCGCGCTGCCACCGTCTCGCCATTTAGAGCGAAAGGCGCGGCCCTCGGAGCGAGAGGTTTCGCGTTCCGCCGCAATCTCGTCGTCAGTGAGGTAGCACAAATAAGCATGACCGCTCTCAACCAGTGCTTCGGCGGCGGCGCGGTGCTTATCCGCATTTTTGCTCTGGTAAACAATATCGCCGTCGTGGACTAGGCCGAGCCAGTCCATACCGTCCAAAATGGCTTGTGTAGCCTCGGCGGTAGAGCGCTTTTTGTCGGTGTCCTCAACGCGCAGGCGAAATTCACCGCCGTGCCTGCGGGCAAAATAATAATTAAACAAAGCCGTGCGCGCCCCACCAATATGCAAAAAGCCTGTAGGCGAGGGTGCAAAACGTGTTACAACTTTACTTGTATGTTGTTTTGGGGACATGGATGAGGCCGATCAAGAGTTTATGATAAGAGGAGCTTACCATAAAGGGCGCACGGATTGACAGAGCAAACACGGCGAATACCGGAAGTATTTTCGGGTATATGGCATCTGCTAGCCGCGTATTCGTAGATACGCTCAGCCGTGCGCGGTTTGAGTGGTGTCTGGTGGCTTTCGGGATTGGTATCGTCGCCTATTTTGGCTGGCGCACGGAGCCAGGATTGTTGTGGGCAGTTGTTATTTGCTCTGTGCTTTATATATCGTTGTTTCTGGTGCGAAGCCGCCCCATTACCCATGAATTTATCTTGCTAGCCTTATTTCTGGCCGCAGGCTTTACGCGCGCCGTTCATCATACACGATCTGTCGAGGCACCAATACTAATGAAAATGGATCGTACCTACAGCTTCACGGGCTGGATTGAAGATATTCAAAGTTCTGGCAAACTGCAACATTTCTATATCAGGGTGCAGACGATGGAAAGGCGAACGCCAGCGCAAACACCAAAACGGGTGCGGGTTCGGGTTAAGCCTTACGGTTTTAAGCCTGGGGATAGCGTGCAGTTAAAAGCGGTGTTGTCTGCCCCGCCCGTGCCTGCCATTGTTGGTGGTTACGACTCAGCGCGGGCGGCATATTATAAGCAAATTGGTGGTTACGGCTTTGCGATTTCAAGAGCTAAAACCGCCGCTTTGAGCGAACTCCCCATGGGAGAGCGTGCCAAGCGTCAATTGGTCAAATTTCGGTATGCCTTGTCGCGCCGTATCCAGGCGAGGGCGCCGCCGCGCACGGCTGGGCTACAAGCAGCTTTGCTGACTGGTGACCGCTCCGGTATTCCGCCGCAACAATCGACCGCACTGCGCCGGGCCGGGCTTGCGCACTTGTTGGCTATATCTGGTCTGCATATGGGGCTGTTGGCAGGAGGTGCGTATTTTCTAGCTTCGCTTTTTCTCGCCAGTATAGGCCCTTTAGCGCGGCGCTATGATATGCGCAAATGGGCTGCTGTGGTCGGTATTATAATAGCGACTATATATTTGCTAATCTCCGGAGCCAGCGTCTCGACCCAGCGGGCTTTTATCATGGCAGTAATCGTGTTCATTGCGGTGATAGCGGGGCGCCGTGCCGTGTCCATGCGTTCGGTAGCTTTGGCGGCGGCGATTACGCTTATGCTTCACCCGGAAAGCTTGCTGAGTGCCGGGTTTCAAATGTCGTTCTCTGCGACGGCGGCATTGGTAGCGGTGTACCGCTCATGGGCAGACAGGCGCGAATTTACGGGTTTATTTAATGGGCGCGGCAATATTTTGCAGCGGATATGGAATGGATTTATCGGCATTTCCGTGACCAGCTTTGTTGCCGGAGCAGCCACAGGCGGCTTTGCAGCTCTACATTTTCACCGCTTCGCACGGCTCGGTTTTATCGCAAATTTACTGGCCATGCCGATGTTTACCATGGTTGTCATGCCCGCTGGTTTTTTAGCGGTTCTAGTCATGCCGCTCGGGTTTGATAAATATCCGCTTTGGGTCATGGGAGTGGGGCTTGATTATGTACTGGCCGTAGCCACCTGGGTTAGCGAAATGAAATGGGCGCTCTTATATATCAAAGGCGCAAATGCTGTGGTCATCAGCATATTTGCGCTTGGGTTTATTTTTCTGTGTTTAGGCCCAAAGAACATCCGGTTTGCAGGTGTTGCCACCATTGTTTTGTCGTGCATTCTCTGGGCAGACATAGAGCGTCCCGATATGCGCATTTCCGCCGAAGCTCGTGTTGCATTCTGGGATCCGGACGACGTAAATATTCTGAAAGTAGACCGGATGCGCGGCGACGGCTTCGGGCGCGACAGATTTACCGAGCAAGCGGGGTTGCGGACTGCGAAACGCAGAGCATATACGGACATAGACAATCTTTGCGACATGCTCGCCTGCCGCATAAACCTGAAGGGGAAAATCATCAGCATAGTTGTTGAGCCAGAAGGCGTCGCAGAGGCATGCACGGATTCGAACCTGGTCATTCTAACAACCCGCGAAGCAGGCCCCCGCGTAAAGAGGCGCTGCGCAGTGCCGATAATAGATGCTTTCGGGTTAGCACAGAGCGGCGCACAGGATATTTATGTTGCGCGGGAGGGGCTGGTGATTAGAAAGGCAAACCCGAAAACGAGAAAGTCACGCCCTTGGGGGTGATTGATAGGCGTGCGGCGGGGTGGGAATATGAACGTGTAAACTCTTTAACCTATTGAAATAGCTGGAAGTATTATCCTATTTCTCTCTGAAGAGAAATCTTATCCATGAGTTTTTTTGGTGGGGTATATTGGGGGTATGAATATTGTTGCACCCCATAAACAAAC
>JAKIUV010000075.1 GCA_021647375.1 Robiginitomaculum sp.
TTCAGCAATTAAATCTTGGCCATGATGTTATAGTTTCATACTGGCCATTTTTACAGCCAAATATTCTTGCTCTGTTGCCGAACGGCTTAAAGCAATTGCTTGCTTGTAAGATTTTTGTGCGTCTACGAAGCGTCCGTCCCGCCTAAGCATATCTGCGCGGGCGGCGTGGTAAGGTTGGTAATTGTCTAATTTGGCATTTTGGGAAACCGGTTCCAATGACGCCAGACCAGCGGCAGGGCCTTGGGCAAAGGACAAGGCAACACTGGCATTGAGAAGTACAATAGGTGTTGGTTCATAAGCATAGAGCCGCTCATAAAGCACGGTGATTTCCTGCCAATCCGTATCGACAAAACTCGCCGCCTGACAATGTACCGCACTTATGGCCGCCTGGATTTGGTAAACATCCGGGCGGCCTTTGGTCAGAGTTTTCAACAACAGGTCTTGCCCCTCACTAATTTTTCCCTTGTCCCATAAGTTCCGGTTTTGCTCTTCCAAAGAAATATATATATCCGGGCTGGCGAGCCGGGCAGGGCGGCGGGCATGGGTCAGCAACATCAAGGCCAAAAGCCCAGCGGCTTCGGCCTCGTCTGGTAATAACTTGACCAGAATACGCCCCAAACGAATGGCTTCGGCGCATAAATCAACGTCTTTATCCTGGTCCAAGGATGAATAACCCGCGTTGAAAATTAGATAAACTACGCCAAGTACCGATTTCCAACGTTCCGTCCATAGACCCGCATCTGGCACGACAAATGGAATCCCAGCTTTTTTAATCTTGTTTTTGGCACGCACAATCCGCTGTGCCATAGTGGTTTCGGAGACCAAAAATGCTGCCGCAATTTGCGGTGTCGATAGGCCGCACACCGTTTTTAAGGTCAGCGCCGTATGGGCAAGGGCGGGCAAAGCTGGATGACAACAGGCAAAGATCAACCCAAGTCGTTCGTCCGGCAGGTTTTGCTCCGCATCAATTTCCCCATTAATAATGTCGTCATCAGTCATGATGTTCAAATGGGTTTGATAAGCTAATGCCCCGGATTTGTCCCGCCGTGTCGTGCGCCGCCGGTAGCGGTCAATGGCTTTGCGTTTGGCGGTTTGATAGAGCCAACCTTTAGGATCATGCGGCACCCCCTTTTTTGGCCAGCTTATCAGCGCCACCGCCAACGCGTCTTGCAACACATCTTCGGCTAGATCAATATTGCGAAATTGCGCACTCAGAGCCGCAATTAAGCGACCCTGATGATTGCCCATAACGCGCTCTAAGCTAGCACGTACTTCGTCTGTCGGTATTGCCGTTATTGCTCGTAATCCATCACGGGCCGGATTTCTACCGAACCATATGTCGCCGAGGGTATTTTAGCGGCATAAGCAATTGCCTGATCGAGATTGTCGCAATCGATTAGATAAAATCCGCCCATGGTTTCCTTGGTTTCAGCGAACGGCCCGTCGCGGGCTATGGTCTTGCCGCCGCGCACCGTAACCGTCGAAGCCGTCTCGGCATCTTGCAAACCCTCCCCTGCAATCCAAACACCGTCATTGGTTAATTCTTGATAGAGGTCATCATAGCCTTGCATAAACGCGCCAAATTCCGGCGCCCCCGGCGCAGGGGCAGCATCTTCCGCCCCGTAAATCAGTAACATATATTTCATTGGTTTATCCTTTCTCTAAGTACCAATATAGTAGAGACGTATGGGAAATAGCAAATCGACATTTAATTTGCATTATCTAGGGAGCCTCTGAATAACTCGGGTTGATTTTCAGCTGTGGAAAAACAGTTCATGAGTTATTCAGAGGGGTAATACCCCCATTTTTAGTGGGGGTATTGCCCTAGGTAGGGTATTCGGTGTATGTGTAAGGTGAATTCATTTGAATATTATGAAGACCTTGCCACGGGCTTATGAAACACATATTAGCCTGCTATGAGTAAAAAAAATCCACAAGCATATCCGTGCCAGATATATTTGATAACACCGCCGATGATCGATGATCTTGATGCATTCTCGGCCCTGCTGGAGCAGGTCTTGGCGGCGGCACAAGTGGGCTGTTTGCAATTGCGCCTCAAAGATACACCTCGCACAAGAATAGTAGACGTGGCCACAGCCCTACACCCAATCACCCAAGCCCATGATACGGCTCTGATCATCAATGATGATCCATCTATAGCCGCCGAAACGGGTGCCGACGGGGTGCATTTGGGGCAAGCTGATCTGCGCAAAATAGATATTAAATCTGCGCAACAAATGCTCAAGCCGGGTGCAATTATTGGTGTGACCTGTCATAATTCGAAAGATTTAGCGTTCAAGGCAGGTTCAGGTGGCGCCCATTATATTGCCCTTGGATCGTTCTTTGAAAGTACGACAAAACCGGATGCAACTCCGGCAAATTTGGAGCTTCTGACATGGTGGCACGAAACAATGGAAATACCGAGCGTGGCCATAGGCGGCATCACGGTGGAGAATGCCGAGGCGGTGGTAGCGGCGGGCGCGGATTTTATCGCGCTATCTTCGGGCGTTTGGAACTATCAAAAAGGTCCGGTACAGGCCGTAAAATTGTTGTCGGATTTATGTGTACGCTTTACGCGGCCACAGCTAGTTTAGGCGGTATCTCGGCGGCTTCTGAAAATCCTGTAAGTGGCTATGAAAGTGCGGTTTTGGCATTTGAAAGTGGGGATTACGCCAATGCTCTGATCTACGGGAAATTAGCCGGGAGCGGCGGCGACGCAGATGCGCAAGTCTTGGTCGGACATATATTAATGAACGGTCTTGGTGTTGGTGCCAATAAAGACGGTGCGGTCAATTGGTATTTAAAAGCCGCCGCAAATGGCAATACAGATGCTATGGTGGCGCTCGGCGAACTGGCACTTGGCGCCCACGGCGGCTTGTCTGCTTCGGATGCGGTTAGTTGGCTGACACGGGCCGCCAACAAAGGCCGCAGCGATGCTATGCGGGCGCTGGCGGACATTTATCTGCAAGGTAAAGGCACTGCACCTGACAGAAGCAAAGCCCAAAACTGGCTGGTCAAGGCATCCAATTACGGTGATGCTAAAGCCGAGCGAAAATTGGGTGATTTTTATTTCGAAACTAGACCGACCGAAGCTATAATCTGGTACGAAAAAGCCGCCGCAAATGGCGACGCCGAGGCCGCATATTTTGCCGCGATTATGTATGCGGAAAACTATGAGATAAAGCCGGATGCGGGGAAAGTCGCCAAATTGTTGCAACAGGCCGCCAATGCTGGCCTACCTGCCGCCCAAGCTGATTTTGGTTTGGTGGTCTATCAAGGCAACGGCATTGAACGTTCCGAAAAAGATGCGGCAAATTGGTTTAAAAAATCTGCCGAAAACGGTGATCCTGAAGGCCGGTTCTTATATGCGTTCACCTTGGCCAAAGGCGAGGGTGTGCCGCAATCCTATGAGGACGCCTATTACTGGTTGCTCCGTGCCGAAGAAGCGGGCGCGACAACAAGTATTGCAGAATACGACCAATCCCGCGCAGAGTTAAAAAAACGCTTGGAAGCCAATATCGCCCCAGCGGTTTTATCGAAAGCCAAAGCACGCGCATCAAAAGCACGGGCGCTTTCAGGGCGGTAATGTTCCAAGAGAAATGCTAGGTACCTGATAGTCTATTTCAACCAAGGCGGCGGCGGGGTATCGAGCGCCAGTAGATTGTTGAAAATACGTGTGCGAATAGGTGGAATTTTTAACAATAAGGGTAATACAGTGCCGCGAAGCAAACGCGCCAGCATAGTTTCGTTAGTTATTTGATCCGTTAAAGCAAAGGTCTCGCGTATGGTTTTCTGCGCTACAGGTAATCTGAAATTTGAATATTCCGCCGCTCTTTTTTCTGATATTAGCCACGCTAACCATGCCGCATCTTCAATACCGAGATTCATACCCCGCCCCCCGGCTGGCGAGTGAATATGTGCCGCATCACCAGCAAGATAGACGCTGTGTTTTTGAAACGTTTCTACAACCCGATACGAAATCTGAAAAGTTGATTGCCAATGTATAGTTCTGATATTTTCTTGATCCGGGATGAGCTTAATGACGTTTGAGCCAGAGCTAAAATACCTCACCAAGTTCTTGTTTATTGGAATTGCAACAATCACCCCATTGCCCGTTAAAAAATTAGGCCGGCCCGTATGGGGATCTATTTCGTTGATATACTCCACATCAACTAGGCTCCATTGTTCATCGCCTGTACGTCCAGAAAAATCAATGCCGGCAGATTTGCGGACAATTGAATGGGCACCGTCACAGCCGATAATATAGTCGTAGGCTTGGTCTTCGGTTTCCCCATTTGCACTTCGGATATGAGCTATGGATGTGTCAGCATCCATTTCGAGCTTTATCAATGTGGTGTTCCACTGCGGAACTACACCATGCTGCGCCAACCAAGCCAAAAACACTCGTTCTGTCGTACCTTGTGGGATAGAGAGAATAGCAGAATCTTTGCGCGGGTGTTTACTGAGATCCAGCACGGCAAATTGCCGCCCGTCTCTCGTCATTTTGATCTTGGTGATCAAATTACCTTTTGCGCGTAGTGTGTCCGCAATGCCGCTCGGCGTTAAAATATCCAAAGTTCGCAGGTGGACGCCGAGCGCCCGGCTTTCATTTTCAGGTGTCGGGCCAGAACCTTGATCAATGATGCGAAACGGAATATTGCGCCGTGTAAGTTCAACTGCCAAACTCAACCCAACTGGCCCGGAACCAACAATCAGTATTTTGTGTTTTGCCGTCAATATTTTCATCCCAATTGCAAACGATAGCCGCCGGGTTCGGTGAGCAATAGGGTTGCATTGCCTTTTTCCGGCTCTATTTTCTGGCGTAGACGGTAGACATGGGTTTCTAGGGTGTGGGTGGTGACGCCGGAATTATAGCCCCAGACCTCGTGCAGTAATTCTTCGCGGGCTACAGGTTTGCCGCCGGCCCGGTACAGATATTTCAGGATATTGGTTTCTTTTTCGGTCAGGCGGATTTCGCGCATCCCGTCTTTTTCCATCCTCTTGAAAGCGGGTTTGAACGCATAAGGCCCGATTTGAAACACTGCATCCTCGCTTTGTTCGAACGAACGAAGATGCGCCCTTAGCCGTGCCAACAGCACGGCGAAACGAAACGGCTTGGTGACATAATCATTGGCACCAGAATTAAGCCCCAAAATCTCGTTCATATCGCCGTCGTTGCCAGTGAGCATGACGATTGGGGCGGCAACACCAGCCTTGCGCATTAGTTGGCAAGCCTCGGTGCCGAGCATGTCGGGGAGGTCGACGTCCAGAAGGATGAGATCAAAATCCTTTTCCTTTGTCGCAGCAATCGCAGCTTTTGCAGTGGCGACATCGTCGATTTCAAATTCATCATACAAATTAAATTGCTCAACCAACTCGACCCGAAGATCATCGTCATCGTCAACCAGTAATATTCTTTTCTTAACGCTCATGATCTGTGCTTCCTCATACGGCGGGTTTTATAGGCTTGATTTTATAGCGAATCTAATGCCATTTAACTGTCACACTATCACAAAATCGTGGGTGGGTGTGAACAACGGGATTAAATAGTGAAAATAATTGTCGATACCAGTAAGCGAATATTACGGATAGGCGGGCGGGAATATGCCTGCGCAATTGGTAAGAACGGCGTTGTGCCTGAATGCGATGGCCGCGAAGGCGATGGCAAAACGCCGCTCGGTACTTACCAGATCCGCTACGGCATGTACCGCGCTAATAAAGTTGCTTTGCCGACCACTAAATTGCTGTTCTGGCCAATCCGCCGCTTTGACGGCTGGTGTGATGCGCCCGACGACCTGGCCTATAACCGCCCCGTCCGTCTACCCTATCCGGCCAGCACTGAAACATTATGGCGTGACAGTGGTGTCTACGACATCATCCTAGTCCTTGGGCATAACGACAACCCGCCTAAAGCAGGAATGGGCAGTGCGGTGTTTTTGCATGTGGCAAGAGAGGGTTACGCGCCGACTGAGGGCTGTGTGGCGGTATCGCAGGTGGATATGCTGGCTTTGATACCGAAACTATCACCTGATATTTGCGTTGAAATATTGGCTTAATCCCGCGCGCCAAACAATGCGCTGCCGACCCGTATATGGGTGGCGCCAAGTTCTATTGCGGTCTCAAAATCGCTGCTCATGCCCATGCTTAGATTTTCTATGCCGTTTCTGGCGGCGAGTTTGGCGAGCAGGGCGAAATGGGGGCCGGGGGCTTGGCCGCTGATCAGGGTGCCGGCGGGGGGGATGCACATCAGGCCCGTCGGGTGCAGGTCGTAGATTTGGCGCAGGGTTTTGATGAAGGCGTCTAGTTCGCCTGGTAAGATGCCGGATTTTTGTGGTTCTTCGCCTGTGTTGACTTGGACGAAAATTTCCGGTGTGCGTCCGGTTTTATCCATAGCTTTGACCAGTGCTTTGGCTAGTTTCTCACGGTCCAGGGTTTCTATCACATCGAACAATGCGCAGGCGGCAACGGCTTTGTTGGTTTGTAGCGGGCCGATCATGCGCAGTTGGATATTGGCGCGGGCGTCCGCAAAACGGTCTTGCCATCTGGCTTGGGCTTCTTGGACTTTGTTTTCACCAAAGACGTTTTGGCCTATTGCCAGCATGTCTGCGATGCGGTGATCTGGTTGCTGCTTGGAGACGGCGGTCAGGCAAATATCGGTGGACGTGCGCGATGCCCGCTTGGCGGCGGCGGCGATCCGGTCTAGGGTGGCGGCGTGTAAATCTTTTATATGAGTATTCATGGCTTGGACATATACTGGAAATGACAGGCTCGCAAGGGTAGCGACGCGGCTTTATAGTCGGCGCGCTCGCCCGTGCAGGATTGCGCCTTTAGTGTTTATGAGTGACCCGAAGCGCACGCCTGATGTATTGCGGGTCGCGCGGAATTTACCCGAGGGTGCGGCACTGATTTATCGTCATTTCGGGGCAGGGGATAGGGGGGCGATTGCCGGAGAGTTGCGGCAAATTTCGTTTGCGCGAAATCTGCAATTCCTTATCGGGCAAGATGCGGATTTGGCCGCACAAATTGGTGCGGACGGGGTGCATTTGCCGGAGCGTGAATTGGGGCAAGGGGCGGTTTTACGGGCGCGCTATCCGGCTTGGTTGTTAACGGGGGCGGCGCATTCGCAAAACGCGGTAAAACAATGCGCGAAGAACGGATTAGATGCGGCGATCTTATCTCCGATATTTACCAGTGCGAGCAAAAGCGCATCCCAGCCTATTGGCACGGAAATGTTGGCGGACATAGCTAAAGCCACTAAATTTCCTATTATCGCGCTGGGCGGTATTTCGGCGGTTACGGTGCCTGAACTAGACACAAGCGGTGCGGCGGGCATTGCGGGTGTTTCTATGTTTGTGAGTAGTTATGACACGTAAATATCTAGCTCAATTGGCGGAGATACACGCCAGCGCCTTTTTGCCCGGCTGGTCGGCGGAGACGTTTGCGGCGCATATGGAGTTGGCCAGTGATGATATTATCGACATTCTTGCGGGCGGAGAGGTGCGCGGCCTTGCTATCGTGCGCACAGCCATAGATCAGGCGGAGATTTTGACACTTATTGTTGCCCCCGGGCACAAGCGTCAGGGCTTGGGGCGGGCGCTCTTGCACAGGGCTGAAGCGCGTGCGCTGGAGCGGGGTGCAGATATTATGTTTTTGGAGGTTGCCGCAGATAATCCGGCAGCAATTTCCCTGTATCAAAATGCAGGCTATCATCAATACGGTTCACGTCCACGCTATTACCGCCGCAAGGTCAACGGGATAGTTGGGCGGATCGACGCGATTTTATTTAAAAAGCAATTAACTTGATAATGCCGCACTTAACATTTAGAGTGATTCCAATATGGCAAATGAAATTACAAAAAACCCGATAGAAATTCTATGTGTCGAGAAAGGTCTGCGCATGACTGGACAACGCAGGGTGATTGCCCGTGTTTTGTCTGAAGCCGATGACCATCCCGATGCTGAAGCCGTTTACCGCCGGGTATCGCGAATTGACAAGAAAATATCTCTCGCCACAGTCTACCGGACTTTGCGTCTGTTCTCTGAGACCGGCATTATCGAATCCCATGATTTTCGAGATGGTCGCGCCCGTTATGAGGCCGCAGATAATGATCACCACGATCATTTAATCGACCTGTCCACGGGTAATGTCATAGAATTTGTCGACGAGGAAATTGAGCGCCTACAAGAACGTATCGCTGAGAAACTCGGTTATGAATTGATAGACCATAGGTTAGAACTATATGGACGGCCTTTGAAGAAGAAATAATAAGCACAAAATACTTTCGGTGCTGTTATAGTCGGTACGAATCAATCAAGTGGTGGATGCTCATGGCTATTAGGTTTTCTTCGGAATTTGCGAAGAACATTACGGACAATACGATACGTGCGGCGGTACTGGAAACGGTGACCGCATTGGCTGGGGCGTGCAAACAAATCTCGCATATATGTGCGCGCGGGCCGCTCGAGCAGGGACTTGGGGCGGAAACGGGCGGCGCCAATACGGATGGGGACGCGCAAAAGGCGCTGGATGTCCGTAGCGACGAAATAATCACGAAGGCTTTGGAAACTGCCCCCGTGGCCTATTATGCCTCGGAAGAACAAGACGATATTGTCACGCTGGCCGCAAGCAAACCTCTTGCCCTAGCCTCCGACCCGTTGGACGGGTCATCCAATATTGATACCAATGTATCTATCGGTACGATTTTTTCTATGTTTGAGGCTAAAGATAATGCGGCGGATAGTTTTCTGCGCCCAGGCTCGGAACAGATCTGTGGTGGTTTTTTTGTTTACGGGCCGCAAACTACTTTGGTGATTACGGCAGGGGCGGGGACGGATACTTATGTGCTTGACCCGGACAGCGGAGATTTTGAACTGGCACTTGCGGCTATGAAAATAATGCCCGTGTCCACAGAATATGCTATCAACGCCTCCAATCATCACCATTGGGGCGCGCCCATACGTGCCTATATTGAGGACTGTTTGCTTGGTGTAGCTGGGCCTTTGGCAGCAAAGTATAATATGCGCTGGGTTGGATCATTGGTGGCAGATGCGAACCGGATTCTATCCCGGGGTGGCATGTTTATGTATCCGGGCGATGATCGGGACGGATATGGCGATGGGCGCTTGCGTCTTTTATATGAGGCCAGTCCGGTCGCATTTGTTATTGAACAAGCAGGCGGCGCGGCAACCGATGGAACCCGCCGCATTCTCGATATACCGCTGGGAACATTGCATCAGCGTGTACCGTTGGTATTTGGCTCTAAGGAGCCAGTACAGACACTTGGCGACTACTATAAAAAACAGGATATATTATGAGCGCAACTCACGACGAAATGGCTAATGCCATTCGCTTCTTGGCGATGGATGCAATCCAAGCCGCTAATTCTGGACACCCAGGCGCGCCTATGGGGCTGGCCGATGCGGCGACGGTTCTTTATACTCGGCACCTCAAAATAGACCCAAGCAATCCAACATGGCCAGACCGGGATAGATTTGTATTATCCGCTGGCCATGCGTCTATGCTGCAATATGCTCTACATTATCTGGTCGGGTTTGAAGACATGACTATAGAGCAGATTAAAAACTTCCGCCAGTTTGGGGCAATAACTGCCGGACACCCTGAATACGGTCATGTGGACGGGGTCGAAACCACCACAGGGCCGCTGGGGCAGGGGATTGCTACTGCGGTCGGCATGGCGCTGGCGGAACGAATGCAAAACGCGCGCTACGGCGATGATTTGGTTGGTCATTATACCTATGTGATGGTGGGTGATGGCTGTCTGATGGAGGGTATTAGCCATGAGGCCATAGACTATGCGGGCAATGCCAAACTCCGGCGTCTGGTTGTCTTGTGGGACGATAATTCTATCACTATTGACGGGACAACCGATTTGTCGACCCGTACGGATCAATTGGCACGTTTCGAAGCTTCTGGCTGGCATGTGCAGGCGGTGGACGGGCATGATGCGGACGCTATTGACGAAGCCATCACTAATGCGAAAAAATCCAGCCGTCCGTCATTTATTGCCCTTAAAACCGTTATTGGCAAAGGCGCGCCCAATAAATCCGGCACAAACAAAGTCCACGGCGCACCGCTGGGCGCCGAGGAAATCGCGGCTACGCGCAAAGCCCTGAATTGGGAAGCGCCCGCCTTTGAAATTCCGGGCAATATCTTATCTGCATGGCGCGAAGCGGGCGCCCGTAATCATGATGAGCGCAAAGATTGGGAAGTCCGTTTGGCGGCTTCTGGTCGGGCGGAAGAGTTTGAAGGCGTTAATTGTACTGGCCTACCAAGCAAATTACGCCTTGGTATTAACGATTTGAAAGCCCAGATCAACAAAGACCAGCCAAAGATTGCCACACGTAAATCCTCGCAAAACGCGCTAGAGGTGGTCAATGCAATTTGCGGGCATACGATTGGTGGTTCTGCGGATTTGACGGGTTCCAATAATACACTCACGAACGATATGGGCATTGTCAGCGCCGATGATTTTTCTGGCCGCTATATTTATTACGGTGTGCGCGAACATGCCATGGCGGCCATTATGAACGGCATTGCCCTGCACGGCGGGTTTATTCCTTATGGCGGCACGTTCTTTGTATTTGCGGGCTATATGCTGGGTGCCATGCGCTTGTCGTCCTTGATGGGACTGCGGGTAATTTATGTGTTGACCCATGATAGTATTGGTCTAGGCGAAGATGGCCCGACCCACCAGCCCGTCGAAACTTTGGCGGCTTTGCGGGCACTTCCGAACCATAATGTTATCAGGCCATGCGATGCGGTGGAAACCGCAGAAGCTTGGGAATGTGCCTTGGCCGAAGACACAACGCCCACATCGCTCGTATTGACCCGCCAAGGCCTGCCAGTATTACGGACTGAACGAAACGACGAAAACCTCGTTGGTATGGGCGCATATGTACTCAGGGATACAGACGGTGCGCGAGATATTACTTTGCTGGCTACAGGCTCCGAAGTGCATTTAGCGGTGGAGGCGGCGGAAAACCTCGCCAAAGACGGTATCAAAGCCGCCGTGGTCTCCATGCCGTGCTGGGAATTGTTTGAGCGCCAGGAGGATAGCTATAAGGCAGAAGTCTTGGGCACCGCCCCGCGTCTCGCCGTAGAGGCCGCTGTAGGTTTTGGCTGGGAACGCTATACAAATAATACAAATAACTTTATAGGAATGAGCGGATTCGGTGCTTCGGCACCTGCAACCGCATTATTTGAACATTTCGGCATCACCGCACAAGCACTGGAAACCAAAGTGCGCGGCATTTTAAGATAAAGGGCACTTCATGGCACGGATTACTTTACGGCAACTCCTCGACCACGCGGCTGAATATAGCTACGGCGTTCCGGCGTTTAATATCAATAATATGGAACAAGTACTGGCGATTATGGAAGCGGCCAAGGCTACCGACGCTCCGGTTATCTTGCAAGCATCGCGCGGTGCGCGCGCCTATGCGGGCGATATTATGCTGGTCAAAATGGTCGAAGCGGCGGAAGAGATGTACCCCAATATTCCGATCTGTTTGCACCAAGACCACGGCAATAATGGCGCAACGTGTTTTTCTGCCCTACAGGCCGGATTTACGTCGGTGATGATGGACGGCTCATTAGAAGCCGACGGCAAAACCCCCGCTAGTTATGAATATAACGAAAATATCACCAAATATGTCACGGACGTTGCTCATGATGTGGGTGCCAGCGTTGAGGGCGAACTGGGTTGTCTTGGTTCTCTGGAAACCGGTATGGGCGAAGCCGAAGATGGCCACGGGTTTGAGGGCGCATTGTCAACGGATATGTTGCTAACTGACCCGGACGAAGCCGCGCAATTCGTCAAAGCTACCCAGTGTGATGCGCTGGCTATTGCTATGGGCACCAGCCACGGCGCTTATAAGTTTTCCAAAAAACCAACGGGGGATATTCTGGCCATGGACCGGGTCGAAGCTATCCACAAACGTATCCCCAACACCCATTTGGTCATGCACGGATCAAGCTCGGTGCCCCAAGAACTCCAAGATTTGTTCAATAAGTATGGCGGCGGGATGAAGCAGACCTATGGTGTGCCCATCGAAGAAATTACTAAAGGTATCAAATTCGGTGTGCGCAAGGTTAATATAGACACGGATTGCCGTATCGCTATGACCGGGCAATGGCGCAAGATAGCTTGCGAGCAGCCAGAGCAATTCGACCCCCGTAAATTCCTGGCTCCCTCTATTGCCGCCATGAAAGAGCTGTGCATAGACCGCTATGAACGCTTCGGTACCGCCGGAAATGCGAGTAAAATCAAAGAGATACCCATGGCGGATATGGCGAAAAGATATGCGGACGGGAGTTTGGCTGCGGTTATTAGTTAAGGCGCAATAACGCCCAAACATTCCGCACATACCAACGCAAACCGCTCTAGATGGCGTTCGCTTTTCTCAAGTCTCGCAATAAGTTTGCTGGGGAATACCCTTTTGTTGGTTAGGTTTTGCTAAGTTTGCATAGGCTTCATGTTCGTCGAACGGGTTTTTTATAGCATCTAGCAATTGCTTGATTTTAGAGAGATCACCGTTTTCTGCTGCTTCTAGGGCCGTCTCCACTTGTGCGAAGCGGGGGATATAAATTGGGTTATTGGCCGCCATGATTTCTGGGTTCGGGCTTTGTTTGGAGAATGTGTTTAGCCATTGTTTGGCTGGCGCGGGATCCGTGAATAATGCTAAAAACGTGCTGTTATCACCTGTTTGAACGCTGTCCGTCAGCCGTCTGTAGCACAGGGTGAATTCTGTTTGGG
>JAKIUV010000076.1 GCA_021647375.1 Robiginitomaculum sp.
TACAATCGCTTGCACCGCCAACTGAAATTCCCCGTGCGCCAACTTTATCACAAGCTTTAGAGCTGACGGAACGCGCCGAAAAGCAAGCTGTGCCAAGAAGCACTGTGCGCAAGTCTCTGGCAAAGCGGTTGTCGGATGTCATTTGTATTCCGGCCAGCCAATTGCCGCCCCAAGAACGTCATATGGCCGGGGATGTTTTGGTAGAGTTGTTACGTGATGCTGATATTTCTCTACGTGCCAGTGTTGCCAAACGCCTCGTCATGCTCAATGAGGCTCCGCGCACTATTTTGGTTATTCTTGCCAAAGACGAAATTGAAGTGGCGCGGCATGTTTTGGAAAACAGTAAAAGCTTGTCCGATTCGGACCTCATTCAAATCGCCAGGAAAGTCACAACCGAACACCGCATGATGATGGCACAGCGCAGGCATATCTCAGATGCGGTTGTCGATGTCTTGGTCGAATTTCTCGAAGAAGTTGTTGTTGAGAAATTACTCAGAAACAAAGGTGCCAATTTTTCGGAAACGGCTATGCAGAGAATATTAACTGTATCACGTTCACACCAACCCTATGTGACATTGCTAGCCAAACGGGTTGAAACTAGGCCCTCCCACGGATTAACGATGTTTTGGTGGGCGGATGCCAAAAACAGAAAAGTGATTTTGCACCGCTTCGGCGTAACCCGCGCCGTCTTGCAACAAAGTTGTGCAGATTTATACCCGCAGGCGGCTGCCGAGGGCTGGAACGATTCTGCCGTAAGGCAGGCTTTGCAATTTATTGAGCGGCGCCAGCGCAATCGTGCCGCCATGGCGCGCTCAAAATTCGAAACGCTCGAAGATGCTATTGACCAAGCGGAGCAAGCGGGTATGAGCCGAAAATTGGCTGATGAAATTTCCTATATTGCCGGTATTAAGCCTGCAACAGGTGCGCAAATTCTCTCGGATAAAACTGGGGAGGCTCTCGCCATATTGTGCAAGGCTCCGGGGTTGCGGCAAAAGCATATCAAAAAACTATGGCGCGCCTTGAAACGACCGGAAACCATGCATGACGGCTCTGGGAATCCGCTTTTGGAAAATGCTATCGCCGTTTACGAATCTATTTCCACTGATAATGCCCAAACAGTATTGCGTTATTGGAATTGGTCTTTGACTTCTTCTCTTACGCCGGAAGTTCTGCAATATATCAAGCGCGGTGTTATTCCCAAGGAAGAAGATTTCGGCGCGGCAGCTATAACTGCGGCTCTGGTGTTTGGGAATCGTAAATAAACCTGCACGTTAAATTTCTCCACAAGTCAAGAATTTTATTAACAATTTTTTTTCGGTTATGCTTGGCGTGTCTGAATATTGCCGCTATGCTTTCCTCTGATTGAGGTGTGTTTAGGGGAAGGAAATAGAGTTCATGGTTCGCTCGGCGTTTATATTAGTTGTTGTATTGGCCGCTTACTGGCTGACGCTATCTGGTTATTTGTATAAACCCGTGCTTTTGATTGTGGGAACGATTTCCATTCTAGTTGTGCTTGGTCTGTCTTGGCGTATGAAAATTCTGGATGCGGAAACGGCACCTTACTTTCACGGCAAAGCCGCTGGCTATTATGCTTGGCTATTTGTGGAGATTACCAAAGCCAATATGTCCGTCATTAAGGCCGTGCTTAGCCCTGATATGGAAATATCCCCCACAACCACCAAAGTGCCCATGAAGCAATCCACGGATTTGGGGCGCGTAACCTTTGCCAATTCAATTACTTTGACGCCGGGAACTATTGCGGTGGTGATGGGCGAAAGCAACATACTCGTACATGCTTTATTCTCGGAAATGACAAATGCAGCCGATTTCCAAGACATGGGTGACCGCGCCGGGTGGGCCGTTAGCGATCCCATGCTTGGTAGAATAGAAAAAGGAGCAAGCTAAGTGGAGCAGGCTCTACACTATCTTAATGTTGGCACGGCGATGTTTTTGCTTATCGGCATGGCGTTATTGCTCGGGCGTTTGCTGAGCGGGCCGACGCTGTATGACCGGATTTTGGCGGTCAACTCATTTGGCACCAAGACGGTTTTGTTTTTGTGCGTGTTTTCTCTGATCATTGGGCGGCAAGACGGCATTGATATTGCCATTCTTTATGCGCTGATGAATTTTATTGCCACCATCGCCGTCCTGAAATTCTTTCGGTATAGTGCGCTGGATGTATCTATGAACTATAGTAGCAGAGGTGACTTGAGCAAAACTGTTGTGGGTAAGGCCGAAATGAGCGGGGAGGACACGTAATGGACGGCGATGTTCTGCATATGCTGCAATTTGTGATTAGCGCACTTCTTCTGGCGGGCGGCGTGTTTTTTGTCATTGCTGGTACGGTGGGCGTGTTGCGCTTTCCTGATTTTTATACGCGTATGCATGCGGCGGGTATGACTGATACATTGGGGGCGGAATTGGTCTTGCTGGGCTTAATTGTTCAGGCAGGGTTCTCGCAGACCAGTTTGAAATTGGCTTTAATTGCGTTCTTATTGTTTTTGACCAGCCCGACAGCCGCCCATGCCGTTGTTGGCGCTGCGCATAATGCGGGTTTAAAGCCTATGTTGGGTAAATACCGTGCGCCTGCGCCCGGTGAGGCGCCAGAAGTCAAATCTGAAGTCAAGCCAAAGACCAAGTCCAAGGCCAAGTCCAAGGCCAAGACCAAGTCCAAGCCTAAGCCTAAGCCAAGAACCAAAAAGAAGGCTACATGATGGAAGGTTTTACGCCGATTTTACTCTTGGATATGGGATTGCTCGCTATGTTGGTCGTGGTGGCTTTTGCCGTTGTACGCCTGCGTTCATTGTTCGCTATTGTTATGTTGCAAGGCGTTTATTCGCTCCTGTCTGCGGCTTGGTTTGTATCTCTGGATGCGGTCGACGTCGCTTTCACCGAGGCTGCCGTTGGGGCGGGGATTTCTACGGTGCTTATGCTTGGTGCGATGTTGTTGACTGAGCGCGAAGCCAAGCCAGTGCCTTTTCAAAAACAATTGGGGCCATTGTTTATTGTCACAATCGTAGCTCTCGCAATGTTCTATGCGGTCGGTGATATGCCGGCATTTGGTGATGCGCTTTCTCCGGCCAATAGTTATGTGGGCGCCGATTATATTGCCGCAACCAAGAACGATATTATTCTGCCCAATGTGGTGACAGCGGTTTTAGCCAGCTATCGAAGCTTTGATACATTCGGCGAGGTTGTTGTGGTTTATATGGCGGGGCTTGGGATTTTACTCTTGCTCGGTTTGAACGGCAATGCAGGTAAATGGCGGGCTAAGCCTAATGGCCAAAATATTACAGGTCGCAAAAACACCGCAGAGCAAAGAGAGGATAAACCGTGAGTGCTCAAAACCAACATAGTCCACATGTGATTTTACGCGTTGTCTCCAAAATCCTTATCCCGCTGATTGCTCTCTTTGCGCTTTACGTGCATTTTCACGGCGATTACGGCCCCGGCGGCGGGTTTCAGGCTGGCGTGATATTCGCCTCCGCAATCATTCTTTACGCGCTCATTTTTGGTCTCGACGAAGCCAAACGGGCAGTGCCGCCGTCTTGGGTACGGATATGTATGTCGCTGGGTGTATTGGTTTACGGCGGAACAGGGGTGGCCACATGGATGCTGGGCGGTCAATTTTTAAACTTTACAGTTTTTGCGCCCGAAAGCACCCATGCATCAGGTCAGCATTGGGGGATTTTCGCGGTTGAGCTTGGCGTGTTGTTCGCGGTCACTGGCGCTATGGTGGCGATTTTCTACGCTTTTGGCTCCCGTGTTCCGGAACTTAGGGATGAGGATTGGTAATGACGGCAATTTTTGAGCATTTCAATTTTGTAGTGGTTATTGTTTTGATGATGACCGGGCTTTTTGTTGTATTTGCTACCCAAAATATGATCAAGAAACTTGTTGGTTTGTCGGTGTTTCAAACCTCGGTGTTTTTGCTCTATATCAGCCTGTCAAAAGTCAGCGGCGGGCAGCCTCCTATTATTGACAAAAAAGATTTACACGGTGCTTCATACCCTGCGGACGGCGGCTATGATGCCGCGCCAGATAGTGCTTACCAAGCCGCAGAAGTCCTTTACTCCAACCCGCTACCCCATGTGTTAATTCTGACGGCTATTGTGGTCGGCGTTGCAACACTTGCTATTGGGCTGGCTTTGGTTGTGCGGGTCCGCGAAGTTTACGGTACTATTGAGGACGACGAAATTAATAAAATAGACTATAATGAAAACCTGGAAGGGGTCGCGAGATAATGCAAGTTATGTCCCTATTCCCGGAGTGGATTTTATCCCACGGCGCGGCTTCGATTGTCGTGGTGCCGCTGTTATTGGCCGTAATTACGGCACTTAATCCAAGCGCTAAACTTGCTTGGGCTACTGTGCTTGGCGTTACGGCTCTTTGCGTATTTACCGCCCTTGGTCTGTTATTACAGGTCATGTCCTACGGCCCCATCCATTATAATATGGGCGGCTGGGCACCACCTCTGGGGATTGGTTATTATATTGACGGGCTGAATGCGCCGCTCTTATTGCTCATCTCAGTCGTGGCATTTTTATGTACGCTCTACGCTTTGCCCAGTGTCATTGCGGAGGTTGAACCCAAGAAAAGGGGGCCGTTTTACGCGGCATTCCTGATTAGTCTAGCGGGTCTATTGGGTATGGTTACGACGGCAGATGCATTTAACGTATTTGTGTTTCTCGAAGTCTCCTCAATCTCGACTTATGTGTTGGTGGCTATGGGGGCAAGCCGTGATCGCCGTGCTTTGTCGTCGAGTTTTAACTATCTGATTATGGGCAGTATCGGCGCGACGTTCTTTGTTATTGGTATCGGATTTCTCTATATGCAAACCGGGACGCTTAACATGATGGATATGGCGCGTTTGTTACAAGAAATCGGGCCGGGCGACCGTGTGGTGCAATTGGCCTTTGCCTTTATTGTTATCGGCTTGGGTCTGAAATTGGCTATGTTCCCGCTGCATATGTGGTTGCCGGGTGCTTATGCTTATGCGCCAAGTTTTTTTACGGCGTTTCTCGCCGCGACTGCCACCAAGGCGGCGCTGTATTTACTGCTCCGGTTTACCTTTACCGTGTTTGATCCCAGTTGGGATTATATTGCCACTGCCGTGATGATATTATTGGCGGGCATGGGGATAGCGGGCATGGTGGCGGCCAGCCTTCAGGCTATTTTCCAAAATGATATTCGCCGGGTTTTGGCCTATTCTTCGGTGGCCCAAGTTGGTTATATGTTGCTCGGTATTGGTATGGCGACAACACTTGGCCTAACCGCCGGTTATTTGCATATGATCAATCACGCTATTATGAAGGGGGCTTTGTTTATCGCCGTCGGCGCGTTTTGGTACCGGTTCGGTATTACGCAAGTTTCGGATATGCGCGGGCTTGGCAAGACCATGCCTTGGACTATGGCCGGGTTTACCATAGCGGGCATTTCTTTAATCGGCGTGCCGGGCACTGTCGGCTTTGTTTCGAAGCTTATACTGGTAGAAGCCGCAGCCGAAAACGGTTGGTGGTGGGCAATCGGGGTGATTGTTGCTACGTCTATTCTGGCAATAATCTATGTAGGTCGGATGATTGAAAAGGCCTATTTTAAACCCGTCCCACAAATAAATGACAGGCCCGTCCTGCGTAATGAAGCTCCGCTCGCCATGCTTATCCCTTTATGGGTTTTGGCTTTGGCGTCCTTGGTGTTTGGTATTCAAACCGAGTGGCTGACATCCATGGCCGAAGCGGCGGCACAGGTATTAAGCGCCGGGCCAAATACGGACATTCCGGGTGGGGCTTATATACTGCCCAAAGTGACAGGGGGGCATTGATATGACACCTGAGTTAGCGCTTATCCTGATAATGATTATTCCCATGCTTGCGGCTGTCCTTATCCCGTTTGCCGGGCGTTGGACTACCGGGCAGGGGGCTAATGTCCGCGACGGTATTTCCATTGTTGCCGCAGCTGCTTTGCTTGGCGTTGTGATTTGGCTGGTGCGTTATGTGGGGCTATCGCCCGATAACCGCCCTGAATTATTCTTGTTAGAGTTCGCAGGCACCTTTGAGATTAAACTGAAACTAGAACCACTGGGCGCCGTATTCGCCGCTATTGCCAGTTCGCTATGGTTGGTCAATACCATTTTCACAATTGGCTATATGCGCGGCAATAAAGAGAAAAAGCAGACAAGGTTTTACACCTGCGTTGCCATAGCTATTGCCGCCGTTATGGGGATAGCCAGTTCGGCCAATCTCATTACGTTATTTGTGTTTTACGAAATTTTGACCTTGTCAACATTCCCGCTGGTGACCCACAAAGGCGACGCCAAAGCTAAAAAGGGCGGGCGGGTTTATCTGCTTATCCTTATGGCTACATCGCTTGGCCTGCTCCTGCCTGCGATTATTGGTACACATGTTCTGGCCGGGACGACAGATTTTCAGGTTGGCGGTATTTTCCCGCCTGGATTTTCGACTTTTGCGGCCAGTGTCTTATTGTTTCTATTTGCCTTTGGTATTGGCAAAGCCGCACTTATGCCCATTCATCCCTGGCTACCGAATGCCATGGTTGCGCCCACTCCGGTTAGCGCGCTCTTGCACGCGGTTGCGGTGGTCAAGGCTGGTGTGTTCACCATGCTGAAAGTCACGGTTTATATTTTCGGCCCCGACCTGATGGGCGAAACCCCTGCCAGTACCGTGTTGGTGTGGATAGCGGCGCTGTCTATTTTGTTGGCCTCGGTTATAGCCTTGCGCAAAGACAATTTGAAAGCAAGGCTGGCCTATTCAACCATAAGCCAACTGGCCTATATCACCTTGGGGGCAATGCTCGCGACATCGTTCGCAATTGTCGGCGGCGGCTTGCAAATCATCATGCATGCTTGGGGTAAAATCACGTTGTTTATGTGTGCGGGGGCGATTTATACGGTTGTTCACCGTACCGAAATAAGTAGTTTTAACGGGCTTGGCCGCTCTATGCCTTGGGTGTTTGGCGCATTTTTTGTCGGCTCATTATCAATCATTGGTGTGCCGCCTATGGGCGGGTCGTGGCCGAAATTCTTTTTGATGATGGGCGCGCTGGACGCTGGACAGAAAGCTATACTCTGGGTGTTGATATTGTCATCCCTGCTTAATGTTGCCTATCTGATACCGGTGGCTGCGCGGGGTTTCTTGCTCAAGCCGGATAACCCGCGCTCGGATGCGCAAATCGCCGCCCAGCTTAAGAAACACAGATTTGTCCGCTTTGCGCCCGTATTTACCGCCGCCGGAGCCTTTGCCTTATTTTTTGCTATTGGGCCGCTGGTGGAATATCTTAAACCGATCCTGCCCGCCCACATGACAGGAGGCTTATAGTGACTGATAATAAAAACTCTGGTAAACGAAACTCAAGTAAGCAAAATCCGGTGCTAAGCCCGCGCGAAATTGTCGAACGCGCCGAAGCACATCCTGCGGCAGTGCCGTTTTTGTGGCTTGGTAGCAAAAAGACCCAGCGTAATTTTATCTATATACCTTTGATAGGCATGATTGTTTTTTCCATTCTTGGATTTTTCTATCCGGTGTCAAAGCCCGCACCGTGGGATTTTGGGTTTTCTTATACGGTAATCGCGTTTTTCAGTTATAGCTTTGTAGTGTTGTCGGCATGGCCATTGTTCAGGCTGTTGTCGCGCCCGGAGAATTATTACGGCGAAGATGATGTAGACGACATAGACGGGGAGGGCGAAGATGCTTGAACTTCTTGCTTCATTTAGCCCGGCTTTCATTCTAATTGCCGCAGGTGTTTTGGCCGGATTTATCCCGACCTCCAAACCGGGCACATTTATAAGTAAAGTCCTGATGATCGGTGCGCCTGCATTGGCTTTGGTGCTCATCAATGTGATTTATTACGGACAGACCGAAAACACATATCTCGGTGGTCAGATAAGCTTTGCCGGCATTGAGCTTACCACTTTGCGTATTGATAGCCTCAGCATAATTTGGGGGTATATCTTTTGTTTTGCGGGCATACTCAACGGGATTTACGGCCTGCACGAGAAATGCAAAATCACCGATACCAGTGCGCTCATCTATACGGGTGCCGGGGTCGGGGCGGTATTTGCCGGGGATCTCATCACCCTGTTTATGTTCTGGGAACTTCTCGCTTTGTCGTCCGTGTTTATTGTCTGGCGCGGTGGGCCTAAGTCCTACCCGGCTGGTATGCGCTATCTCGCTATGCATATTCTATCGGGTGTTTTATTATTGGCGGGCTTAGTGATTTATGGCCGCGCCACAGGGTCTTATGCTTTTAATAATATTGGGATTGATGCGCCGGGTGGCTGGTTAATGTTGCTGGCATTTGGTATCAAGGCTGGCTTCCCGTTCTTGCACAATTGGATACAAGATTCCTATCCGCGCTCCAGTGTAACGGGAACGGTTATTCTATCGGTATTCACCACAAAATTGGCGATTTATGCATTGGCTCGCGGCTTTGCCGGAACGGAAATGCTCATATATATTGGTGCCGTGATGACCGTGTTTCCGATATTTTTTGCGGTGCTGGAAAACGATCTGCGCAAAGTGCTGTCCTATAGTCTCAACAACCAGCTCGGCTTTATGGTTGTGGGTGTTGGTATCGGCAGTCAATTAGCCTTGAACGGTGTTGCGGCGCATATGGTTTCTCATATTTTGTATAAATCACTATTGTTCATGAGCATAGGTGCGGTCTTGCACAGGGTGGGCACGGCTAAGGCATCGGAACTGGGGGGGCTGTTTCGCTCCATGCCCTATACGGCGGTGTTTTGTATGATCGGGGCGGCGGCCATTTCCGCAGTACCGCTATTTGCTGGCTTTGTCTCCAAGGCTATGATTATTACCGCCGTGTTTGAAAATGGTCATCTCGTGGTATATGCCATGTTATTATTTGCATCTGCCGGGGTGTTGGAACATAGCGGCATCAAAGTACCATATTTCACATTCTTCGCCCATGACAGCGGCAAGCGGGTCAAGGAAGCGCCCTGGAATATGTTGACGGCTATGGGCATTGCCGCATTCCTATGTATTTATCTGGCAATACCAGGGACGTATGGCGGCATGCAGTATTTGTATAGCCTGTTGCCGAACGAAGTTGCGGGCGCGGCTAAATATAACCCCTATACCGATTACCATGTCATCTTCCAGATGCAGCTTATTATGGCGGCGGTGTTTGCTTTTGCCTTGCTGAAGCGTCTCGGCCTTTATCCGCCAGAACGCCGTGCGGAGATATTGGATTTCGACTGGACATATAGACGCCTTGGCTTGTCACTATTAAAATGGGGCAGTGCAATATGGACCCGTCTCGGCGCAGTGATTATCTTTGTGCTTCGGGGTATGTTTGCAAATATAGGCAAGCGTTTGTATCAGGTGTTTAGCCCGGCAGGTGCCCTCAGCGAGGAGGCACCCACCGGTATAGCCGTCGTGCTGATTGCTGGCATGTTGTCAGCGGCCTTGTTCATTGTTTACTTTTTGTAATGGCTGATAAGGAATATATCCTTGAACTGGCCGCAGAGGTGGCGGCAGCATTTGTCAGTAATAATAACCTAGAACCAGATGCGCTACCCGGCTTAATTAAGTCTATTTTCAGTGCCATGGAAGAAAGCCTGAGCGAGGATGTGTCGGGCGGCGGAGAAATGCTCGTACCCGCCGTACCCGTTGATCAATCCGTACATGACGATTATTTGATCTGCCTAGAGGACGGCAAAAAGTACAAATCCCTGAAACGCCATTTGCGCACCAGTCACGAAATGACGCCCAAGATCTATACCGATAAATGGGGACTGCCTGTGGATTACCCTATGGTGGCACCAAATTACTCGAGACAACGCTCAAAACTCGCCAAGCGCACGGGATTGGGCAAGTCCTGAAGATTAGATTCCAATTGAATCGGTTCCGGTATAAAAAACTACACTATTTTGCTAAATATCTTTGTTTTTTTGAAAATCGTGCCTGTATTTGCGCAACTTCATAACCAATAGTAACGATTCATTAACCATATCGGCCTCGCAGAAGAGGTGGGATGTTCGGGGGAATCATGTTAGCTGGAAACGCATTACGCCATCAAATGATATTGCCACAGCAGCAATACGTGTATGATTATTGGCGCTCAAAGTGCCAAATAGGGCGGTTGCCATGCCGTGGCGATATTGATCCTGCGGATATATGCGAGCATTTGCCAATGATCTCTGTGATTGAAACTTGCGACATGTCCGAGCAGACACGGTTCAAATACCGTCTGGCGGGAACCGGGTTTTGGGAAATGTTTGATGCCGAAATTTCTGGACAATATATCGATCAACTCCCGATTGGAAATAGACGCGAGTATTGGCACCGTGTGCTCAGCCGAGTGATGAAATTGCGCCGTCCGTCGGCAGGCGTAACCAAGCCTGGAACACCTATGCGCGGTCACCTAGCACAGTTTTGGATTCGGCTTCCTTTGTCCGACGACGGCGTAAATGTTACATCTATCCTTGGTTTTGACCACTTGGTCAAATATTCGGAACTAGTGCACTATATCGAAACACCTGAAAGAATAACTGCATAAAAACAATGATTAGCCAAAAATTCCCGGAGGGAAAAACTAAATTTAACCATTCATTCACCATAAAAATAGGAATATAATCCTTTATAGGATAATTTGTCCTATGTTCTATAGCCAACCCTTGAAGGTAAAACGGAGGATGTATGGGCGATAGAACGAGAGAACAAGAACAAGCATTGGCACAATTGGTGTGCGCAATCGTTTCCATTGAGTTCGGCGTGCCGAGCGTGGGCCTGATCAGCCCGACTAAAGGCCCAGCTCATATGAGTTTCGCAAGACAGGTCTCTATGTATTTGATGCATGTGGTTTTTCAAGTCCGCATCAGCAATGTAGGCCACGCGTTCACCCGCGACCCCAGCACAGCAAGTTATGCCTGCCATCTGATTGAGAATGAGCGGGAGGATTTACTCTTTGATCAAAAACTACAAAAGCTGGAAGAATTTCTTACGTCTTCCTTGATTTTAAAAAACTTGCGTAGAGCAGGGTAAGGCATGGCAAGGGAGGGGAGGGTGTTGCAATTAATGCTGGATAAGCGCGGCGTGATTATGATGACCGGGACACGGCGGGACGCCTATGCTATTGTCCCGCGCGGCGACAAGCGCTGTCGTCCTGTGGGCTGGGTTGCTGATGATTTACTCGCCCACTTGCTGGCGCAAGGTACCATCGTGGAAAAAGGCACAAGCTATATCCTTGATCCAGGTTATAAACGCCGATGTGTGGTTGGCAAAGCACACGGCATGGACACGGCCTATGCCAACCAGCATCGCAATTTGGAAAGCTGTAATATCTACCATCCAGACGGGATTAAACGGCCCGTGCGGATTAATGGTCATCTCTCCGCCTTGACCAAACTGGCCAATTCCAGGGATGGCAGCGGTCAAAACTTCTTACAACCGAACGAGATAGAAGCAGCATCGTGCTTTGCGGCTGATTACGACCGTTCCATGATGGCCGCAATCTCTACGCAAAATTATGGCGATACGGGCGGGGGGAAACGTTCAGTTAATACGGCAGAACATATTACGTTGAGCGCATTGGATGCGCGAAAACGGGTGATGGATGCACTTGAACTTGTCGGGCCGGGTCTCGACAAGGCACTGACGGCTCTCTGCGCGAGCGATATGACTATGGGGGCACTGGAAGTATCCGAAAATTGGGCGCGAGGTTCAGGCAAAACTGTGCTTAAGTTGGCGCTTTCCCGGCTAAGTGAATTCTATGGGTGCCGGCCAGGCGCCTCGGCCAAGCGATCACGTTAACAACTGGGCGGCACCTTTCTTGATGCGGGCAATCATGGCGTGTAGGCCGTTTGAGCGCTGGGGGGTTAAATGCTCTTCAAGGCCAAGCTTGGACAGGATTGCGGCTGCATCTATGTTGGTTATCGCTTGCGCCGTCCGGCCAGAGAAAAGTGTCAGAACAACGGCCACCAAGCCTTTGACAATATGGGCATCGCTATCACCGCGAAAGTTCAAGATAGGGTTGGCGCTGTCACCTTGGGTCTCTTGGACGAGCCAAACCTGAGAAACGCAGCCATTGACTTTCGTTTCGGGATTGCGCTCTGCATCTGTTAAGGGCGCAAGGGCTTTACCCAGTTCTATCACATGCATGTAACGGTCTTCCCAATCATCCAAAAAGGAAAAATCATCTATCATGTCTTGAATGTTTTGCGGCATATTGGTCATGGGTGCCACATAGGGGTATGCTAGCAAAAACGCAAGGTCTTGGATGCGGAAAGAGCATGTAAAGCGCAACCAAATATAAATGATCCTATTAATAACAGTAATTTCCGCTGTTTGTAGGGCGTAATGCTTTAGGGCGGCGAGAGGTGTTTCGCTGAAAAACGGCGTGCGGCGTGGAGCGAAATAAAATCCAAACTCTTTAACCTATTGAAATAGCTGGAAGTATTATCCTATTTCTCTCTGAAGAGAAATCTTATCCATGAGTTTTTTTGGTGGGGTATATTGGGGGTATGAATA
>JAKIUV010000077.1 GCA_021647375.1 Robiginitomaculum sp.
AGCCAGCTGATCATCAATCTTAACCGCCGCATCGCGGTATATCTGTAAATTAGTGACACCGAGCGATTGCAACTCACCTATGGCTTTTTCTAATGGCCGGACGCTTTCAATCAGGCTAAATGTCCCCTTAATCGCCCGTGTGCCCACAGCAACGCCGGACGCGCCGATTATACCCATGTTTGAAGCTGTCTGTAGGGATTTCTGATATTGCGCCTGTGCGGCTTTTTGGCGGCGATATTCGGCTGCGGTTTTTTTCAGCGCCTGCCTTTGTTTATCCAAGGCAGTATTGGATTTATGAATGTCGGATTTAAGCTTCCTTTGCGCGTCGGCAAAATTGGCAGTCTTAAATCCCGCAGCGTTCAAACCCCTGCCGAGCTTAGCCAGTTCGGCAATCTCTTTGGCCTGTTTAAGTTTAAGTGCGTGGACGGCCTTTTGCGCGCGCTTGAACGCTGCCGTCATAGTTTTGGCGGGTTTATCGGTTTTGGACAACGCTTTGCCGAGCGCGGCGGTTTCGGCCTTAGCTTTTTTCAGGGCAGAAATGGTGCCCGCACTGTTTTTGCGGAGGGTTTTGAATTGTCCAAATTGTTTTTCCAGTGTGCGCAATTGGCGCAATTCTTTACTGGTAATGCCGACGGCTTTTTGTATTTTACCCAGAGGTGAAGACAATTTGTCAACACCCTTAAAGCCCATACTATATTTGAAATCTTTACCCTGGCTCATCATTGACCTCGCGTATTCGCTTTTTCCTGCTCCTGATGCCGCTCATAAGCTAGATTGTACCAAGTCAAATATTCGTCAAACGGCATAGAGTTTAATTCGGAGGGCGGCCAAGAGCCGCCCAGAGCCATGTTAATATCCACCCAACCTTGCTCTATGGTTTGGGGGTAGTACCGTTTCCCGACGCTGCTCTGTCTGCCACCAAGGCCTTGCCAATTGCCATAATGTCTTCAAACGGCAGCGCTTCGGCCTGCACCTCGCTAATGGACGGTGTCGTGATGCGCGGGATTAAGGTGATCAAAGTATCAATATCAAGCATGGCAACTTCGGCTAATGACAATCCGCGCATTTCGCCTGCATTTGGCTTGCGTAATGTCACAGATGTAATTTTCTTATCGCCGTTTTCAATTGGCTTTGTCAGTGTAATTTTCTTCATAGGTCTATCCTCTATTTTGGCCTCTATTTTGGCCTCTATTTTGGCCTCTATTTTGGCCTCGGTTTTGGTTGTTTAATTTAGGCAGTTAGTCTTTGCAGCCCCCTAAACCGCAATGGCTTCGCGGAGTTTCTCATAACGGTCAACGCCGCCGATTTTCTCGATCATATTAACAGGGTCAAGTTCAACCAGGGTTTCGCCGTTCAGCACATATTTGAAATATGAGCAGGCAAATGGGACTTTGAGACCGGATAAATCACCCGGCTTCATATTGCCGAAGTCCAGTTCGCGCGGGCGACCCCGGACAATGATTTCGATGTTATCGACGGCGCAGTCTCCGCCGTCTCGCTTGGCACCGGCCAGCAAGCGCATAGGGACGCCGTCTGCACTGCATTCCCCCCATTTTTTAATAATATCGGCGGTATATTCCTGCAGGGTGAATTCAAACTCCAGTTTTTCATAACCGAGGTCAATTTCAACTGGTGCGGCCATGCCGCCGCCCCGGTAGTCTTCGGTTTTCCTTGTCAGTTTTGGTAAGGTGACTTCGGCGACTTTTCCTGCCCAGCTATCGCCGTCCAGGAACAAATTAAATACTTTCGGTGTTTTGGGTAACATGAGTACCTCCAATTAGAGTGGGTTTAGTTTGCGATTGCTGACACCAGGTCAACAATATATTTATCGGTAATACGTTGCTGGAAGGTCAAATCTTCGAGCGGCGGGATAGGGGTAAAGTCGTAATCAATCACCAATTTGCCGTCTTTTATGATGTCGACACCGTTGGCGTCTTTATCAACCCAGCATTCCCCGCCGAGCAGAAAGCCCGTATTCACCCATTCGCGGAATTTGCGGTTGACGCTTTCCACAATATCCCGTGCTGTGGTTTTGGTGATCCCTTTGCTGACCGCGTACATATGGGCTTCGGCAATGGTGTCGGCGATAATTTGGGCAGAGCGGGTATAATTTTCAAAGGCAAAGAGCGGATCAGCCGAGCAAGTTCTATCACCCCAAAACCGATAGCCGTTTTCCCGGATTATAGTTGTGACTTCTTGGGCGTTGAGATAGCCCGCATCGGTATTCGGGTTTTGTAAATCCCATGTGACATCAACGGAAATGCCCGTAATGCCGTTGACAGCAATATTTGACAGGGTTTTATGCCAGCCAATATCTGCATCAATCTTAGCCCGCATGCCCATAGCATAGGCCGCTGTCGGCACACTGGCATTTCCGGATAATCCGTCCGGCCATACCAACATCAATTCCCGCGCACCATATGTATCGCGGAATGTTGTTGCCTCTTCTTTGCTGTCGACCGGAGCCTGGGCGTAAGTAAAGGCGCGTAGAGTTTGCGCGCTTGAAACCAGCTCCGTGATAACGCCAGCATTTTCCAAGCCTGGTGCGCCGAGAATACGCGGGGAAAATCCGAATCTTCCTTTAGCTGCAGCGAAAGCTTTGATGCCCGTATAGCGACCATTAATTTGACTGCCAATGACATTGGCTTCGGTGGCCGCAGCATCTACCCCCTCGTCGACCAGCGAGACAATGACAACGGGTTTGCACTGCAGGGCAATAGCCGTGAGCGCCGCTAGCAAGGTACCGTCCGTGCCGGCTTTGGTGATAGCCAAGTCAATATCAGTGATTAGTGTAATATCATTGGCAGCGAAGAACGTCGCGTCTGCATCGCTGGACGTTGCCACAAGGCCGATAACAGCTGTGGCAATCGTGCGAATAGGGCGGGTACCCTCGTTAATTTCAATGACGCGGACGCCGTGATGATATACTGCCATAATTATCTCCTATAAAAAAAAGCGGTTTTGATGAGTGTTGCAAAAAATAAGACCCAAGCGAATGCCGGGTGGACGCCGCGTGCAATACAAGCGCGGCGGAATTCTGAAGAAGCGAAGGCCTTGTCATGGCCTCGGTTAAGCAATTCGTCGTGAATGGCGGCCGCTGGCAAAATTTGGCGGTTATGGGGGCTTAAGAGCCACTCCAACAGGTGCGGGACAGAGATGTTAAACCTAAAGCCTGTAGTCATAATCAATTGCCAGCCGGAGCCTTGGGCACCGATGTCCCATACCAATTTTTCACAAAGCGCATAGTCCGTGCGGCTCGATGCCACACGTACAAAGCTTTGAAATTTGGTGAAACTGGACATTATGTCGCTAATACCTCTTGCAATATGATAGCTACGCCCGTAGCGCGTCCCATGATTTCGTCCAGGGTATTGGCCAGCCCTTTGATAGACGCCGTCAGCTGGATTTCGCCGGACTGGAGTTTTGTGATCAGGTGTTGCGCCAATGCGGGGACATCAACCGGGTCTCCGGTGATATGGTCAACACCCGCGAGAGTACCCAGCATTTGCAGCTTCATCGCTTTATAGTTCGCATATGTCGTCGTATTTTCCAGAGTCACAATATCCACCAACATAAAAACGACGGCCAGCTGTGCGGCGTCGGCGCTTGTCCCAAGCAGACTGGCCGTGTCGCCGACCCTGTCCCTGATTTTGGGACGTACGACATCTACATCCGCCTGCTTCGCGCGGCGGGTCAAAGCCCCGGCAATCAAAGCATCGCGGTCTTGCCCCTCAAAAAAGGGCATATCCCGAATGCCGGCTTCGGTTAGATTGTCAATACGCTGGCCGTTGACAATGACGGTCAAAGTCCCTTCTATATTTGGCGGTGCTAAATCTTCTTGTGGGTTTGGCATGGTTGGCTCCTTTAATTATAATCGCTAGGCTGAAATAATGCTTGAATTGATGAGGTTGTCTGTATTCGGGTCAGCGCCTGCGGCAATGCCCGTAAAAACATAACCAGCCGCCGTCGGATCAATTATGAAGTTGGCATGACTTAGCGCAATAGGTGCACGAAAACCGCGACCTACTAATGTCGCGGAACCTGTGCTAGCGGCGTTGCGGCGCACAGAACCGGTGCTAAAATCATAAATGCCGTGATTGCCATTTTCAAATATTGATCCGGCTTTGGAAGTGTTCAGCACAAAGTCGATACCAAAACTGGCAATTTTGGTACTGGCCTTAGAACGAAAGTTGCCTGGATTTGCGGCCACATTAACGGAGTCTACAAACTCGACATCCCGGTTGACATATGAATTATCGGCGGCGCGGCCATACAATTTGATATAGTCCGGCGCACTTGCTAAACTGACCATAGACCAATCCCAAATAAAGTTCGTGAGAAAATTAACAATGAGAATGCCCCGCGCTTCCCAAAGTTCTACAACACGCTGTGCCGTCTTCACTGGTGCAGCGAGTGTACCGGGATTAGCGTCATCACCAGCACTTGATACATATAGCGCCCGTGTCCGATACATTTTGTTAATTTCAGCGGCAGCCGCATTAGCGGCAAGTTTGGCATCGTTCAGGTCTGTCATTTTTTGGTCGTGGGTAGCGCCGTAACCAGCAATTATGTCACTTAAATTTTGAACGTCATTTTCTATAGCCATCTGGGCCTCCTATGAATTTGAATTATTGTTGATACGGTGCTGGGCTTCGGTTAGCGCGGCCATGTGCGCCGAGGCCGCTCTAAGTAGGACAGTATTGATATGTTCAAGAACCCAAGGCCGTGATGCCATTGCTACGGCGGGGTCAATTTCAAGTTAGATATTGGCCACATCCGAGACCGTAATATAAAGTACGACCAAGAAATCTTCGCTTGCACCTTCGGCCAGCAAAGGTTTATAGGTGCCCGTGTATTTTGCCACATAACAAAGATTTCCAAACTCGTCGAACAACCCGGCCTCGGTGATACTAAAGCCGCCAACATCCGGTGGAATGGCGCATTCAATTTTATATGTGCGGCGGTCACCGGGGACGGCTTTAATATCGTTGACCACACGCCGAGTGCGCTCATTGACTAGCGCCGTTTGTGCAGGGGACAGATTGTTATCGCCATCGCCAAAAGCTACATGGGTAAACTTGACGGCTTTCTCTAGCAAAGCCTGATTGATTTCCTGTGCAAGTCCGACATTGGTCGGCACAAAACCATATTCAGCCATTGGGCGCTCCTATCGTAATTTTGCGGGTGATTGTCATGGAGCCGCCGGCAAATGTTTGGGCGGTGAGTGCGGGCAATTCTGCCACATATGGATAAAGTGTGATCACCCTGCCGACTTTCATGGCTACACCGATGTATTTTTTCGCATAGGCGGCGAGGTAAATGCGCAGGCGTTCTAAGTGTGAGCGAGCATTTTTTGTGTAGGCAATTGTCGATTTTATATCTTCAATTTCACTTGCGGTCAGGCCGCGCGTTGAGACCATTACATCTGCTGTGAATGTATAAGGATCGCCGCCATGTTCAAACCATTCCGAGATTTCCACACCAAGCTCAAGTGCATCCAGGGCGGCGCGAATACCCGCTGCCGTTCCTTTATACCGGTGGACATAGGCCGATGTGGCAATGACTTTGCGCTTGATGTGTTCTGGCCAGTCAGAGTTCCATGTATCGACACTCAAAGCCCATGCCAAAAACGGCAAAAGTTGGACAGGGCAAGTTTCCGCTGACCACAATTTATCAATAGGCAAATCGTGGTCAAAACGCGCGGCGCTGTTAATATCCAAAGCCTTTTCTAAATCACTAGAAGTCGAGGGGAGGATAGTTTTAAGCATGGGCCACCTCCGTGACAGTGAGTGTGCCAGCAAGAGCAACTTGTGTCTGGGTCAGCGCTACACCGTTTGAAGGCGCTGTCAAATCTACATTTTCAACACCGCCAACATGCAAGGCAGCAAGCAATCCGGAGCGGGATATATTCTGCCCGAATTTACGGCGGTTTTGAACATAGGCAGTTAGGCTGGCTTCCGCAGAGGCTAGAATAGAGATTGCATCTTGTCCGGCTCCAAGGGTAAGTGCTGCCGTTACGTCATAATTAACAATTTCTGCAGGCAGGACGGTGACCTGATCGGTCAGGGGGCGAATTTCGTCTTGGTTAAGAGCAGCCCCCACATCCAAAATCAGCTGAGCCGAAATAGGTGCGGCGGCAATATCCTCCATAACATATACATGAACCACACCAGGTGTTGGTGTATCCACATAAATATCAAGAATTTTACCCGACACGCTTTGGGCGTGAAATTCATAAGCGCCGACAGGTCCAGCGGTTGAAAAGCCTTCGGGTGCCAGTTGGATGCGTTGTCGGAAATCATCATCAGTTTCGCCGTCCAATCTTTGCAAGGGTACAAGCGCAGCTAAATGGTCAAGATTGGTGCCAGTTGAGAAAGCCAACATTCCGGCTTTCAGGGAGTTGTTGATATACTGCCTGAATATGTATTCGCGGTATGCCCACGCCTGCAATAGTGCCGTGAGTGGTTCACTTTCAAAATCCAGAGCATCCGATAAATCAGGGTTGTCAAGTTTAAACTTTTCAGTGATTTCCAGCAAGATTGCATCAAAGGCGATTTCGTCAATCGCGGTCGGGGTGCCCAATTTAGTAAGATCAAACTTGCTGAACGGAAACGCACTCATGATGCATCCCCGATGATTGTCACATTGTGGTTGATGCTCTGCCCGCCATAGCTGCAGACAATTTCAATAATACTTTTTCCGGCACTGTTTAGCGCAAATGTAATATGCGATAGCTTGACCCGTGGCTCCCATTTCAGAATGGCGCGGGCAAGGATGGACACAGTTTTAAGCCGTGTGGCTTCATTGCCAGGCGCAGATACAATTGCAAACAAATCACTGCCAAATGTCCGGCGCTGGACACGGGTTCCGATACGAGTCAAGACAATCCGGTCAAGACTTTGGCGTACATGTTCGATACCGGAAATCAATGTCCCCGTTTTTGCGCACATGCCGCTCACATTTTTACCGTGATAATAATTCATTGTGGCACCTTGGTCAAAACGCTGGTTTCTTCATGAATGTGTGTTTGTGCGGAAATGCCGTCTGAGGTCATATCGCCGCCTATTTGTTCGACTTCGCCCTCGATGATTATTTTTGTGGCCGCCATGGTCAATGTTCCTGCGGCGGTAATGTTGATGTCGCCTGCACAATCTATTTTCAGGCTCCCGGCAGCGCTGTCATATTCGACCAAAGTCCCGTCAGCAAATTTGATGCCGTCAATATTTGTATCTGCGGTATAAGGGGCTTCACCCTGCGGCCAGAGAAAGCCGACAATGACCGAACCATCATAATCTCCTGACGGGCAATTTAGAACGACTTGTGCATGAATATGGGTGGGTAGGGCGGCGGTAAAGTTCAGACCGTAAACAGCAGGCAATGGCCTAAAATTGGTGGTAATATCACCTATTTTTACTTGTGCAGATTTGCCGTCATCCGAAATCGCGAAAATGGTGCCAATGGCAATTATATTGTGGAGCTGGCGGCTGTTCATAACACGGCTTAGTTATGTCGGTTTCCCGTACACTACAAAATGAATTCCGTGCGTTATTTGGATAACGCACTAATAGTTTTTGACCTGTTGTTATAAACACCCTCACACAGACCGTGTTTATTGTTAAAATAGGAGTAGTAAAATGAAAAACACATTCACGATAAAAGCCGAAACCCGTCACGACGACGAGAAAGTAACCCACGTTTATCTATCCGACGAGTTTCGCACAATTTCCAAAAAAAATGGGCTGAAAATATTCGCATTTCAACAAACCCTGCCGGACGGCTCGGTTGAAGGTGTTGATTTTGTAGTTGATGGTGATTGCGGGAGAAACAAAAGCCATTGGCAACGCCCGCGACACGTCACGTCTGTAATTATTGAAAATCCTATGGGGCAAACGACTGAAATTGTGCGAACAGGCGCAAAACTATCCAGCGTAACTAGTGCAAATCCCGAGAGCAAAACCGATTAGCTTTCAAGCCAGGTTTCTATAATTTTGCTTAAATCATCTGCATCATTTCTGCCTTGTCCCAGCAGTTCGCGGGCTTCATATTTGACCCTTACACCGCCTTTGCTAACCCTGTCGCGCAAGCCAAAATGATGCACACGCGCCATACCGGCCGTGCGCCCGCGCCACCCGACACTGACTTCATTTGGACTAGATGATATTTTCAGGAAACGGGCAAGCCTTAGTTTTTTCATCATCTTGCGCTTAGATCCACTCTTACGTGCTGCCCATTTTCTGCCGTCCAGTCCGATCTGTTGCATTTGCCGTTTTTGGTTAGAACGGCGCATAGACATGCCGAGTTTTTTCAGAAGCTTTGTGCGCGAAGCAGGTGCCAGTCCTGTCAGTGTATCTTCCAGCCAGCGTTCAAAATCGTCAAATTCGGATTTCATGGCTAATGGTATTCTACAGTGACATCCAAAGCGGGCGTATCTTCCAGACCAGAAAAGCAGGACGTGAGTGTTGTGCCGCTTTCGTCTTGCTTAACCTTGACAATTTCCGTGAAGTTAATCCGAAATTCTAAATCCACCAAATCATGGCTTAGGATTTCGGCTTCAAACTGGATATCGTCCCCCGTATGTTCTTGCTGAAATGTGTTCATCCATTCCCCGACAACCCAGCAAATGTACCGCGCGTCGTATTTAATGCCGAGAATATAGATCACACCTTGGTAATTTAACTGGAAGTCTTTATTGCTGTCCGCGTCTCCGGGCACAGTGATGACTGTACCGCTCTCCACAAAGGTGATTAACTTTTCAGCGGTTTTTTTAAGCGTGGTCAACAAATGTTCACGCAACAGAGTTAAGGCCTGCATTATTCCCCCCCCCTGTATTCGGCAATGTTCAGCTGCTCGATTTTGGCAAGGACGGCGTCCCGCTCGAGCTGTTGGCGAACACGCAGGGCGGCATCTGCCTTTTCCCGTGCTGTGATAGCGGTCACTAAACCGCGACCCCATTTGCGTAAGGAAACTGCATAGAGACCTAATTTCTGTGCGCGGATATCCGACGCGCCGTACTCGCCAGGTTTGGGTAGGGTGGGCGCTTTTGGCTCGGCCTTTATTTTCTCATCAACAGGGTCGACGGGCTTGGGTGCTGCGGCGACTTCAATCGCTTCGTAAGAGACGGTCAATTTCTGTGTGGATGCGCAAGCTGTCAGCAGGCACAGGCTCGCTAGCACAATTAGATTTATCAGGTTTTGCATTTGATATCCTCGTTTCAAGATTTTCTATGGTGTTTTTCATGGCGGCGTTTTCCGCCGCCACACGGGCATCTGTGACAGCGACCTCTTTGGTGACAGTCACGTAAACTGTTTCGGTTTTTGCGGATTCGCCCTGCGCATCTTTTTGGACGCCGTCGAGTTTACGCTTGGTCTCTGCGACTTTGTTGCGCACCGCAGTTTCACAATCCAACTTGCCCATATTATATTGGGTTTTGCCATAATCACGTATTTCGCCGCGCACAAATAATCCGAGAGAGACAATAAGAACAATGCCGCCAAGTCCAGCCAGTACTTTTGGTTTTAGGAGAAATGACCAGCCTATCATGGTGATACCTCATCATATTTCGGAATTGGCACGGTTTGTCCGGCCAAGTCATGGGTGCAGTCTTGCAAATATATCCACTTGCCATTGGTGATAAAACTGTGACAACGGTGCTGACCTTGCACGAGCAGACTCGGCGTAACCGTTGGACACTCTAAATTTCCATCAAAATGCCAATTAGGTTCTGCGCCAGATGTACGGAACCAATGCTCACAGCCGCAGCCCGGACAGCTTACCAAATATTCTGTGCCGTCCGTAGGATGTGGATTTGGAATAACTTTAGTCATGGTCACATTCCTGCTTAAAAATCTTCCAGATATCCGACAGGGCGGAAAAATCGGCGCTGTCATCGAGGATGCCGTCATTGTTTAAATCTGCGCGCCCGTTTTGGGTGACCAAAACACCGAGATCCCTCATATCGTGAGAAACGACAAGCCCGCCGCTCATGCCACCAATGACAGGTTCGGTATTGGCGAAGATTTGCGCAAAACGTGTTTGTTTTTTTGGCGGATTATCAATCACCACTATCCACGCGGGGTAGGTATAAATATCAGAGCCGCTGGCTGTGCGTTGAAACAGGACACGTCCGGTGCGCAGGCTTGGCTTGTCCGATCCACCGGGATAACCAAGAATATAAACCCGCTCACCGTCCATAGGGCTGCGCGGGGTTGTGGCTGGTAATGCACCGCCGTATAATACCGCATCTATTTCACCATAAGAGCGACATATTTCTCCGCGCGCATAATATGGTGTCGCGCCCAAATTGGCGGTGTAGACATGGTCTGCGGTTATCCAGCCACCCCAAATGCGCCAATATGACCCCCATGCACTGCCACTGAAATATCGGCGGACATCGTATTTATCTTTGATTTTTTTTATCAGCTTGTCTTGCTGAAAGCGGCTTAATTCGGGTGCAAGTGATTGCGGGTTTTGCCCGGCCAGTTCTGTCCACCAACGAATTATTCGTGACACATAGGTGATGGTCTCTTCGGCATTTTTTCCGGTGACCATGAATTGGCAATATTTAATCTGATCCCAGAGCCGGGCATTGCCGCATTTTTTTTGAGATTTCAGGACGCTACCAAAGCCAGAATTGTAGCTGGCCAAGCCCAATTGCCAGCGTTGATAGGGCGTCCGCCGTACCGTCCAGCCGCTCATCATTTTTCCTTGATAATAAACCGCAGGTGAAATAGCGGATATGCTGAACGGTGATTTAGAAAATTTTATCGCGCGGCGGATTTCTGGCATGGTAGCCGGCATGATTTGTCCGAGACCTTGCGCCCCGGCCGGGGAGACCGCAAAGCGGTCACACAGACTTTCTTGGTATATCTGCGCCATCATGGCATCTGGATACTGGAAATCTAGTGGAAAATACTTTCGTACTGCACGGTCTATGTCCGGCTGATATGTGCGGCAAGCGGCAAACCTATCTTTATTAACCGCTGAGCCAAGCCTATCCGCCGAGAATGAGACCGACGACAATAGCGACGCCGATAAAAATACTACCAAGCAAATGAGAAAGCGCATTTGGGTTATCCTTTATTTGTTCCACGTATGGAATATGAGAGAAAAATTTGAAAAACATGGCTAAGCGGATGGCCGCAAATAGGAGAATAACGCCCAAAATAGCCGTCATAAAGACGGCAGCGCCGTTTTGTGTCAGCGCGGTGCCAAATAAATAATTAAACACAAACAATGCGGGTAAAACCAGCAGAGCGAAGAGAATAATCGGGTTTTTGCCAATATAGACACTGGCGGTTTTAAAGAGGTTTTTCATTTTAGTTATCCTTTTCTACAAGACGGTTGAGGCGGTCATTCATTTTGTCTAAGCTTTTTTCGATGCGGATTTGCGATGCTTGGGTAGACTTCATATTGGCTTCGAGTGCGAAGAACGCCTTATTCACCTGTACATTTTCGGTGTCCTGTTTTTCCAGCACATCAAGCCTGCTATCCAGTTTTGAAAGAAACCAGAGTCCGCCAGCCGCTTGAAAAAGTATAGTGATAATAATGCCGACGGGAACTTTCCGATCGAGATGCCATGCTGGTTTTTCGGACATTTGTTTTCCTCTTTAGTCCCAAAGATTGATAATGGTTTGGGTTTTGGTTGTTGGTTTGATTTCAGGTAAATTGATGTGGACACCGGACGGAAGATGCACACCTAAATTCAAGGTATGAGGGTTGGCGGCGGTAAGTTCAGCCAACATGTGCGGGTTGTCGCCGTAGATTTGGTAAACAACATCATCGAGGGTCTGGCCGCTTTGTGTTTCTATGGATTGCATTATAACAGCTCTATTGTTGCGCGAGGTCTGCCTAAAAGTGCGCGAATATTCTCACGGGATTTACGGCGGTAATCGTCTATGGTTTCTTCCAGCGTATCGGCTTCGTCGTGGCCGTCATTTGTGCTGTCAAAATCGCGGTAGCGTTCCACCAAATCGGCCTTGGCTTCGTTAAATACGGCGGCCATATATTGGTGGACATATCTTGATGTGCCGGACACTTGTTCGGCGGGGATATCCTCTATCCCGGCATAAAGCGCCCATGTTA
>JAKIUV010000142.1 GCA_021647375.1 Robiginitomaculum sp.
TGATCGACTCACGCCCCACTGTGTCCCCATTTCACCCCAGTGCACAATAAATTTTTCGGTCGTCGGCGTCAGTTTCATAGCATACCTTCCCATAAGGACTGTTTGTTCTGTAATTACAGAAATTAGAGACATTGAGTAAAATGTCAAGCGCAAACCGTCTAAAGTGTAATATGTAAGTGTAGGGCTAACCTGTTATGAATATGATAGAGGCGCTATGTAATTAGATGTGGGTTTTTTGCACTGGCCACAGGCAAAATGGCAATTACAATATACTCTGACCCGTCTTCTCCCAGTCCTTCATAAACGCGGCTAGTCCTTTGTCCGTCAATTCGTGACCTGCCATATCGCGGATTACGCTTGGGGGGGCGGTGGCGACGTCTGCGCCAATGAGGGCGCAGTTTTCCATATGCTCCAAGGAGCGGATAGAGGCGGCGAGGATTTGCGTATCAAAACCGTAATTGTCGTAGATTACTCGGATTTCTGCGATCAGGTCGCAACCGTCCTCACCAATATCGTCGAGCCTACCGATGAAGGGCGAGATAAATGTTGCACCAGCTTTGGCGGCGAGCAGGGCTTGATTGGCCGAAAAGCATAGTGTGACATTGGTAGAAATGCCTTGGGAGGACAGGGCGTTGCAGGCTTCAAGTCCCGACCATGTGAGGGGGAGTTTGACGCAAACATTATCGGCCCAATCTGCAACCCGTTTGCCCTCTTCTATCATGCCTTTAGTGTCGAGCGCCGTAACTTCGGCGCTGACCGGGCCGGCGGTGAGGGCGCAGATTTCTTTGATAACCTCTTTAATATTACGGCCAGAGCGGGCGATTAAAGTCGGGTTGGTGGTCACACCGTCGACAAATCCGCTAGGGATGAGGGCTTTGATGGCGTCAACTTCGGCGGTATCAATAAAAAATTTCATGGGTGTTTCTCTTTCAGCTATTTCTCTTCTAATATCATCGAATCAAACTTGAGCCTGAAAGCGTAACTAATGTGTAAACATGCATAAAAAATGGTAAAAATTGCGAAAATTTTGTTTCCAGTGGCTGTGCCGGAACCGTTTGATTATCTGGTGCCAGACGGTATGCGGTTATCGGCGGGAGATTTCGTATATGCACCCCTCGGCCAGCAAGGTAAATTAGGTGTGGTTTGGGGATTTGGCGAGTGCGAGGATGTGGGGAAACTCAAGCAGGTCTTGGAGCATAAACCCACCCGCCCGCTCAATCCGGAAATGTTGAAATTCGTCAATTTCACCGCCAAATATAATTGTACTTTACAAGGCCTGGTGCTGCGCATGGTGTTGCGGTCTCACAAAGCCTTGGATCCTAGTCCGGATGTGACATTATATATGCCGACGGGTGCGCGTCCTACGGGATTAAGTGCGGCGCGAAAACGGGTGCTGGATTTAGCAGACATATGGCCAGGACGAGCCGGGGAAGTGGCTAAGGCGGCGGGGGTGTCTTCGTCAGTTTTGGGGACTATGGTCAAGGCCGGGTTGTTGGAGCGGTTTACCGCGCCCCTTGACCCAGAATTCGTTCTGCCCAACCCAGATCATGATGGCCGGGATTTTGCATTAACCCCAAAGCAAATCAGTGCGGGGACGGAATTGCAAGCTTTGGTGCGGCAGAAGTCTTTTACGGTGGCCTTGCTCGATGGGGTGACGGGTTCGGGCAAGACCGAAGTTTATCTGGAAGCGGCGGCGCAAGCCCTGCGTAGTGGCGGGCAGGTGTTGATATTGGTGCCGGAAATTGCATTGACACAAGCTGGCCTTAAAAGGTTCACGGAAAGATTTGGCGCAGAGCCAGCCCAGTGGCACTCGGCCATGGGTGATGCGGCGCGGCGCAGGGTCTGGCGCGAAGTCCATAACGGGCGCGCGAAATTGGTAGTCGGTGCGCGCTCGGCGCTGTTTTTGCCGTTCGCGGATTTGCAGCTCATTGTGGTCGATGAAGAGCATGACGGTTCCTATAAACAAGATGAAGGCGTAATTTATAATGCCCGCGATATGGCCGTGGTGCGCGGCAAATTGGCGGGCGCGGCGGTGGTATTGGCGTCGGCGACCCCGTCCCTAGAGAGCCTGACCAATGCCCGCTCTGGCCGCTATCGTCATGTGATATTGCCAGAACGCCCCGGCGCGGCGACCATGCCGGATGTGGCGCTGGTGGATTTGAAAGACCATAAGCCGGACGCGGGATGTTTCTTGTCCCAGCCCGTTATTGACGCCGTTACCGAGGCTCTATCACGGGGCGAGCAAGCCATGCTCTATCTCAACCGCCGTGGGTATGCGCCGTTGATTATCTGCCGTGCGTGCGGCGAGCGCTTGAAATCCCCCGATACGGATA
>JAKIUV010000078.1 GCA_021647375.1 Robiginitomaculum sp.
CGATGGTCATGGAGCCGTTTATGCCTTTGCATCGCCAACTTCCAATGTGGGCACTTCATATGTAACACGCAATATGGCGTTATTGGTTGCGGCACAATTGCCGCCGGGCAAGCAAGTGCTCATTGTTGATATGGATATTCAATCAAGCGCCCAGGCCAATTGGTTCTTCGCGCAGCAAGCCGTGACCAAATACGGTAGTCCGGACGGCCCCTACGATGCCAGTTTCGGTATGCAGTCATTTTGGCGGGTGACGCCGTCTATGGTTGGTAAGGATGGTCAAAATCTGACAGACAGCCATTTCATGAGCTTGCATGTGGTCAATTCCGCCAATGTTGCATTCACCTGCTTCCAGTGGCAACAATTCCGCCCCGGACAAACGGTACATATGCAAAACGCCCATGGGTATTGGCTCAAATTGCGTGAGAATTTTGCCGCAATTTTCGTGGATACGCCCGCATTGGACCGCGCCGATATTCTCGGCGCTATTTGCCCGCTAGCGGACAGTACCGTATTGGTCTGCGCTCCCGGGGAAGCCCAGTCAAAAGCTCTTGGTGATGCCTATACAAAAATCAGCGCAATGCCTTCGCAGTGTGCGGGCGTTATTCTCAACGACTTGCCGCCTCAATATTCCGGTTATGGGGGCAGTATATGAGTTACGGCGGCACATTGACGGGCGCGCCGCTGGATTACGGTTATGATAACATAGCCGCCCGCAACCGCATGGGGTTGCGCCTGTTGCGCTGGACCGAAGAAATTATTGTATTTGTTTTGTTGTTTCAATTTTCTACGGCGCTGGTCGCGCTTATTTTAACAGATCCAAATGATTTGGCATCTACATCAATGCTGGCAAGGAACCTCTGGTATCCGGGCTATATTTTGGTGATGTTACTAACATTACGCTGGTTGCCCAAGGTCGTCCGTATGGCGGTATTTAACCCGCTATTGGTCATCAGCGTGTTGTGGTGCGGCCTTAGCTATATCTGGTCTATTGAGCCTGATGTGACTTTACGGCGCAGTGTGGCTTTGTTGATGACAACACTATTTGGCCTGGTTTTGGCGGCACGCTATGATTGGAACGAATTGGTACAGCGGCTGGCACTGGTGTTTTTGGTCACGGCGGTCATTAGTCTGGTCTTGGCCGTTGGCGTCCCCCAGCTTGGGCAAATGCAAGAAATCCACCAAGGCGCGTGGCGCGGCGCGTGGCTGGAGAAAAACTCATTTGGGGTGCGGATGGCTATGGGTTTGGCGCTGATGATGTGCGCTTTTGCCATGCAGCCCAAACGCTGGTGGCTCTGGGTGCCGGGCGGGGTGCTTTGTTTCGGCTTGGTCATTATGTCGACTTCCAAAGCGGCATTACTGGCGGCTTTGGTGGCGATTTTGGGTTTTTTGGTTATCCGGGTATTTCGCCGCTTTCCGATATTGCGCATCCCCGTCATGTACGGCGTGGTGATTGGTGTTGGGGTGATGACGTTCTTGCTGATCTTTATGCCCGATATGATGTTCGAGCTTATTGGTAAGGAGCGTACCCTCACGGGGCGGACAGATATTTGGCACGCATTGGCGCAAGCCATCCGCGAGAAACCGTTGCTTGGCTATGGTTACGGCACGTTTTGGAACGACCTTAACGGGCCGTCTTACTGGGTGCGGTTCAGTTTAGAGTGGGGCGTACCAACCGCCCATAATGGCTGGGTCGAGACCTGGTTGTCTGCGGGTATTGTTGCGGTTGTTTTATTTGGCCTGCTGTATTTAATCACTTTATTGTTGGCAATTGGGCGCTTGTATAAGGGCGGTGTCGAAAACTATTGGGTGATTTTATCCACCATATTATTCCTCATGATTTCTCTTTCTGAAAGCACAATCTTGCAACAAAATGATTTAAGCTGGGTAATTTTTGTTGCGACATCGGCAAAACTGTTCGCATTTTCCCCAGCCTGGTGGCGGTATAAGCCTAGTTCCTAAATGGCCACCGCGATTTAATGAGCCGCAATCTAATGAGAATGTGCGACTTTTAAGGTCAGCGCCGTATAATCGGAATGATACACACCATCCGGTTTAGCCGGCATGGTAATCCACACCGCCGTGAGCATTGCGGCTCCGGAATGGGGGTGGTCAACGATCACCATACCGTTTTTATCCGTTACGGTTTTATGACTCTTGTCATCAATATCGTACACTACCACGTCTTGCCCCGCCAGCGGCTTGCCGTCGAGTAACAGCACAAACTTTCTGTCCCCGGACTTACTGGCAACAAATTCCAGCTTTTGACCAACGGGCTTATATTTTGCATTGGCACCATCGGTACAAGTTTCGACACAGAAAAATGTTTTCGTGTGCTTGTTATAGCTTCTGTTCAGGGGCGGGGTTCCGGGCAGGTCGTTAAACGCCTTGCGCACAGCCGCATTGGCACCGATTTCCTCCAGATAGCCCTCGGTGTCTTCGGGCTGGATCGCGCCGGAGCGGGTCTTGCTGCTCATAGAGGCCACACCAAAGCCGGCATGGTCAGCTTTAAATGTCATGTTGAGATAGGTTTTATTTTCTGTGAGCGTGGTCGCACGAATGTCTTGCCCGGCCAGCACAACTGAACTGAAAGCAATTCTATCTTTGCCAGGGCCAAATTCCAGTTTAGGGAATGCTAAGGCGCTGGTGAGGGCAACCTCAACCGTGTCGCCGGATTGCCACATGAATTTGGCTGGCCACAAAAATGTTTTATGGGCAAGGGCAGGCACGGCAAAAAGCACCGCGCTCAAGACAGCGCTGGCAAAAATACGTTTGCGAAAAGGTTTAGTGTGAGCGCCCAGTAAGTTTAACTGTAAATTTAACATATGACATATCTCCAAATAGGTTTTGGCGGGTTTTCCTGACGCTAGAGGTAAAGCAACAAAATGTCACTCCAAAAAATACATGAGAGAAATGTTGGACGCCGGGTTACGGTGGGGGTTGCGGTCAGTAACCGAGACTAAGCTGTAGGGTGAATTAGCCCACCTTGCGCGTAATCCACCTTTGAGTGTTTCGCCGATGGTGGATTACGCTAACGCTAATCCACCCTACAATAATCCGCCCGTTAATAGTCGCGGCTCACCAAAAGGCGTTCCCGTTGGCCACCATCACCAAAACTTAAGAGTCTCGGTAACTGTCACCGGAGTTGCACCGGAATTGTCACCGGAATCAGAATCACGTATTTCTAATCATCGTGCAGGTCAGAGTTTTTTGGCGTAGGCAGATCTAACTGACCAATTTTATCAGCGCGCCCCGTGATCTTACTACTAGAGATAAGAATATCATCAACGTCTTTGCTAGCCTGTTTGAAATGGGTTTGTAGCTTAGTTGTGCGCTCTGATAATCGCCTAACATCATCCGCTAAAACGCCGACCTCTTTTTGGATAATATGGGCTTGCTCGCGCATAGCCGCGTCTTTCATCACAGCGCGCATCGTGTGCAAGGTCGCCATAAATGTGGTGGGGGAAACAATCATCACTTTTTGCACAAACCCTTTTTCAACGAGGTCTGAAAAATTTGTATGTAGCTCTGCATAGATAGCCTCGGACGGCAAAAACATTAGCGCGATTTCGTATGTCTCGCCAAAGATTAAATACTTCTCCGCAATGGCTTTGATGTGAATAGTTATGTCGCGGCGAAATTCGCGCGCGGCGGTTAATTTGTCCGCGTCTGTTTCTGCGCCCGCTAATCTGCGCCAGCTCTCCATAGGGAATTTGGAATCCACCGCCACATGGCCTTGGTCGCCCGGCAAATGAATAAGCGCATCGACCCGTTTGCCATTAGAGAGCGTTTCTTGGAAGCTATAAGCATTGGGCGGCAGAAAGTTTTCAATTAAATCTTGCATTTGCTTCTCGCCAAACGCGCCGCGAGATTGTTTATTAGAGAGAATACTTTGTAAGCCAGACACTTCGCGCGACAGAGTTTCAATGTTCTTTTGCGCGCGATCAATCAGCGCCAGCCGCTCGTGCAAAGCCTTGAGGTTTTGCGAACTGCGCTCTTGTGTTTCGCTCAGGGATTTCCCGACATTTTGCGTCACTTGGTCAAGGCGTAGGTTCAAATTATCTTGTAAATTAGCTTCGCGCTTGGCCGCGTCTTCGGAGTATTGCGACAACCGCCCTTGCAGCTCGGCATGCTGTTTATTCATATCCCCAAGATATGCATCCATGCGTGCCCCGCCCTTGCGGGTAAACGTAATCGCAATCAGCGCGCCCAAAAGCATAAGCGCCGCGCCCAAAATTAACTCGGCCAAAGAAATCTCAAGCCCCGAATATGATATGATAGGTTCCATAAACCTACCCTATTGCGCCAAAGCAGCTTTGGGAAATACTTTTGGCAATAAAGTTAGCCCGCAAAATGGACGTTAATTACGGTAATGGTATGGACGCCTTCGTTTGAGCATCTGAATGTGTATAGTGGCCTGCGTTTGAAACTTAACCATTAATCGGAAGCGTCCATGACCAAGGACTTACCACAATCGGGCTAGATTTAGCAAAGATTGTTTTTACGAGTGGCAGGCTACGCTCCCAGATACACGGGAGCGGCGAGACGGGTCATCCGTTTTTAAAGAAACGCTTACGCGAGCGCAGGTCTTGCCCCCACCTTAAAACGCCGTATTTTCAATCACTGCGGCTCCGTATAGCTTTGGTGTGAAGTTGCCGAACCAGAGGACTTTGCCTTTGCCGCTTGCGGATTTGGCTAGGTAGTGGATGTAGGAGGGTTTGTTTGTTAATTTGGTGAGCAAAGCCATCGGTGTATAGAGCGCGTATTGTACGGCTCCGACCAGCATCCATTTTGCTACGCCTAACCAGTTTTTGGTGTCGGCGCATTCTTGGCTGGGGCTTTGGCCGTTGGCGAAGCTGCGGACTTTGACATATTCGGGCGTGGCGCGGTGGGGCAGGATGTCTTCATTGGCGTTGGCGGCGCGGGACCATGCGATTTTTATGCCTTGCGATTTCAGTTCTGAAAACAATAAATCATCTTCGCCGCCCGTTTCGTTCATGTCTATGCTGAACGGCGGTGCGGGTAGGGTGCATAACCCAGTGTCGAGCAGGGAGTTGCCACAGCCAAAAAAATCATCAACAATACCTTCAGTCAAGTCGGGGCCTTGGCGCGAGAAGAAGTCTACCAGATAATCATTGAATTTTGACGACCCCGGTATGCGGGCGTGAGTCGGTACAAAAGCCAATGCAGCTTCGTATTTTTTGGATATATCCAATAGGGTTTGCAACCAACCTGTACAGGCTTGTTGGTCATCGTCGAGGAATGCCAAATAGCGACCTTGCGCCGCCCCAAGAGCGCCGTTGCGTGCGTTGGAGACGCCCGGCGCAGGCACATGTAGATAATGCGTTTTGATAGCCGCCGTCTTGGCGAAGTTCTCTACATAATCCCGCGCACTCCCTTTTGGGTCATTGTCTGCGACTATGATTTCCAGCGCCAAATCATTTGCGGTTTGATCCATCAGGCTTACCAAAGCCGTCTTCAAACCGTCAGGGCGGCGGAAAGTCGGCACGATAATGGATACGCCGTTTTTTATGCTCTTATCCATAATGCCCCTCTAATTTCTCAAGTGCCTTACCAACGGGCAGAACATCGGCGCCGCACTCTTTAACCGCAGCAATAACTCTGCCAAAATCGCGGCCACTAATGCCCCACTTGCTTGGGTTAGCGCGCACATCATGGGTGAAGAAAATCAACCAGCCCGGTTTTTTCGAGAGGCCGTGTAAGAGTGCCAGCGCGTCTTCCGTTTCTTGTCCGGAAAAAAGCGGTGTCGATTTAAGCAGGTTCAAGTCCGCCTTGCCGTAATGCACGCCGGAACTAACCCCGCGCATTGATTTAAACCGTTTCGCCAATGCGGCTTTATGTGCTGCATTTGTTGTGCCGTAAGGCCAGGCAAAATGCTCGACTGGTTTGTTGACGCCCATGGCTTTTAAGGCCGCAGTGTTGCGCTTTGTTTCGGCCATGATCTGCTCGGCTGTGCTTTGGGCGCAATCCAAATGAGAATAAGTATGCCCGGCAATCTCGTGGCCGCATTCTTGTAATTGCTGCACATCTGTAGCGTGAAAGCTTTCCCCGTGGTGGTTCTCTATGCCCATAAGACCAGCCGCCACATAATAGGTCGCGCGCCAGCCCTGCATGGCTAAAATATCACCGCCCTGATAGCGTGCCGAGCGCGGGAAATCGTCAAATGTGAAGCTAACCAATGGCCGCTCTAGTTTAAATTTCAAATTTCTCCGTGCGCGCAAGGGCAAAAGCTTGCGCGATATTTTTGCACCGAGTGACGTGGAGGGTTCATAGACTTTTATGTCGAGGTTCTGGCTCATGTCATCACCTCCGCATACCAGCTCGCTCGCCATAATTTTAGGGCTATCAGTCTTATTTTGGTTGGTAGGGCTGTGGTGCGCACCAGAACTTTAAGCATGGGCCGCATCAATTTTTGCCCCGGTACATGCCCGAGTTTTTTGCTGAGCCTATAAAGCGTCAAAGTTTTGGCCAAGTCCGGGTGGGCATTGGTAAAGCGCACATAATTTGCCCCGCTGTTTTTAAATCTGCTCAAGAGCGTGTCCGTGCTTTCCAGACCAAGATGTAAGGCCGGAATATCCGCGTGTTTAAGGCGGTATTTGGCCGCGACCCGCGCCGCCCATTCACTATCTTCCCAGCCCCAACCGGTAAAGCCGGTGTCGAACGGTTCCGCGTCCAGAATTTTCGCGCGCACACACAGATTGGATGAACACACATATTGCGCCCCGGCTTTGCTACGGTCTTCCGCGCTGAGGCAATCGGATGTTTGCGAAAATGCACGGTGTAACTCGGTCTCGGTGGATTGTATTTGCTTTGGCACGGTAAACCCGCCGAAGATAATATCGGCGGAGTCGGCGTTTATTTCGGCCAGATAATCACCTAGGAAATGTGTTTCGACCGGGCGCATATCCGCATCCAAGAACAACACCCATTTTGCTTTGGCTTGGGATTTCAGATAATTGCGGGCAGGGGAGCGGCCTTGGTTTTTCTGTGCAAAAAACAGGCTAATGGGTGCCGTGCTTTTCTTGGCAGTGTTAATAAGGCGAGCATTGACATTGGCATCACCCGTGCCGTCATCATACATCAATATTTCAGCACCGCCTGCGGCTTGCGCCTGCACAAGCAAGTCGTTCAAGAGCAATACCGGGTCATCATGATAATAGGGCACGAGTACGGATAAGGTCGGCATGGCTCCGGCTTTAGCGGTTTTATTTTTAAATGTTTCGATCATGCCAAAGTCTCCTTGGTTTTGGCGTGCCTACGGTTTTTAAATTTCTCCAGAAAGTCTTTGGCCAAATTGCGGCAATTGGCAGCATTAATGGCAAAGGCAACAAACCCGTAAACCACTGCGCCAACGCTGGCTTTTAGAACAAGTTCTGCAAAATCGGGTAATGTGTTTACGCTAGGCGGTAATGCCAGCACCACACCGACCATGACCAAGCAGGCAAATGTGCATTGTAGTAAAGCCTTGATCGGCATGGGTAAGGGGAAAGAGCGCCGCGCCACAACCAATGTCAATACTAGGCCAAAACCATAAGCAATCAAGGTCGCCCATACCGCGCCCATAAGGCCGTGAATAGGGATGAGCCAAATGTTCAGGCCTATGTTTATAAGCACGGGCAGAACCATGGTCGCGGCCAAGGTTCCGGTTTTGCGCGACAGCATAAAGGCGCGTTGGGCATAATAGGTGATAAACCCGTTCATCACACCGGCAAAAGCAATCCACGGCATAACTTTAACGGCTTCTGCCCGCACGGATTCTCCGAGGATAAATCCCGCAGGCTCGGCGACAAGCGCAACACCTGTGGCGGCAGGCAGTATAATCAACAGCAAAAACTCTCCGTAGCTTTTCAGGACTTTCTTGGTTTTCTCCAAGCCCTCTTGTTCCAATGTTGTGATTGCGATGGGGGTGACGGCCATGGCTATCCAGATAAATAATACGTCTAAGGATCGGTTAGCAAGGTTGTAACCGGCATTATATTCACCGACTGAGAGGTCGCCCATGAAGTATTTGATGAAGAACAAATCACCTTGGGATAATATATAAGCCAGCATCAGGGAAAAACATATGGGCATACCGTAAGCAAAATAGGCGCGGGCGCGGTCTTTTTCAAACTTACCACCTTTTGTGCGTTTGAGCATAAATGGTAAATCAATCAGCAAGGCGAGTACCGTGCCTGCAACAATCCCGATAAATGGTGCCACCTCACGCAGGGGTGTAGTCAGAATAAGGATGATCCCAACACCAAACCCGAGCAGGCTTTGGGTGGAATGAATGGCACTGAAACGGCCAATCCGGTGCGCCGCCTTATGGGCTTCGATACCGATATTATATGTGAGGGTTAAACAAGTGGAGGCAAATGCAAATGCCAACAGGGTTTTCATAGTGGCGGAAACCGGCAGTATATAAACAAGCCCCATCATAATCGGCAGGCCGATAATGCCCATGCTTATGGCGGTGACATAGCTGGTCTTGAGGTGTGAAGCCAGCTCGCCACGCCGTTCAGCCCGTGCGTAGAAACGCGCCATGGCGGCTTCTATCCAGGTGAATGCCACCATGTGAATAAAGTGTAAGCTGGCGATAGCCAAGGCATAGCGGCCAAATTCGGCGCCGTCCAACAGGCGCGTCAGAATGGCAATCGTGCCAAAGCTGATAATGATATTGGCCAGATTAACCGGGACATATCCGAGCATTTGTTTCCACATAGCGGAAGCCTATCTATCGTTTTCTCTGTCGCCGAGCAAGCACGGCAAGGTTTTGACCATGATCATAAGGTCGAACAATACGCTGGAGCGTTCAATATATTCTATATCCAATTGCACCCGCCTTGCCACACTTTCCGCGTCGTGCAGGGGGCCGCGTGAACCGTTGATTTGCGCCCAACCGGTTAGGCCGGGTTTAACCTTGAGACGGTGGGCATATTCGTCGACCAATTTATAAGTCTCGATATTGCCCGTGTGCATACCAACCGCATGGGGGCGTGGTCCAACGAGGGACATGTCGCCCTTTAGTACATTGAGGAGTTGCGGCAATTCGTCCAAGCTGGTTTTGCGGATAAAGCGCCCGACTTTTGTGACGCGGGTGTCGCCTTTGGTGACTTGGGAGCGGGCGTCTTTGTCTTCGTCCTCGACTTTGAGGGAGCGGAACTTAAACACGCTGAATATCCGGTTGTTAAAGCCTTGGCGTTGTTGCTTGAACAAAACCGGCCCCGGACTATCCAGCTTAATCACCAGCGCAATAATCGCCAGCACGGGTGCGCCGAACAAAAGAGCCGTGCCGCTTATGGCGATGTCCATAAAGCGCTTGGCGAAGACGGCGCTGCCCGAAAATGTTTTGCCCGAAATATCGCGAGTGCCGATGGCGGCGATTTGGGTCAGGCGTTGTTGCACATGATCCAGATTCTCAAACTCGTCGACCACAAAAGCTATGCGGTTGGGTAATTTGCGCACTTGGTTGACGAAAGCAGTTTTGCGCGCTTCGGCTAAATCCGGCAGGGTTACAATAATTCTATCCACATAGGGCAGGGCGTCCCAATCCAGCATATCCTTAATCTTTCCGACCACGGGAACACCGTGAATGTTGTGGGGCGCACGGGATAAGCGTTCATCAAAAATCGCCAGAATGTTAAGTTCGCGCGTGCGAGCATTTTCTTCAATCAACCGCCGCGCCGCTTCGGTAGCACCGAGCATAACAATGGTCGGGATAAGCTGGCCGCGTTCGTGCTGGCGCTTAATCCATATATAATAAATCGTGTGTAAAACCAGAAGCGTCGTAGTGGCCAATAGGCCGGATATGGCGAGTGCGTCTGGCAAGAAGGTATCGGGCTTGGCAATCAAGGCAATCGCCAGCCAAACACCGAGCGCCGCCGACGCCCCCAGCATGACTTTTTTCATATGAGCGCCATAGGTTTCAGCCGGGGAAAACTGGTGGGCTTTGACTAAAAACAGTGCCGCAAAAAACCCGATAGCGCCCGTCAGGCCAGCGGCAAGGGGCGCCAGAACGGCTTTATTATTGATGCCGATATAACCGCTCCAGATAGAGATCAAAATCACAGCCGTGACGCACAGGGCGTCTAATGTGCGCAAGCTGAACCGTAGCGCTGCCATATTACCCGTTTGCGCCGGGAAGTGAATATCCGAGAGCTTTACCCGAGGGCGGTCTTTGGGTTCTTGGTGTGTTTTTTCAACCCGGGCTTTGGCACGTGTTTGGGCAGGTGTTTGTGATCGCGTTCGGGTGCGGCGCGCAAATGCTTCGACGGTTTCCACTTGCCGTTTTTGCACCGGAACACCCCCACCTTGCGGCGGTTTTTTCGTAAGATTATTGGTCGAGCCTGCGCCCGAATTTTTTAACTGTTTCATTCAACCCACCATGTCGGGGTGTCCCATATTTGGGTGTACCCACCATTATTATTGCGTGCAATCTATCCCAATAGGGAAAATAATGCGTAAACAAGGAGCGGTTTTTTTGTATCAATCGCAGGCGGTTGTCGTTAATTTTCTATGAGTTTGTACCGAAACGGGGCGCAAGTCTGTGGGTATGGTTAATTTTAGGCTAATTTTGAAATTAAGTGAAAGTTCTTGGTAAATTTATCATTCCGCTCTTGCAGACATCGCAAGTCTGCGCTAATCCCCCGCTCGGAGACGTGGCCGAGTGGTCGAAGGCGCTCCCCTGCTAAGGGAGTATGGGTCATAAGCCCATCGAGGGTTCGAATCCCTTCGTCTCCGCCATTGCCTTTGACTAAGCATATGAAATATATGACATATTGTGTAGGGAAGAAAACCTGTTCCCACTTTTGTTCCCACTTGCGAAAATATTTATTTTTTGAATGTTCTGTTACCACTGAAAGTCCATGTGCTTAAATGTATTTGCAGATCCGTGATTCTTCGTGCTTTTAAATGTTAATTTCTTAATCTTACGCCGCGAAAACGGGCGACTCCGTTTCCTCGGTACAACAACTGTTAAGCTGCAACGTCTACTAAAGCCGACCGCGCCGCCGACAGCCGCACCTGCAATGGCAACCCCGACACCTGCGGCGGTCAGTGTAGCACCAGCGGCTGCGCCTGCAATTACGGCGCCGCTCAATCCGGCACCACTAACAACGGCTCCAAAGCCAGCTGCTGCTCCGCCCAGAAAACCGCCCGTGCCGCTCAAGACAGCCGCAAGTCCACCCACTGTTGCTCCCGCCGTCGCAAATGTCACAACTGCTGCAACCACCACCAATAGTATAGCCCCCGCAACCCCGCAATTCGCGCCGTCCTTGGGCGGTTCAGGCGTTGTCGGACTTACGTCGCCAATCGCCTCTGCTGGGTCGTAGGGTTTGAAGGTGTTTGCGCCGAATGCCCTGCATGAGGTTGCCCGCAGGGCAATGAGCTATCGGTGTCGCCGCTGCGCACAGTGTAGGCACCACCTGCTGCGCCTTGGTTATAGCTGTTAATGGGCTTCGGAGCGGTTATTGAGAGCGCATAGCGCTCACAATAAATAATATGTCCGGGGGACATATTATAGCGGAGAAGAATGCCGACGCCCCCTTAGGGCGGCGACCGTATTTGTTGAGGAGGGCGCAGGGCAGGTGCGGGAACGCAGGGTTAGACTTAACGGTTTATATTTCTACCTAAAAGTCGAACGTAATTGGGATTGGCGGGAGGGGTGGAGCAATGGTTTGTCAAATTACGGTGACACAAAACAGCAATTAAATCGGTTACTGTCACCGATATCGCGCTCCGGACCCGGGATTTGATACCGAGTTTCGGCGGGAGTAGGCGTGTTGAGAGCGGCGAGCATGGGGAGAAACTAACGGAAATAGGTGTTGTACGCAAGTGTCCATCAATGGTGGTGTGAACGGCGGTGCAATATTCGTCCACTGTAGCGAGGGTATTGTGTCCTCGCGGGCGGCGTAAAAGTCGTCCACTTTAAGGTTTTTCTGTTTTAACGGGAGGACCGGGAGATTTTCACAGTGG
>JAKIUV010000079.1 GCA_021647375.1 Robiginitomaculum sp.
TACACCAGCAAGCACAACGGAACGTGTTATCCCTGCGATTACCAAGCAGGTCAGCCGCCGTGTGGTCAAAACACCTGCCTCTACACAAGAACGTGTTATCCCGGCAATCACCAAGCAGGAAACGCGTCGTGTCATCAAGACACCAGCGTCAACCGTTGAGCGGATTATCCCGGCTGTGACCAAGCAAGTGACGCGCCGTGTTGTTAAAACTCCGGCAAGTACAACAGAGCGGGTTATTCCGGCAATCACTAAACAGGTAAGTCGCCGCGTCATCAAAGACGCTGCCCACACTGTTGAGCGTGCTATCCCGGCAATTACCAAGCAGGTTAGCCGCCGTGTGGTCAAAACACCAGCGTCTACGCAAGAACGTGTCATTCCGGCAATCACTAAAATGGAAACACGCCGTGTTATTAAAGACGCAGCACACACCATTGAACGTGTTGTTCCGGCAATCACCAAGCAGGTAAGTCGTCGCGTGGTCAAAACGCCAGCTTCGGTACAAGAGCGTACTATTCCAGCTGTCACCAAACAGGTCAGCCGCCGTGTAGTCAAAACACCAGCGACTACTATTGAACGGGCTATCCCGGCGATTACCAAACAGGTCAGCCGCCGTGTGGTCAAAACACCAGCCAGCACGACCGAGCGGGTTATTCCAGCAGTTACTAAAATGGAAAGCCGCCGGGTCATCAAAGACGCAGCCCATACCATTGAGCGGGTCATACCGGCTATCACCAAACAGGTTAGCCGCCGCGTTGTTGCGACGCCAGCTTCCACAATCGAGAGAGCCATCCCGGCCATCACGAAAACGGAAACACGCCGCCGCATTAAAAACGCTGCTCACACAGTGGAACGTGTTGTTCCAGCCGTGACCCAGCAAGTGACGCGCCGCGTTGTCAAAACTCCGGCATCTGCGATTGAGCGGGCTATTCCAGCCATCACCAAAATGCGTTCACGCCGTGTTATCAAGGAAGCTGCACATACTATTGAACGTGTTGTCCCAGCTGTAACCCAGCAAGTGACGCGCCGTGTTGTTAAAACTCCGGCAAGTACAACAGAGCGGGTTATTCCGGCAATCACTAAAATGGTATCCCGCCGTGTTATCAAAGATGCAGCGCACACTATTGAACGTGCTGTTCCTGCTATCACCAAACAGGTCAGCCGCCGTGTGGTCAAAACACCAGCGTCTACGCAAGAGCGTGTCATTCCGGCAATCACTAAAATGGAGACACGCCGGGTCATTAAGACACCAGCGTCAACTGTTGAACGTGTTATCCCGGCGATCACCAAACAGGTAAGTCGCCGTGTGGTCAAAACACCAGCATCGACCATGGAGCGTACAGTTCCGGCTATCACTAAAGTGGAAACACGCCGTGTCGTTAAGACACCAGCGTCAATCGTTGAGCGTGCTGTTCCTGCTATCACCAAACAGGTCAGCCGCCGTGTGGTCAAAACACCAGCGACTACGCAAGAACGTGTCATTCCGGCAATCACTAAAATGGAAACACGCCGTGTCATCAAAGATGCAGCGCACACAGTAGAACGCACTATTCCTGCTGTGACCAAGCAAGTGAGCCGACGTGTTGTGAAAACGCCAGCCTCTACGTTTGAGCGAGTTATTCCAGCTATTACCAAGCAGGAAACTCGTCGTGTAGTGAAAACACCAGCATCTACGCAGGAGCGTATCATCCCGGCAGTGACCACTACGGTTACCCGCCGCGTTGTTGATACTCCGGCAGCGACGCAGGAACGCACTATCCCAGCAATCACCAAGCAGGTCAGCCGCCGTGTTATTAAAGACCCAGCGCACACAGTTGAGCGCATTGTGCCAGCTGTGACCAAGCAAGTGAGCCGCCGTGTTGTCAAAACTCCGGCAAGCACTATGGAACGCACCATCCCGGCAATCACGAAAACGCAAACTCGCCGTGTTGTTGAAACACCAGCGTCTACGTTTGAGAGAGCCGTACCGGCAATCACCAAACAGGTGACGCGTCAGGTTGTTAAAACCCCGGCGCGCACTGAAGAACGTGTCATTCCAGCGATCACCAAGCAGGTATCACGCCGTGTCATCAAAGACGCCGCACACACAGTCGAACGTGTGATACCAGCCGTGACCAAGCAAGTGACCCGCCGTGTGGTTGACACTCCAGCGTCTACGCAAGAACGGACTATCCCGGCTATCACCAAACAGGTTACACGCCGCGTAGTTCGCACACCTGCGACGACACAAGAGCGTGTAATCCCGGCAGTGACCAACCAGGTGACCCGCCGTGTTATCAAAACGCCTGCACGTACCGAGCAACGTGTAATTCCTGCGATAACCAAACAGGTTACACGCCGTATCGTTCAGACGCCTGCTACGACAATGGAACGGACTATCCCGGCAGTGACCAAAACAGTTACACGCCGCGTGGTTGATGTTCCAGCCCGTACAGAACGCCGCGAGATCCCGGCTCGTTACGACACAGTCTCCGTACAGAGACTAGTTGAACCAGCACGGATTGAACGGATTGTTATTCCGGCTAAATTTGGCACAATTGAAAAACGTGTTCAAACCACACCGGAAAAAGCTGAATGGCGTCAGGTTCTTTGTGAAGCTAACTCGAACGCTAGTGTTATCTCCGCTATCCAGACGGCTCTGCAAGAACGTGGTTACTACCGTGGTGCTATTGACGGCATTCTTGGCCAAGCAACCTACGCATCTGTCGAACAATTCCAAATCGCGCAAAGCCTGTCTACGGGTGGCCTGACATTGCGGACAGTTGATGCTCTGGGTGTTGACTGGCGTTCCATGGTCTCTGGTGGTGGGTATTCCATCAATAGCGGCCTAGGCTATGCAGTCGGTAGCATTGTAACTACCAGTACCGGAAGCTATACAATCGGTACCAATGGTCAGGTTCTGAATGCAGCGGGTGAAGTCGTTGGACGCCTTGCAAGCAATGGCAGCATTGTTGGCAATAATGGTCAGGTTCTCGGCATGATTACTGGCGGCTCCACAACGACAACCACTAGAACGATTACTGGTGGCGGTTCACAGTTTATCTCCGGTGCAAGTGGTGCTTCAAGCAGCAGCATGTCTCTGGGTAACCTCTCTGTTCGTGCAAACGGTCAGGTCGTGAACAGTGCAGGTGTTGTTCTCGGAACCGTAGATGCAAATGGTAACATTATTGATACGGCTGGTAAAATCATCGGTCGCGTCGGAAACTAAAACCAGATACATTAATCTTAGACCCCGCGCTTCTGGCGCGGGGTCTTTTTTTAGGCAATATGTGGGCGAAATAAAACATCAGAGTTTAGTCGATTCATACGTTGACAGGCAAAGTTTTTTTCGTATATTTCGCGCTCTCTCTGGGCTAGGCTGATTTTAGCCTCGGAAAACCAATTTCAACAGCGGCTAAGGCATTCAGAAACAGACGTTTCAGGCCAAGTTTCGCAGATACTTAAGGACGAAATTATGTTCGCAGTCATCAAGACAGGCGGCAAACAATACAAAGTCGCTAAAGACGACATCATTGTTATTGAGAAGCTGGACGCCGAAGCAGGCAAAAAAGTCACATTTGACGACGTACTCATGTGCGGTGAAGGTGCAGACGTATCCGTAGGCGCTCCGTCCATCAAAGGCGCAAGCGTTAGCGGTGAGGTCATCGAGCAACGCAAAGGCGACAAAGTCATTGTGTTCAAAAAGAAACGCCGTCAAAACTACCGCCGTAAGAAAGGTCATCGTCAAAACGAGACCGTTGTAAAAATCACGGCAATCAAAGCTAAATAATAGACTACCCGCTTTTCGGGTAAAATGGAGACTTTAACATGGCACATAAAAAAGCTGGTGGTTCATCGAATAACGGTCGCGATAGCGCAGGCCGTCGTCTAGGCGTCAAGAAATCTGGCGGACAAGCCGTTATTCCTGGCAACATCATCATCCGCCAACGCGGCACCAAATTCTTTCCAGGCGACAATGTCGGCATGGGAAAAGACCATACTCTCTTTGCCAAAACCGAAGGCCGCGTTGCATTTGTTACCAAACGCAACAAACGCACCTTTGTGTCTGTGCAGCCAGCAACGGCAAAATAGGTGATATTGAGATCACCGCTTCTTGGTGATCACATAGCCTAAACGAATTTAGGGAAGATGGGTCACCGCCCATCTTCTTTTTTTCGTTTGGGATTACAAAATGCGAGACTTACTTCAAACACACAGATTAACCCTCCGCCGGACACGGAATTCCGATGCGCAAACCATGGCCCGGCGGATTAACGACCCGGATATTCTACGGATGACAGCTACTCTGCCCCTGCCCTATTTTGGTTTGAGCGCAGAGTTTTGGCTCATGCGCTCATCTGCCGATTGGCGCCGTGGTCAATCATTCGCCTATGCAATCACCAAAACCGACGACAGCATGATGGGTGTGGTCGATCTGTTTAAGAATGACCAAGATGATTGGGAAATCGGTTATTGGCTCGCAAAAGAATTTTGGGGCAAAGGATATATGCCAGAAGCCGCAAAATGCCTGCTCACGGAAGGGTTTCGCGCATTGGACGTCCCCTATATCGACGCGGGATATTTTGCGGATAACCCCGCATCAGGACGAGTGCTTGAAAAGCTAGGGTTTATTGATAAGAACGAACCAAGCCAGCTTTTTTCCGTGGCTCGCGGTGAAAAACATAACAGCATAGAGTATCGCCTACCCCGTAATACTGCGGCGCGTTGGTCGACGCTATAGGATAAGACATGAAATTTCTCGATCAGGCAAAAATCTATGTGCGTTCCGGCTTTGGCGGGGCGGGCAGCGTCAGTTTTCGCCGCGAAAAATCCATTGAATTTGGCGGGCCTAACGGCGGCGACGGCGGTAAGGGCGGCGATGTTTGGGCCGTGGCTAATCAAGACCTCAACACACTGATAGATTTTCGCTATCGACAACACTTCAAAGCCCCAACCGGACAACATGGCATGGGCCGCGACCGAACAGGCGCGGACGGCGAAGACACAATTATTGAACTGCCCATCGGCACACAAATCTTCGACGAAACCGGAGAGCATTTGCTAGCCGACATGTTAGAACACGGCGAGAAAATGCTCTTGGCCAAAGGCGGCAATGGCGGCTGGGGCAATACCCGGTTCAAGTCCGCCACCAATAGAGCGCCGCGCCGCGCCAATCCGGGCGAGCCGGGCGAAGAATACCAGCTCTGGCTCAAACTAAAACTCATCGCCGACGTGGGTCTGGTTGGCCTGCCCAATGCGGGTAAATCAACATTGCTATCCGCAGTGTCAGCGGCCAATCCCAAAACCGCTGATTACCCATTCACCACCCTGCATCCCTCCCTTGGGGTTGTCGATATGGGGGCGAGCGAGCGTTTTGTCATGGCTGATCTCCCCGGTCTTATTGAAGGTGCAGCAGACGGTGCTGGCCTTGGTCATCAATTCCTCGGCCACGCAGAACGCTGTATGTCGATCATCCATTTGGTGGACGGCACGCAGGACAACCCCGGCGAAGCCTACACCACTATCCGTAAAGAGCTGGAAGACTATGCCGATATTTTCAAAGACAAACCGGAAATTGTTGCGCTGAACAAATGCGACGCACTGGATGCAGAAACCATCAAAATCCGTGCCGCAGAACTGGCCAAGGCGTGCGGCGCAAAGGTGTTTACAGTCTCTGGCGTGGCCGGGATTGATGTCAAGCCGCTCATGAGCGCCGCCTTTCAACATGTGGAAGCACGCCGCAAGGCCGATAAAGAGGCACGCTTGGCCAGACTAAAAGCTGACGCCCGTAAACAAGCAGGGCTTGAACCGGAAACCGAGAAATGGCGGCCTTAATTTGACTGCGCTGGATAACTATAACCGTATAGCCGTAAAAATCGGCTCCTCCTTGCTGGTTGACGAGACAACCGGCTTGATCAATCAGGCTTGGCTGGAAAGCCTGGCGCAAGATATTGCTAACCTTAAGCAATCAGGCAAACAAATCCTTATCATTTCCTCCGGTGCCATCGCTCTGGGCCGTGGGCGGCTTGGACTGGTCAAGGCAAACCTATCCCTTGCCGAAAAACAAGCCTGTGCTGCAGCCGGACAAGTCGTATTAACCCAAACCTATGAAGCCGTACTAGCGCCTCTTGGTCTCAACACCGCACAGGCTCTACTCACCCTTAATGATACAGAAGACCGTCGCCGCTGGATAAATGCCCGCGCCACATTGGCGACATTGTTAAAACTAGGCGCCGTCCCGATTATCAATGAAAATGATACAGTGGCCACAGACGAAATCCGCTACGGCGATAATGACAGATTAGCCGCCCGCGTAGCGCAAATGTGCAGCGCGGATTTATTAGTATTATTATCAGATGTTGACGGGCTTTATGATGCGGACCCAACCTTGGACAGCACTGCCAAGCATATTGCGCAAATCCGGGAAATCACACCCGAAATCATGGCTATGGGGGGCGCATCCAATATAAAGCGCGGCACAGGATCTGGTGGTATGGCAACCAAATTACAAGCGGCACGCATTGCCACAGACGCAGGTTGTGCAATGGTCATCACCCGGGGCGATGCCCATAATCCGCTGGCGGTTCTGGCAGACGGCACAGAAAAATCCAGTTGGTTTTTAGCCAAAACCAACCCTCTACTTGCCCGCAAGCAATGGATTGCAGGCAGTTTGAAACCCAAAGGCATATTCACCATAGACGCTGGCGCGGCACGGGCTTTGGCCAAAGGCAGTAGCTTATTGGCCGCAGGACTTGTGCGGGTAGAGGGTGATTTTGAGCGCGGTGAAGCCGTGCTGATTGTGGACGAAATGGGCCGCGAATTGGGGCGCGGATTGGCTGGATATAGTGCCGATAATGCGCGGGCGATTAGGGGCTTAAAATCAAGCGACATCGAAGCCCAATTGGGCTATGACGGAGGCGCGGCACTCATTCACCGCGATAATATGGTAGTGAACACATGATAGATAATCTTGAACAATATATGGGCAAACTGGGCATAAATGCCCGTTCTGCAGCAAATTCTTTACGGCTCGCCAGCGGAAAAACCCGCACCGATGCCATTCTCGCTATGGCAGCGCAAGTGCGTAAATCCGCGCCGGAAATCCTTAGCAACAACACCAAGGACATGGTGGCAGGCGCAGAAAAGGGTCTAACCCCAGCTATGCTTGACCGTCTAAAATTATCCGAAGAGCGCATAGAGGGCATAGCCCAAGGACTAGAAGCCGTGGCCGCCCTGCCCGACCCCATCGGCGCAGAGGACGAGCGCTGGACACGACCTAATGGCTTGACCATCGCCAAAGTACGCACACCGCTGGGGGTCATTGGCATGATATATGAAAGCCGCCCCAATGTGACGGCGGATGCGGCGTCCTTGTGTATCAAGTCCGCGAATGCTTGTATCTTGCGCGGCGGCTCAGAGGCCTTGCACTCTAATGTCGCGATTCATAGAGCTATTACCCGTGGCCTGACAGCCGCCGGCTTACCAGAAACCTGCGTGCAATATGTGGGCACAACAAGCCGTGACGCCGTCGGTCATATGCTAGCGGGGCTGGACGGCAATATAGACCTTATCATTCCGCGCGGCGGTAAGGGGCTGGTGGGGCGGGTGCAACAGGACGCCCGTGTGCCCGTATTGGCACATTTAGAGGGTCGCAATCACACCTATATCCACAAAGACGCTGACCCGGACATGGCGCGGGACATCATCGTCAACGCCAAAATGCGCCGCACCGGAATTTGCGGCTCTACCGAGACTTTATTGCTCGATAAAGCGGCGCTCATCATGCTGCCAATGCTCGCACAAGCACTCAACGCGGCAGGTTGTGAACTGCGTGGTGATACACAAGCTTGCGCGGCTGCAAGCGACATCGGGGCGGCCAGTGAAGCTGATTTTATGACCGAACATCTGGACGCTATCCTCAATATAAAAATCGTGGACGGGCTAGATGCCGCCCTCGCCCATATTGATCAATATGGCAGTAATCATACGGACGCTATCATCACAGAAAACACCGATGTGGCCAAAGAATTTCTCGCCAAAGTCGATAGTGCCATTGTCATGCACAATGCTTCGACCCAATACGCAGACGGCGGCGAGTTCGGCTTTGGTGCAGAAATCGGCATTGCCACAGGCCGCCTGCACGCGCGCGGTCCTGTCGGCGCACAGCATTTGACCAGTTATAAATATCAGGTGCTAGGCACGGGACAAACCAGACCATGAGGTTATGGGCTTGAGCTATGAAGGACAAAACATCGGCCTGTTTGGCGGGTCGTTCAACCCTGCCCACGCCGGGCATTTGCATGTGGCGGAATGTGGCTTGCAACGGCTGGGGCTGGATCAAATCTGGTGGATGGTTAGTCCGGGCAACCCCCTAAAAACCGATCAAACCCCTTACGCAAAAAGGGTCGATAGTGTTGAAGCCTTAAATTTGCCACCGCGAATGCGCATCAGCCATATGGAACGAGATTTCGGTACGCGCTATACGGTGGAGACCTTGCGCCGTGCCAAAAAACGCTGGCCGCGCACGAGGTTCGTCTTCCTGATGGGTGCGGATAATCTACAACAACTCCCAAAATGGAAAAACTGGCGCGAGATCATGGAAACCGTGCCGATTGCCGTCATAGCCAGAAATGATACAAGACCGGGCGCAAAAACCAGCGACACCATAAAAGCCCGCCTGTCCCAAGCCGCCCGCCAATACAGTTATGCCCGTATCCCCGAAAGCCAAGCCCACACTCTAGCCAACTACGAAGCCCCTGCATGGACATATTTAACCCCACCGCTAAACGCGTTATCGTCTACAGCGATACGGCAGAAAAGGACTTCGCCAAGGTAACCACCCCGGCCCCACGCTGCGCTCTACCTCCACTTAAAAGTAAGCTGGGGTTTTTATGGCTTGCAAGTGTATGTACGTTTCAATAGCTAGGGATTATGGACAAACAAAAAAAACCAGAAAGCAGCACTCTGCAATTATACGTCTATGTTGCCGCCATTGTCCTAATTTGGGCGACAGCTTATAATCTGATGTATTATGCGGTCTATTCTGGTGGGTTTCCGGCGGAATGGATACCTGCCGCACGGACAATTTTACCGGCAATTGGCATTACTCTATTCGTTTATATACGCGGCATGAAACTACCGCCCCTGTCCGATAAGCGCTGGTTTTGGTACGGCCTTATGGGATTTCTCGGTATGACTGCGCCGTTTTATTTGCTGGCCAAGGGCAATGAATACGGGGTGGAAAGCGGAATTTCGTCTATTCTCACAAATGGTGTTACGCCGCTCATGACTATTTTGCTGGCGCATTTCTTTGTGAAATCAGAGCGCCTGAACTTACGCAAGTCTATGGGCTTTATCATTGGTTTTATCGGGGTGGTGTTTTTGTTTATCCCCGAAAATTTATCCTTAGAACTTATCCAAAACTGGCACGCCCAAATATTTATATTGATGGTCGCGCTCAGCTACGCATTGGCGGCAATCGTTGCCAAGCGCGCACCCGATACTACGGCCAGCGTGGGAGCGGCGATTATGTTGATCACAGCGGCTGTGACGGCGCTTGTCCCCGCACTTTTATCCGGCGCGCCAGGCGGAGATTATTCGGGCGGAGTCTTGCTGGCTCTTTTCATACTCACCGTGTTTTCCACGGGCCTGTCCGATATTCTTTATCTTAAAGTTATCAAAATGTCTGGCCCTAGCATGATTGCCAAGATCAATTATTTAGTGCCCGTATTCGCGCTGGTTTTCGGTATTATATTCCTGAGCGAAGACTTCAGTTGGCGCTCTGTTGCCGCGATGATGATCATTATAACCGGGCTACTTATAGCCCGTATTGAAGACAAATATTCCTAATGGATAAATCTCCCTTTTCCAATTTATGGCTTTTAGTGCCCATCACTTTGCTTGTTTGGGGTACGGAATATACCTTGGTCGGCACTATTGATGCGGCCATCATTAGCGAGGCCTGGCAAGTGGCAATCCGTATGATATTTGCCGCCATGTTGATGGTCACATTCGTATATCTACGCGGCAATATACTCCCCCGCCTGACAGATAAAAGCTGGTTATTTTACGGAACCATGGGGTTTATCGGTATGACCATTCCGTTTTATTTAATCGCACGGGGTTATAATGCGGGCATAGATTCGGGTCTGATTTCCATTTTGATAGGCGTGACCCCGCTATTCACGGTTATCCTCGCCCATTTTTTCGTGAAATCCGAACCTCTGACTAAGCTCAAATCTTTGGGTTTTTTCGTTGGTTTTATCGGGGTGTGCGTGTTGTTCCTACCTGCCGAACTAAGCTGGTCTTTAGTGGATAATTGGCAAGCACAAGCTTTAATAATCCTCGCAGCATTCGGTTACGCTTCTACGTCTATACTGGGCAAGCGCGCGCCAGAAAACCCCGCCAGCGTCGGTGCGGCTATGATGCTCATCGGCGGCGCGGTCAGCGCCTTGCTCGGTGCTTACCTACTCGTAGGTTCAGAAATGCCTAGGACAATACCGCCTGCAAAACTCATCAGCGCACTCGCCGCACTCACTATCGGCGCGACATTTTTCGTCAATCTATTATATCTACGGCTTTTGCAAATTTCTGGCCCTAGCCTCATCGCCAAAATCAACTATATCGTCCCCATCGTCGCCATTATATCTGGAATGGTATTTTTACGCGAAAGCTTGCATCAACGGTATATTATTGCTCTTGTCATCATACTCATAGGCTTGGCCATCGCCCGCATGGGTGAAAAAACAAAATAAAAACAAGGCATATTATGCAAGACCGCAAACCACTATTTTATGCCGCCTGTATAGCCATAGTGGTCATTTGGGGCACGGCATATACGCTTATTGGGTATATAGTAGACACAATTTCTCCGGCATGGTTAGTGGCCGTGCGCACCTTCATTGCTGCCTTTGTTTTAGTGGCCTACGCCCTGTGGCGCGGACATAAATTCCCGCCCCTGAGCGATCCTCGCTGGCGTTGGTATTCGCTTATGGGGCTGATTGGTATGGCGCTCCCATTTTATTTTACCGCCAGTGGCCAAAAAGTTATTGAAAGTGGCCTAACCTCTATTCTCGCGGGTGTCATGCCCTTGTTTACAATAGTGCTAGCCCATTTTTTCATTAAAGACGAACGGCTAACATGGCGTAAAAGTTTTGGCTTTTTGATAGGGTTTGCAGGCCTGATATTTCTATTTGTCCCCATACCCTTTGAGCTAGAACTCGTCGGGGAATGGCGCGCCCAAGGCCTTATATTGTTGACGGCATTTTGTTATGCGGTGTTGACCATAATCGCTAAACGCGCCCCACACACACCCGCCAGTCTCGGGGCGGCAATGATGTTGATTGCCGCCGCAACCGTATCATTGCTGTTCGCTTTGTCGACAGGTTTACCCGAAACTATTCCGCCTAATTCTGCAATTTTTGCTTTGGTTGTTTTGGCCGTGGGTGCGACAGGGTTTGCGCAAATATTGTATCTCCGGCTGGTACAAATAAGCGGCCCCAGTTTGATTGCCCGCTTGGTTTATCTGGTGCCAGTGTGTTCAATAATCGCAGGTATTTTATTCCTCGGCGAAGCCTTTTCCTGGCGCACAGTTCTCGCAATGGTGATTGTAACGGTGGGCATGTATGTTGCGCGTAGCGATAGCAAAATATGAATCCTTCACCCATTTATGGGGGAAGGAGAAACCTATAAATCTTTGAGCGCCGCAAACGGATTGTTCGCTGCGGGTTCTGCGGGCTTCTCCTCCTGCCCCAGACTGTTGCCTAGATAGTGTTTAAAATTCTGTGTCATTCCAGTAGATTTGCACCAAGGGCAGGCTTTGCTCTAAAAAATAGGAATGACTATTATGACCAAATTACCACACAAGCCCATGGGCTTCGATTTTGATGAAGC
>JAKIUV010000080.1 GCA_021647375.1 Robiginitomaculum sp.
CAAATTTACTCATTCTTCGTTCCTGTAAACACTCCGCCCAGCCCATGAAAAACTCCCAAAAGAAGAAATCCATAAACCGGACAAATGAAGTGCTACATAAAACGGACAATTAGAGTGCTAGCTACAGACACCAAGCCCGCACTTGCCAGCGAGTGTAAACTCCCGTATTCTCAACTCATGACTGATTTGACACCTGAACAGATTTCTGAGGCTCTTGAAGCTGGGATTATTGACGCGGCGCAGGCGCGCAATATGCGGGCTATGTTCGCCAAGCGGGCTGCCAAGCGCGCGGCCACGCCTTCTGCCACAACGACGACATCGCCCACGGCCAATTATGAACCCGCCCTTATCGGCGATGAAGAAAACATGCGGTTTGTGCGCTCGTTCTCGGATGTGTTCATTGCCATCGGTATCGGACTTCTGGCGTTGGGGATGCTGACCACTCTTGGTATTTTTGGCGGCGGGGCTTTGTATTTGGCGGGGGCGGGTTTGCTGTGGTTGATGTGCGAGTATTTTGGCCGTGTGAAGCGCGCCCATTTACCGACATTATTACTGGCTTTCGCTTATTTGATTTTTGTCCATAAGGGTCTCAGTGCCATTTTGGATATGGGAGGGTCAGGCCTGTTGCCTGCATTTGTTACCCTGCTGGCCATGCTGTTGTTTTACTGGCGCTTTCGCTTGCCGTTTTCCATTGCACTCATTGCCTTGTCCCTCATCATGATTATGTTTGCGGTTTTGGGCGGAACTATTCCTGCGGGTCTGTTGATGATCTTGTCCGGCTTGGCATTGTTTATAGTCGCACTTGCCTATGACAGCCGCGATACAGACCGCAAAACCCGCTTTGCCGACAATGCGTTTTGGCTACATTTCACGGCGGCGCCCCTGATCATCCACGGTCTCGCCGTATATGTGCTCAAGCCCGAAGTAACCAAAATAATGGGCGTTATTCCTATGATCCAACTCGGCAAGACGGACGCTTTGTTTATGTTGGTCATTATTGGCGGGCTAGCTTTGGTCAGCCTAGCCATAAACAGGCGGGCTTTATTGGTGTCGTCCTTGGGTTATGCGGGGTTTGCCATCGGGTTTTTGATGAAAGATACTGGGCTGAACTTTGGCTCTGTCATAGCCTTAACATTGCTGTTGCTCGGCGGCGGCATTGTGTTTCTTGGGGTTGGCTGGCACGGGGCGCGCAAATTACTCTTGTTTATCTTGCCGACCAAAGGGCCATTCGCAACAATATTTCCGCCAACATAATAAGGCTTGAATTTACAGCCAGGTTTCTTATCTGTGAAGCAAGAACAAGGAACGTCCCCCAAGAACCTTTCAAGGAACACTTATGTCTGAATTTTCTCCGCGCGAAATTGTCTCTGAACTGGACAAACATATTGTTGCGCAATCGGCTGCCAAACGTGCCGTTGCCATTGCTCTGCGCTCCCGTTGGCGGCGTAAGCATGTGAAGGGAGATTTACGCGACGAAATTACCCCGAAAAACATCTTGATGATTGGGCCAACCGGAGTTGGTAAAACTGAAATTTCCCGGCGCCTGGCCAAACTGGCTAATGCGCCATTTCTCAAGGTGGAAGCAACGAAATTCACAGAAGTCGGCTATGTGGGTCGTGATGTGGAGCAAATTATCCGCGATTTGGTAGAAATCGCTATTACCCAAACCCGCGAAACCCGCCGCAAGGACGTAGAGGCCGCCGCCGAAAAGGCCGCCGAAAACCGTATCCTTGACGCTCTTGTCGGCGAAAATTCTGGCGAAGCAACGCGCGAGAAATTCCGGCAAAAATTGTTGGCGGGCGACCTAGATGACAAAGATGTTGATCTGGATTTAGCTGATAATAGTTCGCCGTTCCAGGGTTTTGAAATCCCAGGTCAGCCGGGTGCAAGCATGGGCATGTTGGAGCTGGGCAGTCTCTTCGGCAAAGGCGGCAAGACCAAAAAAGTCAAAATGAAAGTCAAGAATGCCTATGCGCCACTGCTGGCCGACGAAGCCGATAAAATGCTCGATGAAGAAACTTTGGTTAAAACCGCGATTAGTCTGGTGGAAAATGACGGCATTGTATTCTTAGACGAGATTGACAAAATCACCGTGCGTAGCGATGCCAGCGGCGGTGGGCAGGTTTCGCGCGAAGGCGTGCAGCGTGATTTACTGCCGCTCATTGAAGGGACGACCGTCACAACAAAGCACGGCCCGGTGAAAACCGACCATATTTTGTTTGTGGCCTCTGGTGCTTTTCATATTGCCAAACCGTCTGATATGTTGCCAGAACTGCAAGGGCGGCTGCCCATCAGGGTCGAGTTACGCGCCCTGACCCGGGAAGATTTCGAGCGGATTCTGACAGAACCCGAAGCTTCCCTAATCAAGCAATACACCGCCTTGATGGCGACGGAAAATGTGAAACTCACATTCACCAAAAACGGTATTAAAGAGATTGCCAAGATCTCCGCCGAGGTCAATGCCAGCGTAGAAAATATAGGTGCACGCCGTCTACACACGGTTCTGGAACGACTTCTGGACGATATCAGTTTCACGGCTTCTGACCGGGACGGAGAAAGCATAAATATCGACAAAACCTATGTGCAAAAACACGTGGGCGAATTAGCTACAAACACGGATTTATCCAAATTTATTTTATAGTATGAGAAATAACAGGCGTGCAACGTGATCTCTATCACGTTTGAGATTTCGAAATAGGCTAAGCTCCCTTTATTCAAATAACAAGGAGTTTACCATGAGCAAAGTCACCGATAATTTATCCGCAGCTACAAATATCCCGTTCCCCGAATTCACGGCGGCAATGATTGAGGGCGTTTTTGAAACCGTGCTTGATATGACTCTTCGACAAACTGAAGATTACATTAATCTCGTCAAGGAAGTATCCATGACCTTGACTGAGTATATAAATAATACAGTAGACGATGTCGACCCCATGGAAATATTAGACTTGCTTGACCAATTGCCGCCAATAGAATTCAATTCCGGGACAACGTCTAATCCTGTGAATACAGACTTGGCCGGCTTGCTTGCGGCCACCTTTGAAAGCCAAGAAGGTACCCCTCCAGCAAGCCCGCCCGCTGATTTGACAAAAGCGCCCTCGTCAGCTTTGAGCGCATTAAATCAACAAATTAGTATTCCCGGAATAATCAATGCAGGCTCGGGGGCAGTTGTCGATATAACCGGAGCAATCTCCAGTGCTGCCGCACGTAAGGACGACGCCTTTAGAGCTAGCATAGGTGCTATTATGGAAAACGGTAAAATGATTGCCTATGATCCCGTCGCTTTTGATGCGTTACCCGCCAATCCTTTGGCCAATACCGACATGCAAGCAATTTCTATGGCCAAAATTTATGATGCGATTGCCGCCAATGTTAGTGCTAATAAATACGCATTATTACAAGAAATGGTAAAGCTTGGCATGGTGCGTATTGTCATCGATAAAGGTCTGCTTGAAACTGCGATGACCTTTGAAAGTGTCACCACCGTAGTTACAGAAACATCAAAAAAATTACAAAATAAAAACAAGGCCAGTACGAAATACAAACGCAAACAGCGCCGGGGGCGGTTTGCAAGACTGTTTAAGGGCAAAGATAAGCGGAAAAGCAAGTCGAAAACCCGCACAGTTAATGTGTCGACTTATAAAGAACGCCATTTAAACTCACAAACTGAACGAGGTAGCCTCATGGGTCGCTCAGTTATACATTGGCACACGGATTATGTCCCTGTACGTGAATCATAACAATGACCGACGCCGATGATTTCCTTGATCTAGCTGACTTTACCGGGCTTCTTATCGACAACACGCTCTCAGCTTTGATCGAAAGCTTGGAAAGCCAATTACAATGGCGAGAACAAGTCACAGCTCTTGATCGTATGAACGATGATGAAATATATAACAGCCTATCTGATGATGATATTGATGAATGGTTAGAGGAATTTTCGCCTGAGCTTCCCCGTCTTTTCAAAAAGTGGAAAGCGAGTTCTCCTAAGTCTGCAATCTCGCTTGTCACAAAGCAAGACTTGGCAAGTCCGCTTATTGACGCCTTCACCGAAATCAATGCGGATATACCAAAGTCTTTGCTAGAGAAAAAAGTAGTGATCGGTGCAGATTACCATCCATTGTTGGACAGCATTAAACTTCATCTTGTATTTGCCGCAAAACAAAGATTAAGTATGATGAAAGATATGGGCTTGCCTGCACTCGTCGCTGAACGTGTTGAAATAAAGTCAAAAATGAATTTAGTATCCGTAGGCAAAGAAATTAAAAAAACCGGTGACAGTCATTTTAAAGGGAAAATGCTTGAGCCGACAGGTAAGTCACGTACTGTACAATCACCAACCAAACGCCGATTAGATTTCAAACCTGGTGCAGACAGAAAAGCAATCGGGAATCGTAAAAAACAAAAAAAAGAGACACGAATTTCCAAACCACTAAAAGGCCATATTATTGGAAAGTTATCTGATTTGGAAAGAATCCGCGCCCGCATTCCGGCAACAAATACCCATTCTATTAAGATTGCAACCCGCCCTATGGTGCAAAATACAGACACCCAAATGGTCAATGCTGAGATCAGCATTGTTTTACGGTCACACTTTTTCTAATGTTAGAGGATTGCAAGTATGGCAAAATTTGGTCTTGTGCTTACGCTGATTTCAAATTTGCGAACGGATTGTTTGGCAGGTCGTCGAAAGTTAAATCGGCGTCTCCCTCTTGCTCAAGATTTATATTGCGCATTTTGTTCCACGCATCCAGAGCCGCTATCTTGTAAGCTTCGGCTAGGGTTGGGTAGTTGAAAATATTATTGATAAAATAATCGAGCTTACCGTTCAAGTTCAACACGGCTTGCCCAATATGAATCAGCTCGGTTGCCCCCTCTCCGATAATATGCACACCGAGCAATTGCCTTGTGTCCAAGGAGAAGATCATTTTCATCAGGCCGCCTTGAATGCCCATGATTTGTCCGCGTGATGTTTCGCGCAGACGGGCAAGTCCGACCTGATAGGGCATATTGGCGGCTCGGACCTCTTTCTCGGTAAGACCAATGGTTGAAATTTCCGGCACGGCATAAATACCGTAAGGGAAATAATCCGGCGGGTGGGCCATGGGAATATCAAGTGCGTGGCAGGCAGCTCTGCGGCCTTGCTCCATAGATGTAGAGGCCAAGCTCGGAAAACCGATCACATCACCCGCCGCATAGATGTTCGGGGTTTTTGTTTCAAAAGTTTTTCGGCTCACGGCGATGCGGCCACGGTGATCAACCTCTAACCCGCAAACTTCCAAATCCAGCGCGTCAGTTGCGCCTATCCGCCCAGCCGCAAACAGGATTGTATCCGATTCGATGACGCGCCCGTCTGCTAGCTTGACAAAACAGCGCTGACCGTCGTTTTTAATTTGTGATGCTTTCACTCCAAGGCACAGACGCACGCCGCGCCTGCGCAGGTCGTATAAAAAATCTTCAACAATATCTTCGTCGAGAAAATCCAAGACAGTTTTACGCGGCTCTATTACATTAACCGGAATGTCCAGCGCATTAAATATGGATGCATATTCAAGCCCGATCACACCAGCCCCGATAATGGTCAAAGAACGCGGCAGGGTTTTTAAATCAAGAATATCATCACAGTCCAAAACCCGATTACCGTCAAACGGGATATAGTCTGGGCGGAAAGGTTTGGTGCCTACGGCCAGTAAAATTTTACCAAATTCCACGCAGTGCACCTCGCCGTCATGTGCCTCGATACTAATTTGTTCGCGCGATATAAACCGCGCCGTACCTTGTATACGGGTAACGTGGTTTCTATCAAATTGGTTATCCAGAATGTTGACCTCGTGCTCGATAGTCATCAGTAGTCGTTTTCTTAAATCCTTGGCCGATATATTGGCTTTGACTTTATAGGCACTGCCGTAAAATCCACGCTCACGCCAGCCGGACAAATTAAGCACGGTTTCGCGCAATGTCTTGCTGGGCACCGTCCCCGTATGCACACACACGCCGCCAATATGGCGGCCTTTGTCAACCACAAGAACCGATTGTCCAGCCTTGGCCGCTTGCATAGCCCCGCGCCGACCCGCTGGCCCGCTGCCTATAACAACAAAATCATATTTGGTTTTCATCAACTTCCCCTTTTTGCAGTGATTCTTACTAAGATAATGTAATTATAGTTAATTATTCTTTAAGTTGTATATACATGCCAATAGTTCCATCTGGCATTTCATAACGCTTGCCCTTTCTTGCATTACAAATGATTTGTTTGTTGCGGTTTGCAATTGGCTTGAATGAACAGAATTTTGTATATATGAGTTAAACTCATTATGATGAACCCATATGAAAATACGTTGCAGCACCGTGCGTTGCGGAGTTATACATGAGCACCAAACGCGCAAAACTGGAACAACGGGAAAAACGCATTATTGCGGCTGCCCGGACGGTATTTCTCAAGCACGGCTTTAACAAAGCCAAGATGAGCCAGATTGCAGATGCTGCCGCGCTAGCCGAAGGCACATTGTACCTGTATTACAAAAACAAAAACGCCATAGTCAAAGCCGTAGTTGTGGATCATTGGCGACAGATCACAGATGAAGCCCAAGACGCATTATCAAAAACCAAAGATAGCTTTGCACAACTGCAAGCCCTCGCAGACTATCACCTGACCATGATGGTCAAACATTGGCGTGTCATCGAGCTAGGTTATGTTTTGTATTATTCTCGTAGCGACGACGCGGGAGAAAATGCGGGCGTAGATTTCAAACGTACTTATGCGGCATTATTTGACCGCATAATAGAACGTGGCCAAGACAAGGGTCATTTCACAAATGAACTCTCCTTGCCCTTCTTGCGCGATCTGTTTTACGGCACTTTGGAGTACGCCGCGCGGACATTGGTTTTACACAACAAGCCCGAGGACATTGATACAAATGTAGCGCAATTGATGGCCGTGCTCCGACCACATTTATCCGAAAACGTGCCTACTGATACTGGTGATGATAAAGCCGTGTTGAAACGTCTTGAACGCGCCGTTCGCAAGTTGGAACGCTTACATTAACACCCCTAACTTAGTCCGCATGTCCGCACTAATCGGTCGGGGCTTACGGGTTTCTGCGTCCACATACACATGAATAAAATGTCCTTCGGCACAAGGTCTGTCTTCACCGCCTCTAAACAATCCAATTTCGTAGCGCACACTTGATGTCCCTACTTTATCGGTGCGCAAGCCGGCGCTTATAATTTCTGGATAGGAGAGCGGCGCATAATACTGGCAGCCCGTGCCCACGACCAAGCCAATGGTTTTGCTGGTCTGCGGGTCGAGCAACCCGTTCTCGATCAGGAAATTATTCACCAGCGTGTCGAACCAAGTATAATAGACCGCGTTGTTAACATGGCCGTACATATCATTATCATTCCAGCGGGTCTGGATTTCAACAAAATATTTGTAGCTATCCTTGGTATTGTGCAACATCAAGCAATATCCTCATATATTTTCACAGTCGCCGCCAAAGTCATTTCACGCGGGTTATTGACCAAAAGTCTGGTTTTGGTCATGGCATCATCTGCCATCATGGCAATTGCGCTCTCGGGAATATCAACACGGCTCAGGGTTTGCGGCACATCCGTCGCGTCTTTAATCCGCTGCATCTCGTCTATCAGATTTGCGCCTGTTCCGCCTAGCCGCATATGTTCGGAAATTTCGCCGTAAAGCTTATCTGCATTTGGTAAATTATAGCGCATCACACCCGTCAAAACCAAAGCGTTGGATAAGCCGTGGGGGACATGAAAAAATCCGCCGAGCGGATAGGCCAGTGCATGTACGGCGGCGCACGGCGCATTGGAAAACGCTTGCCCTGCGAGCATGGCACCGATCAACATGTTCTCGCGCCCTTCAATATCTTGGCCGTCTTTGCACACATCTTCGATACCGTCTTTGAGTTTGGTCAGCGCCGAAAGAGCCAACGCATCTGACAACGGGTTTTTTTGCGGTAAAGATGTATAGGCTTCGATAGCATGCACCATGGCATCAATACCGGTCGCGGCACTGATTATTTTGGGCAAGCCACGGGTCAACTCTGCATCTAACAACACTCTGTCGGCATAAAGTGCATTGGTGACAATGCCTTGTTTCTCGGTTTTACCCGTGGTCAAAATGGCGACATTGGTAACCTCGGAACCTGTACCTGCAGTGGTTGGCACCAACATCAAAGGTAAGCGCGGCCCTGTCGCCAAACCGACGCCGTACAATTCAGTTATCGGCTGGCTCGATCCTGCCAACAGCGCAATAACCTTCGCCGTATCCATAGGTGAACCGCCGCCAAAGCCGAGCACCAATCCCGCACCAAAATCCCGTGCCTGTTTCGCGCCAGCAAGCACCACTTCTTCGGGCGGGTCGGCAACAACCTGGTCGAAAATTTCAACTGCGTATCCAGCCTCACGTAAAGCGGCCTTTGCGCCGTCCAAAAGGCCAAGTCCGTGTACACCTGCGTCGGTGACGATGAACACCCGCTTATGGGGACACAACCCGTCTATATGGGCATCCATTTTTGCGGCACCGCCGCGCTCTATTCTTATATCCGGAACTGTACGAAAATTATGCATAAGCCTTTATGGCGCAGGCGAACAAAAACGCAAGCCCTTGGCGGGCGGAGTTTCTGCGCCCCCTGCAAAACATTGTGCATTGGTCATCCAAAGTTCTGCCGCCTCACCGACAACCTCTAACCTGGTATCCGCAATATTACGGGTTTGGGTCACCACTTGGCAAAATTCTGTAGCCGACCCTTTTATATAATTATCAGCTTGTTCGCCGTTCCAAGTCCAGACCGAGCTGGACGGCGCAGTTAAACGGACAAATGGTTTGGGTTTAGGTGCATTTAATTGCCGCACTTTGAACGTCCATGAATACGTTTTCACCCCCAAATGGGCTATATTCCTGATCCGGTCTGTTTCGCGGCGCACTAAACCAAGCACATCAAATACCGCTTGGCCGTGCGCCCATGTTTCCATTTGCCGCGCAATCAAACTATCGCGCGCCGACATGGACGTACCGACCCATTGCAGGCGGGTATCAGGATCCATTTGCTGATAGTTTTGCGCCAGTTTAGGGTAATAATCAGACCATGCCGCAAACAATTTAATGTCATCGCCGCCGAATTTTTCCGCCGCCCATTCGCGCGCCATATCGCGGTGGCTTTTACCAGCCATCATGGCGGACGCAACATCTGCGAAAAATACGCTAAACCCATCACCCTCTTGCAAGCTCAGCACTGCCGCAAGGTTCCACATATGCAGATGGATCAACACATCCGAAATCGTCCAGTCTTTAAATTGGGTGGATAGTGCCAGCGGGTTTTTGCGGTAAGACTTAAGCGCATCTGCCAATATGCTTTGAAGCGCATGACATTCATCCGTGAAATCTTGTGCTATTGGCTTCATGGTTTTGCTTTCGGCTCAACTGTGAAAAGAGCTGCACCGGAACTGACTTGCTCGCCTGCGATAACAAATATTTCTGTGATGTCTCCGCCAACAGGTGCCACAATTTCGTGGCGCATTTTCATGGCTTCCAGTACGCCGAGCCTATCGCCATCCGCAACCACATCTCCGGCTTTGACAAATATCTCGGCCATATTGCCGTGCATAGGTGCTAATATCTGCCCATCATTTTGCGCAGTACTGGCGGCGGCGAACATTTTATTTTGGTCATGAATATCATAAACATGCCCCCCACTGCCAATTTGCAAATGGGAAGGTGATAACGGGTAGTAAAACAGGGACTGCTTGCGACCATTAACACGCAACACGACCTTATGATCTGTGCGTTCAATTAACGCCACATTCCAAACATTGCCGGCGCACCCAATGTGGTAGCCCCGCTCTCCATTTGACGCCCCATGAAAACTATATTCATCATCGCCGACCAAAAATTGGTAGGGCGTAGAAAGCGCGGCGGCACTGCTCCAGTGCGTTGGCGGGGTATTCGGAAATAGTGACTTGCTACGGGAAGCCTCGAAATCCAGGTCAAATTGTACGGCAACAGCAGACGTTAAAATATCCATAGTTATTTTGGGTGTATTGAATTTCTGCTTGTGTGTCTCCACAAACCCGGTATCCACACCGCCTTTTGTATAGTCTTCATCTGCCAAGACCCGCGTTAAAAACCCTATATTTGTGGTGAGACCAAACAGGGCAGCACCCCTGAGCGCGTCTAATAATTTACGCCGGGCAGTCTCGCGACTATTGCCGTGGGCGATAATTTTAGCAACCAATGGATCATAATCCGACGGCACCACAGAGCCAGCAATAACCCCCGTATCGACCCGCGCTTCCCCGCCCGGTGCAAACACTTCAATCCTGCCGCTTGCAGGTAAAAAACCTGCGCTAGGGTCTTCGGCATATATTCGTGCTTCAATAGCATGGCCGTTAAACTGCACGTCTTTTTGACATAGTGACAACGGCAGACCTTGCGCTACATTGATCTGCATTTCCACCAAATCCGCAGCGGTGATAGCTTCGGTAACCGGGTGCTCAACCTGTAATCTTGTGTTCATTTCTAGGAAATAGAAATCTCCATCCGCAAGCAAAAACTCCACCGTCCCGGCGCCAACATAACCAACGGCCTTTGCAACTTGTATGGCCGCTGCGCCCATAGCTACGCGCAGTTTCTTGCTTAAGCCCGGCGCAGGGGCTTCTTCGATGATTTTTTGGTTACGGCGCTGCACCGAGCAATCCCGTTCACCCAGATGGATGGTGTTGCCGTGGGTATCCGCAAACACCTGAACTTCAATATGCCGCGCGCCAACAAGGGCTTTCTCCAATATCAATGCGCCACTGCCAAATGCACTTTCAGCTTCACGCTTTGCCTCATTTACGGCAGCCTCAAAGTCTTGCAAACCCGCGACCAAGCGCATACCCATACCGCCCCCGCCAGCAGCCGCCTTGACCATAAGCGGGAAGCCAATAGATTTAGCCGCTGCCCTCAACGCTCCAAGTGATTGATCCGCTTCGAGATAGCCGGGAATGCAAACCACGCCCGCTTTCAACATTGTCGACTTGGCTTTGGCCTTGTCGCCCATAATCTCCATGACCTCAGACGAAGGGCCAATAAACACCAAACCTGCTTCTTTGCATGCCCGCGCAAATTCTGCGTTCTCGGATAAGAACCCATAGCCAGGATGCACGGCTTCAGCACCGCTGCTCTTGGCTGCCGCCAATATCCCTCCAATATCCAGATAAGACCTTGGTGCAGGGGCGGCTCCAATATGCACCGCCTCGTCCGCCAGTTTTACATGCAGCGCATCCCTGTCCACATCCGAATAGACAGCAATCGTGCGTAGCCCCATAGCCTTGGCAGTGCCCATGATCCCGCAGGCAATTTCACCCCGGTTGGCAATCAGAATTTTTTGAAACGGCTTATTCATGATGCTCGTCCTGTGTTGGAGATTGTTGCCCTGGATTCCCGGCGGAACAGAATGATGCCAGTAACATTAATGCCGTTAAAATCAAAATAACAGTCAATATACCATTCCAGAATTCACTTATAAGATGGCGAGCACTGAGGTAATCATGCAAGGTAAATAAAATGCCCCAGGCAATTACACCAATCAAGGTGTTGCGTCGGGAACGGCGGAGCCAGAGTAATGTGGGACAGGTAAAATTCATGGTAACTTCCTTTTTATTAGTGGTTACATTCGAAAAACTCCATAATGTGTGTCGGGGATATGGGCATTCAGGGACATGGCAATGCCCAGCCCTAAAACGGTACGCGTTTCCACGGGGTCAATAATACC
>JAKIUV010000081.1 GCA_021647375.1 Robiginitomaculum sp.
TTTTATCGCCCGGTTCCGGCAATGGCGGCACGCGGCCATTTTGACCGGCCTCTAGACGCACTTTGCCTTTGACCCGTTTACCCTCGACCCGTAACTGCCCGGTACGCAGATATTTCTCGACCCGCCCGTGGGGGATATGGGGGAATTTACGCTTGAACCATCTGTCGAGACGCGAGCCATCATCGCCCTCGTCCACAGTTAAATTTTGAACACCACTCATGAAATATACCTTTATGCCCCGAACACTTTACGGGCAATAACCAAGCCAATAAACAAGGCCAAAATTGAAAACACAACGGACGCGGAAATATAGCCCAGCGCTGCACCGTAAGCCTTGGTTTCTATCATCCGCATCGCGTCCAGAGAAAACGCTGAGAACGTGGTAAACCCGCCCAGCACACCAACGGCTAAAAACAAACGCAAATTATTGGCGCCGCCCGCCAGAGCCGACCCCTTAAGCGCTAACCAGCCGACCAGCAAACCCATCAAAAAACCACCAAAAACATTGACAGCCAAAGTCCCATAAGGATAGCCCGGCCCCATAGTACGCAGTGCCAAGCTGCCGAGCAAATGTCGCCCGCTCGCCCCCAGCGCCCCCCCAAGCGCAACATACAAAATTCCGTTCATAATACCATCCGTTTTGTTGCCCCTAGTAAAATGCAGTGATACGCCGCGCGAACGGATTGCGCAAGGTTTGTATAGCGTGAACATTTCTTAACCCACGCTACAGCTATTGCGCATTGCTTAGCTGGCGGCTTTATGTATTTTAGGTTTATGCGGTTTTTTAGAGCTACATTATTGATCTGTGCTTTGGTATCATTGGCTCAACCAGTTTGGGCTAATCCTCCAGACGCAATTGTCTCGGCGGCGCAAGAGCGCACCAAAGCCGATGTGCGTTATGACGGCAGATATATAAGCCTTAAATATCCGGGCGGTGATGTGCCAGCGGATATTGGGGTGTGTACAGATGTGATCATCCGCACTTACCGCGCCGCGCTTGGGTTTGATTTTCAAAAAGCCGTCCACGAGGACATGCGCGCTAATTTTAATGCTTACCCGAAAAACTGGGGGCTGAAGCGACCTGACAAGAATATCGACCACCGCCGCGTGCCCAATATGGAGAAATTCCTAAAACGCCAAGGCGCGGCGCTGAAGATTACCCAAAAAGCGGAAGATTATCTCCCAGGCGATATTGTCAGTTGGCGCCTCATTGGGAATGTACCCCATATCGGCATTGTCTCTAATAAAAAATCCGGTGATGGCGTCCCGCTGATCATCCACAATATAGGCGGAGGCCCCGTCGAGGACGACCTACTCTTCCACGCAAAAATCAACGGCCATTTCCGGTTTTTGCCGGAAGGCTAGAGGCTTTTTGTTATCAACTAAAATCCCGCGCTAGCTCTGCAATCGTATCCGCACTCAGTACTGTCATATGGGCGTAGGCTGGGTGGTCAGAGCCTAGGATGATTTGGGTTTTGGGGTTTTTGAACGTGGCTTTTTGGACATCTGTTAGGGGGAAGTGAAAGAAGTGTACACTTGAGGTTTTGCCGTCGGCGCTGGTGCGTTCGGCGTCGTCTTCGGGGACAACGTAAATTTTATCGTCCCCTATTTGTAGATAAATATGGTTCTCTATGCCGCCCAATTGCAAGAGTAAATTTAACCTGCGCACCGGGTCGTCGATTTCGAACATCATAGTGGCGACCAATTCATTGCCCTTGGGGATGAGCGGATTATAGGCGCTCAGTTCGTCCACCAATTGCGCATCGCCGCCTTTCTCGATATACAGCATTTCCTGGACTTGAAACAACATGGTCTCGAAGCTTTCGAAATAAAATGTACAGTCGCGGCCAAGGTCAACACGGCGCAAAGCCTTGGACGGCTTAAGCGCGGCGCGTCTTTCTTTGCGGATGGGTGCAAATTCTGCGTTAGATAAAATATCGGCGGCAGTGATAATACGTTCAGATTTAGGCATATTGTTTTTCCGTTTATAGTCCGTAAGATTTGGCCATGAGTTCCATAGGGTGGTCTGGCGTTAGTTTTTTACCGTCTTCGCCCATGACTTGAATAAGATGCTTGCAAGCCAACGGGCAGTCCGAACACAGATTGGCATTGCCTTTAGCTTTCACCTGGCGGACGGCAGGGCGTGCGACTTTGACCGCATAAGGTCGGGTTTCTTTCATAATCCCGAATGTGCCGCCGTGCCCCGAACAGCGCTCGACAATATCAACTTTGGTGTCAGGGATTTTGCGCAACATTTCAGCCGACTTGGCACCCATATTTTGCGCCCGCGCATGGCAGGCGGAATGGACGGTGATACCGCCCTCTATGGGCGACAGACCTTCGGCCAAGCCTTCATCCTTAGCAATGTCCACCATATATTCGGCCACATCATAAGTGGCTTCGGACAAGCGTTTTATATCCTCGTCGTCCGGTAATATAAGCGGCCATTCCATTTTCATCATCAAGCCACAAGATGCCGTCAGGGCGATAATGTCATAACCCTTGTCAACCCACGGTAATAGCTCTGCCTTGACCAGTTCGGCCTGTTTTGCGACCTGTTCGATATTGCCCTCTTCCAGATAGGGCATACCGCAACAAGCGGGATAAACCACTTCGGTCTCGACACCGTTTTTGGCCAAAACCGCATGGGCCGCCGTGCCGCTTTCGGGCTTGTTATAATCCACATAACATGTAGCGAAAATAACGGCTTTGCGCCCCACGGCTGGCGCGTCCATATTGCGCACGGGCGGATTTTTCGCGGACAATTTTTCAAAAGTTTTACCGTGAAATTTTGGCAATTCCGCATCTTTATCTATGCCGGTCACTTTCTCCATAACCGGGCGGGTCAGCTTATTGCCAAGCTTGCTAGCCCAATTGGCGAGGCCGGATATAGAGCCAATCACCTTACCATTGCGGTCCATTTGCACCAATTGTTTTTTGGTGAAGCTGGTGCCTTTTTTCTTATATTCGGCGGCACGGGCGCGCAGCATAAGATGGGGGAAATCCAGATCAAATTCGTGGGGCGGCACATAGGGACATTTGACCATGAAGCACATATCGCACAAAGTACACGCATCAACGACCTTGGCGTATTCGGATTTATCAACCGTATCCAGCTCGCCGCTTTCACTATCGTCGATCATATCAAACAAGATCGGGAAGCTTTCGCACAGATTAAAACAGCGCCGACAGCCATGGCAAATGTCAAACACCCGCTCTAATTCTTCGGTAATAAAATTGTCGTCGTAAAAATCGTCATTTTGCCAGTCTATGGCATGACGTTTCGGGGCAGCTAGGCTACCTTCTTTATGAGCCATAACAATTTCCTAAAATAATTGCAGCCGGTTGTTGTGGGGCAACCGACTGCGGTAAGAACACGAACATTCGTCCACGCTCCTATTCTTAAATTCTGCTTAGTCGTCCATACTGCCTAGAGCTTTGGTGAAGCGGCCCGCATGGGATTTTTCCGCTTTCGCCAAGGTTTCAAACCAGTCAGCGATTTCGTCAAAGCCCTCTTCGCGGGCTGTGCGCGCCATGCCCGGATACATGTCTGTATATTCGTGGGTCTCGCCTTCGATGGCAGATTTCAGATTATCGGCAGTACCGCCAATTGGCATGCCTGTAGCCGGGTCACCAACCTCTTCCATAAACTCCAAATGGCCGTGGGCATGTCCGGTCTCGCCTTCGGCAGTGGAACGAAATACGCTCGCCACATCATTATAGCCCTCAATGTCGGCCTTCTGGGCGAAATACAAATAACGGCGATTGGCTTGGCTCTCGCCGGCAAATGCGTCTTTTAAATTATCGAGTGTTTTTGATGAAGCTAGTCCCATGATGTTCTCCTGTTCGGTTTTGTAAATATGTTGCCTAGGTAGATTCGATTAATAACATAGGTTAACAAATATTTTTGACGCGGTCAATCACTTTTAGAATAATTCTAATTTGAGAGCAATTCTCATATACACCTAAATGCGTATAGTCACGTCAACGGACTTAATCCGGCGACCCTTTGGTAGCTTTGGCAAGCCTTGAATGTTGATCGCGTCCACAGGAATATCTTCCAGCCGCTCCTCGTCCTCAAAATAGAAATGATGATGAGCGGAAAGGTTGGTATCAAAAAACGCCCGACCTTGCTCGACACTAACCCGGCGTAGCAGTCCGGATGCGGCGAATTGGTTCAAAGTATTATAGACACTGGCCACTGAGGTCTTTATTTGCTGACCGCGCGCCATCTCTATCACATCGTCTACGGTTACATGTTTATCTGAACCGTCAAACAACAGCCCAGCAATCGCCTTGCGGATTTGTGTCGGGCGAATATCGTGCTTGCTCAGCAGGCTTTGTATGTCTGTAGTATCGTGTTTCATAAGCACAATATAAGAACCGTTCTAATTTATTGCAAGGGTTTTTATGTCTTGCCAAGACTTATGCACCAAGACTTATGCAATCGTCAACGAACGTCGCCGCAAGTCTATATGAGTGCTCAGCATCCTTTGAACTTAGCCGCTCCAGATGGTGCCGGGGCGTATCCCAATAATTCATTTTTACATAAACACTGGCTTTATGGGCATTTTCCGCCAACTTTACCGCATCGTCAAAATGCATGTCGTGCTTGCTAGTGTGAATACACATACGGGGGAAACCATCAAAGTCTGCAAATATTGGCGACGCCTTGGGATCAATAAACAGACTTGACCATAATGGATACTCTAGCGGCAACATTGGCTGGCGCAGTAAAGCAGAAATTGCTAATCCTAAAACGGGTGATGATTTATTTGCCAGAAACAGCCCAACCCATCTGGAATCTGATAATGAGTTTAGTCAAGGTTTAAGGGCGTGGTTTTCAGCCGAGTTTTAAGCCATAACGGGGCGTAAATCGGACGGTGATTTACGTGTTAATCACTACGGTTATCGTGTCGAAGTGCCGCCCACCGTTCTAGCCTCGCCTTAATCTCCCGCTCTCGCCCTTCTCCTTTGGGTGCGTAGAAGTTTTCGCGCTTCATGCCATCGGGAAAATAATTTTGGCCGGAGAAACCCTCTTCTGTGTCGTGATCGTAGGCATAGCCCTTGCCGTAGCCCAAGTCTTTCATCATTTTGGTTGGTGCGTTTAATATATGCGCAGGCGGCATAAGGGAGCCGGTTTTTTTGGCGGCGCGCATGGCCGCTTTGAACGCCGTGTAAACTGCGTTGGATTTGGGGGCTGTGGCCATGTGAACGACCGCGTGGGCGATGGCTAGCTCGCCTTCGGGGGAGCCTAAAAACCGGTATGTGTTCATGGCTTCATTGGCCAACATCAGGGCTAATGGATCGGCGAGGCCAATATCCTCGGACGCCATACGGACAATACGCCTTGCAATATAGAGCGGGTCTTCGCCGCCCGTCAGCATCCGCGCCAACCAATACAGCGCCGCGTCCGGGTCAGAACCCCTGATGGATTTATGCAAAGCGGAAATGAGATTATAATGCTCTTCGCGGTTCTTATCATAAGCAGGTGCGCGCTTTTGCAAATGCCTGGCGACGCCTTTAGCATCCAGTTTTTTTTTGGTCGTAAGCGCGAATATCTCCTCAGCCAAGTTCAGCAAATAACGCCCGTCCCCGTCCGCAAATGCAATCAACGCATCACGGCCATCTCTGGTCAGCGGTAAATCTTGTTCGGTAGTTTTCTCGGCCCGCACTAGCAACTCGTCCAATGCTTTCTCGCTGAGGCGTTTCAGCACAAACACTTGCGCACGCGACAGCAAAGCGCCGTTCAGTTCAAATGAAGGGTTCTCCGTAGTCGCGCCGATGAGCGTCACTATCCCCGCCTCTACATAGGGCAAAAAACCGTCCTGCTGGGCTTTGTTGAAACGGTGGATTTCGTCGACGAACAAAAGCGTACCGCGCCCGGTGGAGCGGCGGGCTTCGGCGGCGGCAAATATCTCGCGTAAATCTTTGACACCGGAAAACACAGCGGACAATTGGACAAATTCCATATCTGCGTGGTTCGCAATGAGCCGCGCTATCGTGGTTTTGCCCACACCCGGTGGCCCCCATAATATCATCGAGGCAATGCGCCCGCTGGCCAACATCCGCCCGATAGGCTCCTCGTCCGCCAGCAAATGATCTTGTCCGACCACATCCCCAATAGACCGTGGCCGCAGTAAATCCGCCAAGGGACGCGGCGCGTCAGCATCAAGGCCAGCAGTTTGAAAAAGATCGCTCATGAGCGTAATCATACACAATCAGGATTACGCTACCAGTGTTAGATGTGGATCGTAATTATTATTGCACCTTACCCTTTAGGTTTTATCGCCGCTAGAGGCACCGCCGTCAATCATACGTTGGGTTTTTCTATGAGCCTCGTCAGCAAGGTCATCCCATTGCGCTTGTGTACGGCAAACGGTATTTTGCCCAATACGCGAACCAGTGTGTTTCACGCGTTTACAGACAACCGCCTTGCCGTCTTGATCATAAGCTTCACCTAAAAAATCAGGGTCAACATTTTGTGCGAGTTGCCCTTCATTGGCGACCAATCTTTTCACAGCAGATGATTCACTATATGGATCAACCGTCGCGCAACCGACGACCAACAGCCCGGTAACAGTAAAAAGCGATAATTTAGTGGTGAATTTCATAGTAACCTCCATTCGATTGACAATAATCTTAGCTGATTGCGGCAAGAATGCAAGGTCGAACAAATGAAGCGTGTAACTTGATCAAAACCTAATACGTGAGTTCGTGACCCTGCCGCCTCGGTCTAGTTTAATTTGCCAATTACGTTCGCCGTCAAATTCGTCGAGTACGTCTTGCAATTGGTCGGTGGAGGTGATGTCTTGTCCCATGACTTGCAGCAATCAATCGCCCGTGCGAAATCTGAACCGTGCGGATAGTCCGTCGCGACCCCGCGCCGCGATTACCACACCGCTGGCAAAGGGATCAAAGTCCATTTCTTCGGCCAGTGCAGGCGACATATTGACAACACTGAGACCTTCAAACGGGTTGGTGCCCTCTATGGTTAATTGGTTGCGCTTGGGAAATTCTTTGGGTGTATCTGCGCGAACCGACACGGTACGGGTTTTACCGTCGCGCCAAATCTCGACCTTGGCTTTATAGCCCGGCGAAAATGTCGCCAGTTTGAAGCGTAGCCCGCTATCGTCAAATATCTCGGTGCCGTCTATGGACAACACGACATCGCGGCGTTTTATCCCCGCTTTATCGGCGGGGCCGCCTGCGTATATTTCTTCGACTATGGCACCGCGCGGACGGTCAAGACCTAGCGCTTCGGCCATCACAGCATTGACCCCCTCTGTGCGAGCGCCAATCCACGGGCGGATGATTTTACCGTCCGATAATGCACTGTCGACGGCGCGTTTAACCAGTTCCCCCGGAATGGCAAACCCGATACCGTTAGAGCCGCCGGAGCGCGAGAAAATAGCAGTATTGACCCCGACCAAATGCCCATCCATATCCACCAATGCGCCGCCGGAATTACCAGGATTAACGGCGGCGTCGGTCTGAATGAAATTGGCCAAATCGGAAACTTGTGTCCGACCAAGCGCCGAGACTATGCCGGATGTAACGGTTTGGCCAACCCCGAACGGATTGCCTATGGCCAAGACCAAATCACCGACCTCCAGAGTATTATCACTGGCAATCGGTAGGACGGGCAGGCGTTCACCCTTAGTGTCTATTTGCAAAATCGCCAAATCGGACTCGCTATCCGCAGCGAGTAATATGGCTTTAAATTCGCGGCGATCCGCCAGCACAACCCGCATTTCCTGCGCACCCTTTATCACATGGGCATTGGTCACGATGACACCGTTAGAACGAACGATAACACCAGAGCCAAGCGAGCGCTCAGTCCGTTCGCGCGGAATACCCCGGCCAAAAAACGAGAAAAACGGGTCAACCCGTTGTCGCACTTTACGCTCACTATAGACATTAACCACAGCCGGCGCAGTCTCCTTCACCACAGGCGCAAATGACATTTTCATCTGCACAGAAGATTGTGGCACCATGAGAGAGGCCTCAGGCGTAGTTCCCTTCTGCGCAGGATCCGCACAAGCCTGCGGTATAAAGATAGCGCTTAATACAAGTGCGCCACCGAAAAACTTGCCCACAATAGATGTTATTTTATTTTTCATAGCTATAAAATAGGGCTTATCCACCCCAAATTAAACCCCAAAGGTCAGAAATGAGGGTTTTTTAATTTTCTTGGGTCGCCTTGTCCGAAGTGGGACACAAAGAAACACTGTCCGGACACGAAAAAGATTGAATAGCAGTGACTTTGCTACATATTTTGATGAAAGGAGCACGCAATGGGAAATAACAATTCAACAAAAGACGGTTTTGAGAAAAAATCCGAACGCCTAGACATTCGCGTGTCGCACCAAAAGAAACAGGCGTTTACAAAAGCCTGTGAAAACCAAGGTGATACGCCCAGCAATGCAGTCCGGCGGTTTATCACGACCTATATACGCCGCGCTAAGCAAGATGATTTTGGTGCGGCTATTCGCAAATTCCCATGGCGGCGCACTGCCATTTTCTCAACCGCTATCATTGCGCTTGCATTTGGGAGTCTCTCGCTTTGGGGGTTTATGTCACAAACAAAAGAAACTCGCATAGCGAACGAAGTTTTTGACATTTACGACGAAAACAAAAATGGGCTTATCGATCTCGGTGAAATCACCTCTGATGATTTTCACCTCCACCGTGTGCTCAACATTGACGGCGAAGACGGCATCTCGCGTGATGAGTTTACCAGCAAAGGCACTATGATTTGGCATTTTGTCAATCCTGATAACTTTAAGATTGTTAGAAATGATAACGGACATTTTAAGCAATCATTAGAAGTCGTCCGGGAATTTCATCACAAAGAAGCTTCATCCGGATTTCCTATCAAACGCTTAGACAAGTACAACACAAAAGCCGTAAAGTTCAACCTGCGCAACCCTGATAAATTGGAATTCACGGTCTATGAACAAAAAATCAGCGGCTCTGTTGACCGCTCAATGACTTTTTTTCAACGCTCCGTCACTTGGGTTGAGGGGCGTAAAACACCCGAAATCGTTATGGGTTTGGGACGCAACAAGGCCGTCCTTACTAAAGATACCGGAAACGCTCTAGACTGAATATGGGCGGCTATTACGAGCTAACGCCCCTATTTTGCCTTTGCCACATAGGGCATGCCTGCGAAGATTGGGTTTAGGTATTTGTCTTTGTTTTTTACTTTCCAATTTTTGATGTTTTTTATGCAAAAACTGCGGGATTCCGGGGGCCTGGTTATTGCCATTGGCTAGCACCACTAACTTCAATATAGGAATTGAGAACATCTCGTTTCGGCTGCTTTGAAAGTGTGGGTTCAACGGGTCGTCGCAAACTTTGCTAAGGAGGTGCTGTGATGGGAAGAAGCGGTTTTTTGGAGGATGTTTAAAAATTTCGTCCCGTTCTCTGCTAGCCGTCAAAATCATCCATGCTTTTGGCTTCGGTGAAGACTTTATCTAATATTGCTACAGCGTCTCTGACATTGTCTTCGCTAATGACCAAGGGCGGTGCCATGCGCAGGACATTATCGCCTGCATTGCCCACGAGGAGCTTATGAGCGCGGGCGAGATTGCGCACGTCCAGAGCTTTTTTCTTGAGCTTCATGCCAATGAGCAAACCTTTGCCGCGCACGTCTTCGACCACATCGGGGTGGTCTTGTTTAAGGCGTTCAAATTGCTGGGTCATGAAATTAGCCATTTTGTTGACATTGGCCATTAACTCCGGATTGGTCAGCTCGTCAAACGCCGCGCTTGCCACCGCCATAGCCAATGGCCCGCCGCCGTAAGTAGAGCCGTGTGTGCCGACAACCATACCTTCGGCTGCACGCTCAGTCGCCAAACATGCGCCCATAGGAAAGCCGCCGCCCATACCTTTGGCCACGGCCATAACGTCTGGATCGGCTTGGCCGTCGGCCCACTGATGGGCGAATAATTTACCCGTGCGGCCTGCGCCCGATTGCACTTCGTCGTATATCAGCAATAGCCCGTGTTCGTCGCACAAGGCCCGCACATCTTTGAGGAACTGTACGGGTAGCGCACGCACACCGCCCTCGCCCTGTACGGGTTCAAGAAGGATTGCGGCGGTTTTATCCGAAATAGCATTTTTAATGGCATCAAAATCACCGAAAGGCAGATTGATAAAGCCCGGAAGCTCAGGGCCGAAGCCTTCGAGGTATTTTGGGTTGCCGCCAGCGTTAATCGTGGCGAATGTCCGACCGTGGAAAGCGCCCTTGCTGGTCAGGATTTCGTAGCGTTCCGGGTGGCCTTCGACAAATTGGCAACGCCTTGCGGTTTTCATAGCGCATTCTACGGCTTCTGCACCGGAGTTTGTGAAGAAAACTTTGTCGGCAAATGAAGCTGCACAATATTTCTCGGCCAATTTTATCTGGTCTCGCACCTTAAACATGTTGGAGAGATGCCAAAGCTTACCCGCCTGCTCGGTTAACGCCCCCACCAAGGCCGGATGATTGTGGCCCAGGCCGTTGACCGCTATACCAGCAATAAAATCTAAATATTTATCGCCGTCCTCGGTATAGAGATACACACCCTCGCCGCGAACAAATTCTTCGGCAGGCGGGGCGTAGCAATTATAAATATTGTCATTTTGCGGCATTTTGGTCTCCAGATAAAATATAATGTTAGGCCTTGAGGCGCCAACCTGATTTCAATACGCGTAAACAAAAAACAAAGAGAATGAGATTGAGAACAAGTGTATAAAGGACACCCACCATAATATTCCCGTCCGCTTCCCCTAGAAATCCGTACCGAAATCCATCGATAAAATAAAATAGCGGATTTACAAGGGATATTTTTTGAAAACCCTCGCTGAGGACATGGATGTGATAAAATGTACCAGACAGCATGCTGAGGGGCATAATAATAAATTGGTTGACCACAGCAAGTTGGTCAAATTTTTCTGCCCATATCCCCGACAACAGACCGATCATAGACAGACAAGCCGCAGCCGATAGTCCGAAATACAGAGCCGCCCAAGGTATGGCCGGGATTATGAACGTAAAGAATATTGATAATGCAAAATATGTGGAAAATGCCACTAATACGCCGCGTGTAATAGCCCCGCTGATAAAACCAATCGCAAGTTCCGCAGACGACAATGGCGGCATCAACACATCGGTGATAGAGCCGTTAACCTTGCTTGTCATCATAGAGGAAGACGAATTTGCCGTCGCATTGTTCAATATACCCATCATAATAAGGCCGGGTATTAGGAAGCGAATAAATTCGCCGCTATCACCACCGCTTCGCCCCGGGAAGGCCACAACGAACACTGTCATCAACAAAACATTGGACACCATAGGTGCCAGCAAGGTTTGCGGGATAATGCGCATGAAGCGTGCCACTTCTTTTTTATAAAGCGTCCAAAGCCCGAGCCAATTTACACGGCCAAACTCTCTAGCCCCAAATCCTTCATTCTGACCGATCTCGGCTTTCATCATGCTGTTCATTTTCACTCTCTCATTTCTTCGTCGTATTTAGCCATAATAACACGTATGTATCATGCCGCTTTCACGCCGCCAAGGCGATATAGAGGGTATCTCTCCCAGATCACATCACGATTTAGTGCAAAAATGCACCACTACATATAGAAAGCTGTGGATAGATGAAGACTGCATCTTGTATCTGCCGCGCATATGGCTACGATATATTGATAATTTGTTAATGT
>JAKIUV010000082.1 GCA_021647375.1 Robiginitomaculum sp.
AATGGACAATGCCAATTCACAATTGGAACTTGACCCTCTCGCAACTCGCCATATACTTCGACGGACGCTTAGATGAAATACTGGACATCTAAATGTTTAACCTGACACAGAATTTTGAACAGTCTCTTTCTATTTTATAATTTAGCTCTTTTGCTTTTTTAATAAATTCTGGCATATCACCGATTCCCCATTGGTCACTTACTGCAATTTCTGTACCATCAGCATCATTCAATTTAATAATGTCACCTGAATTAATAAAATGTCTTTTGCGGTTTTTGCTAGCAAATTCTAAGGCATTTTTATACATGACGACAGTAGCTATTCCTTTTCTTGATGAATGGGTAAATTTGCTATTCAATTCGGCTAATGTTACTATTGGATTATCACGGACATACTGTTTTATCACTGCTAAAACCAACCGCCCTTTTCCATATTTCATATTGAAAAACTTATATTTATCGCGGTTCTTTGATTTAGATTTATTCTTAAAATACAAATCAGTGATTACATAGGTGTTTCCTCTTCCTTTGAACCTTTCAATAGTAAGTGCCGCAATCGGTATTTTCTCATCAAATAAATAACCGCTTGAAATTTTATTTTCAAGTTCTTGGCAAATTGAATCTCCGATCAAAACTCCAATCCAATTGGGCTTTGTGTTTTCTAAAATTGGATTATCTTTAGTTTTCTCCAACAGGTTTTTTCTTTGAGCCAAATAACCCTCAAGTTGGGTTAAAGCGCATTGATTAATTTCATTTTTCTTCAATTCAATAATGGCAATGTACTCACTTGCATAAGAAGCGATTAAGTCGGTTCTTCCATTTTTTCCGTCTTTCCCTGCATATTCTAGGAAAATTTCTTCGTCATAAATTTGTACGTCATAATATATATCATTTAAATTTAGTATCTCTTCATTTTCCATCAAATAAGCTTGCATTGACAATTCGCGCTTGAAAGGAAATTTTTCTAATCTTTCATCATTGATTGTCAGTTGACGTAAAACACGCATATTTTCTCCATAAACCTTACAGTTGCTTTGCCAACATTACTATATCACCATATTTAATATATCAACCCGCTCACCCCGTTGAAAAACGGGGTTCACCTTTTGGCTTGGTGCAACACTCAAAATGGATACCGTTTTTCAACGGTATGAGCGGCAGGGTGAGAGAGTTGTCCTAACACCAGAACATCCCTCAAAATCCGCTCGCTCCCGCGCAGGCGGGAGTCCATCTTGATCTATCCGCAAATACGCAAGCCTGGAAGATGGATACCCGCCTGCGCGGGTAAGAGCGGTGTGTTAGAGAGTGAAACTTGGTCTTCCCCCTCCCAATTTCAATGGGTTGTTTCAAAGCGCCGGAATAACAAGCTTTCATTTGCCCCCTCGCTCCGCGCCTGCTAACAATCCCCACAGATAACAAAGGAAACCGCATTTATGGCACTTGGTGATTTAGAGACTATGCGTTTGCCGGCGGGGGCGGTGTTGGTTGTTGGGGCTGGCTTGGCCGGGTTGTTTATGGCGCTTAAATTGGCGCCGCGTCCGGTTTATGTTTTGACCTCTATGCGGCAGGGTGAAGGGTCAAGCTCGGCTTGGGCGCAGGGCGGGATTGCTTCGGCTATTGGCGCGGGGGATACGGCAGAGGACCATGCGCGCGATACCGTAAATGCCGGCGACGGCTTGGTCGACGAACGGGTGGCTATGATCCTCGCGTCCGAAGGCCCCGACCGGGTGCGCGACCTGATGAAATACGGGGTTGAATTTGATACCGACCCGCGCGGTGATTTGGTGCTGGCTCTGGAGGCCGCTCATGGTCGCCCGCGCGTTGCCAAGGTCAAAGGCGACCTTGCCGGCAAAGCCATTATCGCCACCATGATAGACCGCGCCCGCGAAGCCGAACACATCACGCCGCTCTTGGGTTGGCGGGCAGAGACATTATTATCAGACGGCAAAGGCGGTATTGCGGGCGCTATGGCACGTAAAGACGACGGCTCGCTGATGGCGGTCGAAGCCGATATTACTGTCATGACCACAGGCGGAATTGGCGGCCTATTCAAGATAACCACTAACCCCAAAACCTCGCGCGGTGATGCGATCGGCATGGCGGCAGTTCACGGGGCGGTTATCCGTGACCCGGAGTTCGTACAGTTCCACCCCACCGCCATAGACATAGACCGCGACCCCAACCCGTTGGCCACCGAAGCCCTGCGCGGTGAGGGCGCAACTTTGGTCACTGCTGACGGCAAGCGTTTCATGGACGCCTATCATCCGGACGGCGAATTGGCTCCGCGTGATGATGTATCCCGCGCCGTATTCGCGCAAATCCAGAAAGGCGACATGCCGTTTCTGGATTGCCGAACGGCAGTGGGCAATCACTTCCCCGAAGAATTCCCGACCGTATTCGAAAGCTGTATGAGCGCAGGCATCGACCCGCGCACTGGGCTTATCCCCATCGCCCCCGCCGTGCATTACCATATGGGCGGCATCAATACGGATGATTGTGGTCGGACTAATTTACCAGGGCTTTGGGCCGTGGGCGAATGCGCCGCAACGGGTGTTCACGGGGCCAATCGTTTGGCCAGTAATTCCCTCTTGGAAGCTATCGTCTTTGGCAACCGCGCCGCCCACGCTATCAATGCCGACACCCACGAGGAGCGCCGCGCCGACTATATTGGCAACCAGCCATGGATGGCTATGACCCACGATGTCAGCGAAACTTTACGGCGCGGTATGACCGAGCATTGCGGTGTGCGCCGGAATGCCAAAGGGTTGAATAAATTACTCGGTACAATCGCCGACCTCACCGAACAAGTCGGCGAAGCCAACCCGCTCATTGCGGCCCGGCTCATTGTATCTGGTGCCCTTGCCCGCGAAGAAAGCAGAGGTGGCCATTACCGTGATGATTTTCCGGAGGAGACCAACCCGCCTCGCTCAAGCTATATCACCTATGATCAACTGGTTTGATAATGTACACCCAATTACATCCAAGCCCCTCACCTTGTTCCTCTCCCGCATTTTTGTTTTTTGAGGAGAGAGGAGACGTTACCGAAGCAAACCTTGCTCTCTCTTATTCACCGCCAAGGCTCAGCAAGCTTAACCTCTCCCATGGGGAGAGGTGCGCGACAGCGTGGTGAGGGGGTAAGATGTCAACTATGAACCACTGCATATGAAAGACTGAAACATGACCAATATCCCACCGCTCCCGCAAATTGTTATTGAACCTATGGTGCGCCGTGCGCTTGAAGAAGACTTCGGAACCGCCGGAGATTTGACGGCTAACTTATTGGTGCCGGAAACTGCCACTGCCACACTTTATTTTAAATCAAGAGGTACAGGCGTCGTCTCCGGTCTACAAGCGGCCATATTGACCTTTGCTTTGGTCGACCCGGATGTACATTTTGAAACTTTTTATCCAGATGGCTCGCGCGTCCGCAAAGGCACAATTATCGCCAGTGTCGAAGGCCCGATGCGCGCACTACTCATGGCGGAACGCACCGCCCTAAACTTCATGGGCCGGATGAGCGGCATCGCCACCCTAACCGCGAAATTCGTCGCCAAAGTCGCGCCGCACGATGTCCGCATTGCCGCCACCCGTAAAACCACACCGGGTCTACGGGCGCTCGAAAAACGTGCAGTCCTGCACGGCGGCGGCCATACCCACCGGGGTTCCCTATCCGACGCTATAATGGTCAAAGACAATCACATCGCGCTTGCGGGCGGTGTCGACAAGGCCGTGCGCGCCGTCATGGCCGGCGCAGACCACATGGCCAAAGTTTCCGTAGAAGTCGACACGGTTACCCAATTCAAAAAAGTCCTCAAACACCGACCAGACGTTATCCTACTGGACAATATGAGTTTGGATGCTTTGCGAGAATGCGTCGCCCTCAATAAAAGCAAAACAACCCTGGAAGCCTCAGGCGGGGTCAATATGCGCACAGTCGCAAACATAGCAGCCACGGGCGTGGACGTAATCTCAATAGGCGCACTCACCCATTCAGTAATGAATTTTGATATTGGGCTGGATGCAGGTTGAGCAACACAGTGTTATAATTTACAATATTTTTCAGCAACCTGCTATCGGTCAGTTTCCTTTATGGGTTTTATGAGTACACGACCTAATCTACCACATCATAGATAGAGGCGCTGCACGTGCAAAAGGCGAGTAATTTTCCTGTCTCTATGTCGATCAATTTGGCTTTGGCATGTGCCAAATTTATGCCCATTGATTGAAGTTCACCTTCGGCGCGGCAGGTCATGCCAGCTTTTATAGGTCTAGCAAACTTTACTTCCAGACTGGAAGTAGCGCACAATTTCCCTTTCGGTAGAGCGGTAACAACGGCCAGAACAGCTGCCGCGTCTAATATGCTCATAGCCCAGCCACCATGTATGAGACCACGGGGGTTTCTGTGTTGCTCGCCTGGCTTGCCCTCGTAAATACAGATGCCCTCGCGAACCTCAATAAGTTCCAGGTTTAGAGTTTCGCCCATAGCATCGGAGATGGGGGCTACCCCATCCACAAAATCTTTCAAGTTCTCCAGACCTGTTCGGTCAGACCATTTTCGAATTTGCCCCATTTGGTTCCTCAGTTATTAGGCAAGTGGCTCGTAGCGACACGGCTGTTTGGCTCATAAAATTGATCACCGCTATAGCAAACTCTCTATGCCCTCTATAGAAAAACAGTGCGTGTTATTAAAAGAAACTAGCTTTCATTGCCGCCGTTAATAACGTCATCTTTAGCGGCTTCCATAACGGCGTTAGCAAGTGCATCGTCAGCGGCCAATTCGCCGTCATTGACTTTAGTTTTCTCCATAGAAAACACTGTAGATGCTTCTTTTTTGCCTTGAAAAGCCTGGGCGGTGAATGTGTTTTTATCCCATTCACCTTTGACGGTGTAATTTTTATCTTCGTGCTTGAATTTAAGAGTTGCCATTGCAGTATTCCTTTAAATTTTGAGTGTGGTATTTGTTATTCTTGTTCCTCGAGCGCAGCCAAAGCAGCTTCGCTCAGTTCGAGATTGTGATAGACGTTTTGAACATCATCCAAATCCTCAAGAGCTTCCACCAATTTCATTATTGTTGCCGCTTTTTCAGGCACATCAATCATGTTCTGTGCTTTCCAGATTAAATTTACACCTTTCGGCGCTTCGCCCAAATGCTTCTCTAATTCTACCGCTACGGTCGCCAATTGCTCGCGCTCTGTGAAAAACGTGTGTTCTGGTGTTTCGTCTGGATCTTCAGAAGTTTCGTCAGAAACGACATCATCGGCACCAGATTCCATAGCGGCTTCCATCACCACATCTTCATCGCCAATTGCTAGCGGGTAAGTAATTTCGCCTATTTGGTCAAAGCCGAATGATACAGTGCCGGTCTCGCCAAGATTTCCACCGTTTTTAGAAAATGCCGTGCGTACTTCCATGGCGGCGCGGTTTTTATTATCGGTGGATACCTCAACAATTATACCAATGCCAGCCGGGCCAAAGCCCTCATAGCGCATTTCGTCATAATCCGCCCCTTCGCCCGCCGAGCCTTTGTTAATGGCGCGCTGGATATTGTCCTTGGGCATGGATTGCCCCTTGGCATTGTTCACAGCCAAGCGCAAACGCGGGTTCATATCCACATCAGGAACACCAAGCTTTGCAGCAATGGTGATGTCTTTAGAAAGCTTGGAAAACAGCTTGGAACGCGCCTTGTCCTGACGGCCCTTGCGGTGCTGAATATTTGCCCATTTTGAATGTCCAGCCATAAAATGCTCCGGTTAAAAATTTAGTTCGTTGCGTATGTAGCGTATGGTTTAGGGCGGTTCAAGGTGTCTATGCAATCATCTTGCTAAAAGTCTAGCCGTGGTGACTATTAGGGCGCATCAGAGAACACATAATCCCCACCCTTAACCTCGACATTGGGCGGAGCACCATGTTCCTCAAACCAATCCCAGCCTTGTTTTAGGTTTTTCCAAAAACTTTGGTGTGGGCTGGGTTTTACTTTTTCCAAATTTTCAGCACTCATTGCGAATGGGAAACTGTGGACGCGGATGACTTTTTGGCCGTTTTTATTGGCGGCACTTGCCAGAGTGTAAATTTCCTCTATCCCGGCATTGGTCATGGCGTAGCAGCCTATAGACACACATTCGCCGTGTATCATAAGAAAGTCCCCCGTATATCCGCGTGCGCGGTCATAGGCATTGGGATAGCCGAGATTGAGGCTGAGATGATAGCTCGACCACGGGTTAAACCGCCCTGCGGTGATATAGTAAAACCCTTCCGGGGATTGCTGATCTCCGGTTTTGGTTTTCGGCCCCAGCGTACCGGATGCGGCGCAAATCTCTTTGGTTTTAAACAGGCTGTACCGCCCGCCTGCGCCTTGCAGGTAAATCTCCAGAACCCCGTCCGTAATGCGGTCACTGGTCGGCAAACTTGATTTTATAATGCGCAAGAATACCGGGTCGCCGAGTTTAAAACCTTTATCCGCTAATGCTTTGCTCAGTTCCGGTGTGACCCGCTTTATGGCTGCAAGACTGCGATTCGTCTCTGGGATTGGCTTTGCCCATGCAGGAAAATTGGCTGAGAACGAAAGAAAATAGCCTAAAACACTGAAATTAAGGACTTTTATGAACATGAGATAAATGAACCCGTAAATGTGGCACAAATAAGGCAGAGCCGTTCAGGAAGCATTCAACGCATTATCCTATAAGGGACTTGCGTGTGTCCCCGCTGCCTAGTCCTCCCCTCGACGATTTGGCCGCATTAGAGCGAGCGCTCTAAGCTAGCCCGGCAGCTCACGTAGCAGGGCGGATGAAGACCGATTTTCTCTCTCTCACGGTCTTCTCCGCCCTGTCTCTTTATTTGAGGGTACTGATTTTCAAACATTGTAAAACCCAACTAAAAATGCGCCTCCGGCATTTGCCAAAAGCGCATTTCGTTTTTTATTGTGACCCCCAAAGGTGCCGATAATTACACGCTAGCCGTATCTTTGCTATCTGCTGGAATACGCAACATCTGACCTACATAGATTTTATCTGGGTGTGACAACATTGGCTTGTTGGCTTCAAAGATTTCCATATAGCGGCTACCTTTGCCGTAGTATTTTTTGGAAACTGCCCAAAGCGTATCACCGCTGACAACTTCGTGAAACTGAGAAGCCGCGCCGCCGTCTGCCGCACCAGCTTGGTCGTCCACAGAGCCAACGCCGTTGACATTACCAACCGCAAGAATGATTTTTTCTTTCATCTCTTGAGAGACCGCATTGCCTGAAATCGTAACTTTGCCCTCATCGTCGACATTAATATCAACACCTTCAGAATCGAGGCCAAGGTCATTGACTTCTTTTTCCAAAGTTTCCTTGGCTTTCTTACCTTTAAAAAGACCCCCGAATTTACGACCAGCCGCTTTAGCGAATGAAATAGCTCCAAACATATAGTTTCTCCATGTAAATTGTTTTTGAGGTTAGAAATCGCCCCAATGAGTATTTGATAGCGGCCAAACCACGATTCGTCCATATTTATTTACAGCCCCACTAAACCGAATGTGCACGGCATTACCGAATTTAAGTTGGGAAAATAAACGCGAACAAGTATTGGCGTTTGTGGTTTGTCCCTGTATAGAGCGAGAGAATCTTTTTTAACTGATTACATAAGAGGCACATTATGGCTTTCTCTCTCGAACTGATCCAAGCTGGCGTTAGTATTTTTGGCTTATTTTATCTTGACCCGGCACTGCTGATTTTTGGCCTCGCAGCTATTTTATTTGGCGGCCTTAACCTGCTTGAATTCAAGAAATTCTGGTAGGCAAGCCCGAATGCTCATAGCTTTTCTTCTGTTTTGCGTCGGCGTTATTTTATTGCTGGTCGCAGGTGATATTTTGGTGCGCGGCGCGGCGGCGCTTGCCCATAAATGGGGCGTACCCTCGCTTATTGTTGGCTTGACCATAGTCGCATTCGGCACGTCAGCGCCTGAATTGATTGTCAGTGTGCAATCGGTGTTAACAGGGGCGAGCGAACTGGCCATTGGTAATGTTATTGGCTCCAATATCGCCAATATTTTATTGGTATTAGGCCTACCCGCCATCATAATGGCCTTGCCGACAAATGTTGCAGGCGTGGGGCGAAATTCTGCTGTCGTCGTTCTGGCGACCGTACTTTTGGTGGTTTTGATGTTTATTCACCGCCCGCTGGTTATGTGGCAAGGCATTATTTTATTTGCGGGTATTGTTTTATATTTAGGCTGGATGCTCTCCCTCGCGCGCTCCGGTGCCAAAGACCCTGCCCTCGCCGAAATGGCCGACATGGCAAGTATGGAAGGTATGCCGAAAAGCTACCTCACCATGATTGCCTTTACCCTCCTCGGCATTGCTGGCTTAGCAATTGGTGGCGGCATGATCGTCAAACACGCGACTTTTATCGCCGAAGGTTTCGGAGTTAGCGAGGCGCTTATCGGCCTGACTATCGTCGCAATCGGTACGTCCCTCCCCGAACTGGCGACCGTCATCGTTGCGTCTTGGCGTGGCCATAACGAAGTCGCTATCGGTAATATTTTAGGCTCCAATATTTTCAATATTTTTGCCGTCATGGGCGCTGCCGCCATTGCTGGGCCGGTCAGTATTCCGGCCAAATTCATGGTGTTTGATGTTTGGGTGATGCTAGCCGCTACGGTAGCACTAACCATATTTATTCTACGCCGCGCACCCATTGGCCGCAAGACCGGTATTGTACTGCTCCTCGGCTATTGCCTCTATATGGCAGCAATCGCACGGGATATTGTTGGCGCAAGCGTTGGTGTGTGATATACACACCTTATGAACAAGACTATTCTCATCACCGGCGCAAGCGCACGCATTGGGCGCGTCCTCGCCACAGGCTTGGCGGGCGACGGTTGGTCTGTGGTTATTCATTATAACACGTCCGGGCGGGCGGCGGCGGAATTGGCGGATGAACTCGGCAATGCCGCCATTGTCCAGGCCGATTTAACCGATGCAGAATCCGTCGACACATTGATATACCGAGCCAGCCAGGCCATTGGTGCGCCGCTGGACGCCCTCATCAATAATGCTTCCACCTATCAGCCAGATAGTGCCGATGATTTTTCCAACGATATTTTTGACAATCATATGGCCGTTAATCTCAAAGCACCCTTGCGCTTGGGGCAACATTTTTCCAGACAAGTACCGCATGATAATCCAGATGATAAAACCGCCTGCATCATCAATATGATAGACCAGCGCGTCCTGCGTCCTGCACCCGGTTTCTTCACTTATGGTGTCAGTAAATCAGCCCTGTTTGCCGCCACAAAAACCATGGCGCAAAGCTTTGCCCCCAATATCCGCGTCAATGCCGTTGGCCCAGGCCCTACCCTGCGGAGCACCCACCAAGACGCGGTACAATTTGCCCAGGAATGCGCCAATACGTTACTTGGCAAAGGTTCCCCGCCCGATACGATTTTGGATGCCGTACGCTTTCTCCTCTCCGCCAGCGCCGTAACAGGCCAAATGATCGCCGTTGACGGCGGCCAGCATTTGGGGGTTTAAGGATTATTATGCGTTTCATAACTAACATCCAAGCCCCTCACCTTGTTCCTCTCCCTATGGGAGAGGAGACGTCGTCGAGACTATCTTTGATTCGTAAAAAGAGTTGTGGAAGTCTGGTAAACTTAGCCTCTCCTTTAGGGAGAGGCGCGCGACAGCGTGGTGAGGGGTTAAGGACTATCAAATGAACAATTCATCCACAAAAATCATGATTAAAGGTCTCGAAGTCCTGGCTTCTATCGGGGTGCATCCCCATGAACACGAGACGGCGCAAATGATTGTTATTGATATTGAGCTGGATATGGGGGCGATGCCCACACCCGAAGATGATTTACTAGAGGAAACTCTGGACTATGCGCGGGTTGCAGATAAAGCCGCCGCATTCGCCCAGGAAGCCCATGTGCAATTGGTGGAAACCCTAGCCGGGCGCATTGCACGCTGGGCGCTGGACGCAGACAAACGCGTACAAGCTTGCACCGTGCGTATCGCCAAGCCCCACGCCCTGATCAATGCCAAAACGGCGGGCGTCGAATATTGTTTGAAACGAGATGGGTAAAGCCGAAAAAATAAAAAAACAAACAGGGGCGGACATTATTGCCGCCTATGTCAATACCCTACCCGGCACGCCTGGCGTTTACCGTATGCTCAACGCCCACGGCGAACTGCTCTATATTGGCAAGGCCAAAAATCTAAAAAAGCGGGTCACAGCCTATACCAAATATAGCCGCCACCCTATCCGCATCCAGCGTATGATCCGCGCCACCAAAACCATGGAATTTGTAGTCACGGACAGCGAGACCGAAGCGCTCTTGCTGGAAGCCGCCCTGATTAAGCGTCTCAAACCACGCTATAATATCTTACTTCGTGACGATAAAAGCTTCCCCTATATCCTCATGCGTACCGACCATCCGGCGGCGCAACTTATGAAACATAGGGGCAAGCGCAATAAGCAAGGCCAGTATTACGGCCCGTTCGCATCGGCTGGTGCCGTAAACCGCACATTGGATACATTGCAACGGGCATTTCGCCTGCGCACCTGCTCGGACAGTGTGTATGCGGGGCGAACCAGGCCGTGTATGTTGCACCAGATTAAACGCTGCGCCGCGCCGTGTACCGGGGAAATCTCCTTGCACGATTATGCCCAGCTGAACCAGGATGCCTCTGATTTCCTATCGGGACGCTCCCAAGCTTTACAAAAGCGCCTGCAAGCCCGTATGCAAAAAGCCTCGGACAACCTGAATTTTGAACAAGCCGCAGAAATTCGTGACCGTATCCGCGCTATGGCTTTTGTCAGCACGGGCAAGACCCATATCGCCCCCCAAACCTTCGCCGAGGCAGATATAATCGCCATTCACCACGACGCGGGCAATCAGGCTTGCGTACAGGTATTTTTCTTCCGCGCCGGGCAAAATTGGGGCGCCAATGCGTATTTTCCGCGCCACGCCAAAGACCAGGATACTGCGGATATATTGGATGCATTTTTGGCGCAATTCTATACGGACAAGCCTGTCCCCAAGCAGTTATTCGTCAATGTGGACTTACCCAATAAGGCTTTATTGGAAACAGCCTTATCCGAACGGCGCGAGAAAAGCTTTCGCATTTTCAAACCCCGACGCGGGGAAAAATTTGATTTGGTGGAGCTGGCACGGCGCAATGCGTCCGAAGCTTTGGCGCGCAAACTCGCCGAAACTGCATCGCAAAACAAATTGCTCAAAGGTCTGGCCGAAGCCCTCGACTTGCCCGAAATCCCCGAACGGATTGAGGTTTACGACAATAGCCATATCCAGGGCACAAATTCGGTGGGTGCCTTTATCGTCGCGGGTTCCGAAGGGTTTTTGCGCCGCGAATATCGCACCTTCAACATCAAGGATACCAGTACCCGACCAGGTGATGATTTCGCCATGATGCGCGAGGTCATTCGCCGCCGCTTCTCGCGCCTGCTCAAGGAAGATGGCTTAACATGGCCTGATTTAGTGTTGATTGACGGGGGTAAAGGCCAGCTCTCGGCAGTGAGTGGGGTTTTGGTAGATTTGGTCGTGCTGG
>JAKIUV010000083.1 GCA_021647375.1 Robiginitomaculum sp.
CGGCGACCAGCGCGGACGGAGCCGTGGCAGGCCATGGTGCCGCAGACATGCTCGAAGCGCTCGTTTAGGGACAGGGTTTCGTCGGTGTCGCGCAAATCGTCCGCCAAATCCCGCAGCAATCCTTGCACATCCATTTCGCCCAAAAGTGCCGGGGTTTCGCGCACACAGACCGCCCCGGCCCCGAACGGCTCTATTACTAATCCCATTTTGGCAAGCTCTTCTGCGCGGGACAAAACAAGCTGGGCGTCGCCCTCCCCGAGGTCAACAATATCAGGGATGAGCAAAGCTTGACGCTCTACGCCTTTGTCGGCCATGGCGGTTTTCATGCGCTCATAAACCAGTCTTTCGTGGGCAGCGTGCTGGTCGACAATGATCATGCCGTCCACGGTTTGGGCAATGATATAGGTTTCGTGAAGTTGCGCCCGCGCCGCGCCGAGGGGTTTATCTGTAAAATCTTGTGCGGCAGGATGCGCAATGTGTTGTGTGGGTGCGAAATATTCGGGCGCTTCTTCTACCTGTGCAGAAAAGCCGTCAATCAGCGGTTGGGTTTGCGCATTCGGAATTTGCGGTGCGCGATAATTTCCGAAGCCTGTACGGTGCGCACCCAAAACGCCGCCGACTTGCGCACGGCCAAGCGCATAGGCACTGGTGGTAGTCGACGCCCTGTGCCCGGCCCCAGCCAGAGCGTGGCGAAGCGCACCGACGATAAGTCCGCGCACCATAGCCGGGTCGCGGAACCGCACTTCGGTCTTGGCCGGATGCACATTAACATCGACAAACTCAGTTGGAATATCCACATAAAGCGCCACCACCGGATGCCGCCCACGGGCGAGGAAATCCTGGTAAGCACCGCGCACCGCACCGTAAAGAAGCTTATCCCTTACCGGGCGGTCATTGATAAATAAATATTGATGGGTGCTAGAACCGCGCGAAAATGTTGGCAGGCCAGCAAACCCGGTGAGTTTGACGCCCTCTCTTTCCGCATCAATCGCCAGGGCGTTATCCTTGAAATCATGGCCAAGAATATCGGCGAGACGCTTAAGTCTACCCTCTTCATTATCAGTCTCTCTGGGCAGTGATAGACTTGCCCGCACCCCGTTGTGCAAACTAAACCCGACATCTGCCCGCGCCATGGCCAGGCGTTTGACCATGTCGGATATAGCCATACTTTCCGAGCGTTCGGTCTTGAGGAATTTCAGCCGCGCAGGTGTGGCGTAAAACAAATCCCGCACATCAACCCTTGTGCCGGACAAGCCAAAACGCGGTGCGGGCTTGGGGCCAGAAAGGTCGCCGCCGTCTACGGATAATTCCCAAGCGGATTCGGCGTTTAATATTTGCGTGGTGATCGTTAGGCGCGACACGGAACCAATAGACGGGAGAGCTTCGCCGCGAAACCCCATGCTCGCAATATTGAGGAGATCCCAATTACCGTCTGCGTCCGGTGATAATTTCGATGTGGCATGGCGTTCGATAGCCAGTAACAACTCCGCCTTGGTCATGCCTTTGCCGTCATCGGTAACGCTAAGACTTCGCCGCCCGCCAGCCTCATAGCGTATATCAATTTGGGTGGCTCCAGCGTCCAGCGCATTTTCGGCCAGCTCTTTGATGACACTAGCCGGACGCTCAACAACCTCACCCGCCGCAATGCGGTTAATGGTGTGCTGGGGCAGTCGGCGAATCGTTGGGGTTTGGTTAGTCATTCAGTTTATGTACAGGCAAAAACCATTCTTGTCATCCCGGGCTTGCCCCGGGACCTCATACTATAATCAAATACGGAATATGCCTATATGACTAGATCCCGGCTCTGCACCGCTTTGCGGTTTGGCCGGGATGACAAGTATGATGACAAGTATATAGTTTTAAAGGCCTACAAACCCGGCAATTTAGCGCCACCGGGGCGGCGTATAATCTGTACTGGGTTACCGCCTGTGGCTGATTGCACGGCTTTTTGGCGGCGGGCTTCTTGGTCAGGGTCGAGGGGTTGACCGTCTAGGCCAATGGCTTGGCCATTTTTCCAAAATAGAATACGGTCCGCGAAACCACGGTTTTTGCGTTCGATAGAGTTCTGCCCGTCAATGATAACCCGTACAGCCGGGTCGGCTCTGCCGCCGCCAGCTTTGGCAATGAGAACTGCTTCACCAGCCGAAGGTTTAGCCGGGTCAATTTCACCGAGCAGGGCTTTGCGCGCCGCAACGGTGGCGTATTTTTCTTCGACATTCAACTCGCCTTCGCGGGGTGGGCGCAGATTATATTCCGGCGGCACGACGAGGGGCGGCTTGGTCAAGATGTTAAATTCATTGGGCGTGGTTTTGGTCATGCCGAGGGCTTTACCCGCAGAGGCACAGCCCGTACTAAGAAGCGCAGCACCAATAAGGCCAGCCAAGAGAAAATTACGTGATGTCATTATCGACTCCTAAGGTCATAACAGTTTAGGGGCTTCTAGCGAATAAAACCTGTCCTGCCAAGTTAACTTTTCGTATTTTCCTCAGCAGATACAGCCGCTTTTTTCTCCGCCCGCCACTGGAAAAACATGGACAATAACAAGCCTGCGACCCCAACATTAATCGACATATCCGCCACATTGAACACCCATTTAAAGCCGATGTCCGAGAAATTAAGAAAATCCGTAACCGCCCCGTAGAGCGCCCGGTCAATGGCATTGCCAATCGCCCCGCCGATGATGAAGCCCAAGGAAACAGAAATCAGCTTGCTCTTTTCCTTATTAAGCCAAGCCAGCAACACAATCGCCATAACAATAGCAAATACGGTCAGTGCATAACGGCCAATGTCCGCATGTTCGCGGAACAAGCCAAAACTGACCCCTTGGTTACAAACCAAAGATAAATCAAACACGGACGAAACCTCGATATGGTTACCCGGATAAGGATTAAGCGCACATATATTATGGGGCACACCAAACTTTTTCAGCGCCCACGCTTTGGTTAGCTGGTCAAATGCGACGATTGCCGCCGGGATAAGACCGCCGTAAAGCCAGAGTTTCTTGCGGAGTTTCATAGTATTTCCTTCAACATCACACCCCCTCACCACGCTGTCGCGCGCCTCTCCCAATGGGAGAGGCTAGGTTCGCCGAACCCACACCATTTATCCGGAAATGTGATGATAGTCGAGCCAACGTCTCCTCTCCCATAGGGAGAGGAACAAGGTGAGGGGATGGGATGTAGATTGGATTACCCATTCTTAGCATCCCATTGCTCAGTCGCCACCACATCGCGCGGGGTTATTGTTGCACCGTCTGCCGCTTTGAAATATTTCCATGAGCGTTCGCATTTTGTATAGGCAGGATCATTTCTTAAAGAACCTACCTTCCATGTCATACGGCTAGTTTTGCAGATTTCCCCATCTATTATTTCCTGAACAACAGGGTATTCCCCAGTCACTACACATCTGCTAACAATTAGGTAATCTGCCAATGTGTCGTTTGGGTTTTCAGGGTTTGAATAAACAAACCGACCATCATCATCATCTCGTACATTGAAATTTTGATCTCCTATAATGCTTTTGATTGCATTTAGGTAATCTACTGAAAGATCGATCGTCAATGAACCCTCCAGAGAAGACCGAATTTCGCCTTTCGCGCGCTTAGGTTCCATTACTTCATTAACCGATTCACGTACATACAACACCAATTTCATATTTGCTGCTAGTTCATCATTGTTCCAGTCCGCAACATTATCTGGGAATTCGTGTAGATGTACGGAACCGTTTTCATCATTATACCGTGTCTGCCAAACCTCTTCCATAGTAAAACTGAGGATTGGGGCTAGCCATAATGTTAGGCGGTTGAACAGCTTGTCCATGACGGTGCGGCAAGCGCGGCGTCTGGTGCTGTCGAGCGGGTCGCAGTACAGCGCATCCTTGCGGATATCGAAATAGAAGGCCGACAAATCATTGGTGCAAAAATTAAACAGAGCCGAATAGACTTTCTTAAAATCATGGGTTTTGTAGGCGACTTTGACCAGACCGTCCAGCTCGGACAATCTATGTAGCACCCATTTTTCCAGCGCAGGCATGTCTGAATAATCGACCGCGTCAGTGGTGTCATAACCGTCCAGCGCACCAATCATATAGCGCAGAGTATTGCGCAGTTTGCGGTAAGCGTCAGCAGCGGTTTTGATGATTTCGTCACCGATTCTAAGGTCGTCGGTAAAGTCGGATGAGGCTACCCACAGGCGTAAAATATCGGCACCATATTGGCGGATGATTTGCTCGGGCGCGATAGTGTTGCCGAGAGATTTACTCATCTTTCGACCATCTTCGGCCATGACAAATCCGTGGGTTAGCACGGCTTTGTAGGGCGCTTCACCGTAATTGGCGCAGCTTTCGAGGAGTGAGCTTTGGAACCAGCCCCGGTGTTGGTCTGTGCCTTCTAAATATAAGTCCGCACGGTCTTCGAGGTCATCACGTTGCTTGAGGCAAAACGCATGGGTCGAGCCGCTGTCAAACCAGACATCGAGAATGTCGGTTACTTTCGTCCAACCGTCATTGTCATCAGGCATGAAAGTTTCGAGGGTTGTATCGAACCAACCGTCAACACCGTGCGCTTCAACGGCGGCGAGGATACGGGCATTGATAGCATCCGCATCAGCGCGTTCAGTATGTAAAGCGCCGTCCGCGTCTACCATCAAAGTAATCGGCACACCCCAATTGCGTTGACGGGAGATGAGCCAATCGGGACGATCTTCGACCATAGCACGGATACGATTTTCACCCCGCGCCGGATACCAAGTGGTTTCTTTTATGGCCGCCAGTGCTTTACCGCGCAGATCGTCTTTCGACATAGAGACAAACCATTGCGGCGTGGCGCGGCGGATAACCGGAGCCTTGGAACGCCAGCTATGAGCATCGCGCAACATGGTAATCCCGCGCGCCAAAAGATTGCCGCACTCCATCAGAGCCTTCAGGACTTCGGGATTAGCCTTACCGTCCTGCCCGCGTTTTTTCCCGCTAGTGCGGATAACATCCAGACCTTGGAACCGTTCCGGCATGATGTCAGTATAACAGCCATCATCGTCGAGGGTCATGGGCACGACAGGATCAATATAGCCAGATTTTTCGAATTGCTTTTGATTTGACATCCAAACAGCGTAGTCATCCTCACCATGCGATGGGGCCGTATGAACAAATCCCGTTCCCGCTTCTCCAGTAACATGTTGCCCACTTAGTAATGGAACCCAAAAATCGAACTTTCCTTCCGAAAATTCCATGTTTTTCAATGGATGAAAACATAAATACCCTCTTGGATCCACACCCATTATACGTGTCCATGATGAAATTTTAGCGGCGTTTTTGACCGAATCTGACAGAGTGTCGGCTAAAATGAATCTTTCTCCTACTTCAGCCCATGGCTTAAAACCTAACTCTTCTTCACTTTGCATTTCTGTTACTTCATATAAGCCGTATTTTAGATTAGGCGAGAAACTAACAGCTCTATTAGCAGGGATAGTCCAAGGGGTCGTTGTCCAAATAACGATCGATGCCTTGTCTTGGATGCTTTCGATAACACCGCTACCCTCAGTTTGAACTCCAACAAAATGAACAGGAAATTTAACATATATCTGCGTAGCCCTGCGGTCAGCATATTCCACTTCGGCTTCGGCCAACGCCGTGCGCTCAACCGGCGACCACATGATGGGTTTTGAGCCACGGTATAATTGACCGGAGCTGGCGATTTTCAAAAGCTCGCCGCAGATGATGGACTCACTCTTAAACTCCATGGTTTTGTAGGGATTGTCCCAATCCCCAATGACGCCGAGGCGTTTAAACTCTTCGCGTTGCACACCAAGCCACTCGCCCGCATATTCGCGGCAGCGTTTGCGAAATTCGCTGCCCGGTACTTGGTCTTTGGTGCGGCCCTTGCCTCTAAATTCTTCTTCGACTTTCCATTCGATGGGAAGCCCGTGGCAATCCCAGCCCGGCACATAATTGGCATTATAGCCAAGGCCTTGATGGGCTTTGACCACGATGTCTTTGAGAATTTTATTCATGGCCGTACCGATATGGATATGACCATTGGCATAGGGCGGGCCGTCGTGCAGCACATAGGTCGGCTTGTCTTTGCTCTGCTTGCGCAAAGTGTTATATAAATCAATTTTATCCCAATGGGCGAGCCATTCAGGTTCCTTGCGGGGCAGTCCCGCACGCATAGGGAAATCGGTTTTTGGAAGGAATAAAGTTTCGCGGTAATCGCGCGGCGCTTCATTGTTGTTTGGTGTATCAGTCATGAGAATTTCTTTAAATTGGAAGTGTTAAGTATATAGCAATTGGATTCCCGGCGCTCTCTTAAGAGACCGGGCTAATAATTCGTATGCTTATATATATTTCCATTTTCATATGCGCGCCCTAGCATAGCCCAGCCCGGCAAACAAGCGTTCTATATCGGTATCGGTATTATATAGATGCGGGGTTATGCGCACAGCATTGCCGCGCACGGATACGAATATATTCTGCGCCGCCAGTTTCTCCGCCAGCCCGTCCGGCACCCCTTCCTTATATTGCAACGCCACATAATGGGGCGAGCGGAAATTGTCTTCGGTAACGTGTAAGCCCAATTGGCGGGCAGTATTTGCGACCCGCGCATTCCTTGCGCCGAGTGTATGAGAGATATTCTCTACACCCCAATCCAGCAATTGTTGCAGGGAGGTACAGGCGGCCATGACCTGTGCCGGATTGGATTTCTCGCCCATATCAAAGCGTCTGGCACCCGGCTGGAACGCGTCTTGGTAATCGACCAGCCGGGAGAAATCCTCACTGCCTTTGCGGTTCATCCAATTATGCTCCAGCGGCACGCCGTCTTGCCATTCTGGTGCCACATATAAATAGGCCAGCGTATAAGGTCCCATCAGCCATTTATATCCGGCGGCAACCATGAAATCTGGCTGTACTGCCTGAACATCGAACGGCATAGCCCCCAAAGACTGGGTTAAGTCCAGCACTAATTTTGCGTCAACGTCTCGCGCCGCCTTGCCGATAATTTCCACATCCAGATAACCACCGTCAGCCCAATGGGTGGCGGGTAGTGCTACAATTTCTGTGCGCGCGCCCACGGCGTCCAAAACCGCTTTCGTCCAATCGCCATTTTCCCGGCGCTCTACGGTCACCATCTTGCCGCCGCAAGCTTTGGCCTTTTCGCGCCACGGATAAATATGGGACGGGAATTGATCTTTTAGGACAAGTATTTCACCGCCTCGGCTCAAGGATATATTATTCGCCGCCACCTGAATGCCGTAACTGGCTGACGGCACCAGCGCCACATTATCGCTTTTCGTGTTGATCATCTTGGCGGCAAGTGCGCGGAGCTGTTCCGTATAGGTGAAAAAGCTGGAACCGCCATACGTCCACGGTTGGACTTTATACTGAATGCCCTGCCCCGCCGCATCCACGGCTGGTGTCATCAGAGGCGACATATAGGCACAATTTAGATAAGCAATATCGTCCGGCATGTCGAACAAATGGCGCTGGTTTTTAAGTATGGTATTTGTCATATTTCTCTCTCTTACGCCTCTATTATACACGCTTGCGCACAACAGGAATTAGTTTTTGGCCAGATTGTGGCTTGGTTCTTGCGAAGTGAATTGTGAAAACGCAAATCACTTCAGGAGTGTATCATGTCGGGACAATATATAGCAGCAGCCATCATGTTCTTTATCACAATTGGCTTTGCAGCAATGTTCTGGCTCCCGGCACTTAAAATCACCCAGAAAAATGAACTTGTTAAGTTCTACTGGACAGGGTTTTGGGCATTCCTCGGCGGATTGACGGCCTTGGCCGGGGCGCAATCCGTACTCGTGATATTGGGTCAAGACGTGGAAAGATTCGCCTCCGCACTGCTCATTGGGGTTACGGCTTCTTTCGTCTTATTTGTCATGTTCGGTTGGGGTCGTTTAACTCTTAAGGGTGTAACCGCCGTCGTGACAAAATCCAAATAAATAGAATGCCAACTTAGGCTCAGGGCCTAACCACCTGCCAATCCCGGGATTGCCGGATAACCGAGCGGTTCCGCCTGCACAGGTTTGGTCGGAACTGCACGGCTCGTCGACACAGGTGCATCGGGGTTTTCTATCTGGTCCGGCGCAGTTTGCGGGCGCGGGACGACCGTCATATTTTGGGTTAAATCATCATGAAGCGAGCCGTATAAGGACACCGCCTGGCGTTGAATAGGGGCCGGCAATTGCTGTGGGGCTTGTTGGGCTAGCTGTTGCCGCACTTGTTGTGGCTGTGTTTGTATATTTTGACTCGGCGCATAAATGTTTTGTTGTGGCAAGTTTTGCCGCGCCGTGATTTGCGCCTGCGCACCGCCTGCTCTTTGCGCATCTCTTATTTGTGCAGCTTGCATTTGTTCGCGGTAGATTTGCGCACGGGTCATTTGCCGAGAGATTATGGGGCCTGTTTGAAGCTGTTGTAGACCTATTTGTTGCCGAGGTTGTTGCATGGGTTGTTGTTGCTGGGATTGCGGCATCCTTAGGCCTCTCTCAACTCTCATATCTATGGGGGCAACCGCTCTTTGGGCGGGGATAGTGCGTTTGTAATCGGCGGGCGCTACGGCTTGTGCTGCGCCCGGAACTGGCATACGTTTAACAATCCGCCTTGTAGCAGGTGCAGGCGCATTGACCACTTTGGCTGCAGCTATGCGGCGCTTGGGGATCACGCGTTTTGGCACAATAGGTGTGCCGACCCGCACTGTGTTTCCGCCTCTATTCGTGAGTGGAACGGCGTGGCTCATCAGCGCATCAATGCCAGTATTGATCTCTCCACTGATACTGACGGGACTAGAGACCGGAACGGCTTTGCGCGCATTAAACTCGCATATTCCGGAACGGGAGCGCGGACTTGGCCGCACGAAATTCCAGCCCCGACAGGCGGCATCGCCCCGGCACTGGGCTTCGCATTCCAAGTGGTTACTCGCAGTCGACTTCATATAAGCCTGACCAGCGCGGTAGGTATATTGGTCGGCGGCGCTGCTTGTTGTTGGTGTCAGTAACGCCAACGCTAGTGTTGTCGTTATAATAGAAATACGGCACATCTCTAACCCTCCATAAGATCGAATCATTTCGGCTTAGAATGCCTGTGAGACATTAGCGATGTGTTAACCATGTTGCAGATTGGGTGCTAAATAACCTAATGGGTTTTGACACTATTCGGTGAAGCTGGCATCATATACCTGATATTCGGCGCATCCTCTAAGGGGGCCGCCACCACCATAGCCCAATAAGTCTGGTAGGCTGTCTTGGGTTCGTAAACCAAGGCAATACCGAACTCGGTAACATCGTCCCGCAACAGGTTTTCGTTATGGCCGGGGCTATCCTGCCAAGCTTTGAAAACTCTCTCCCAGCTTTTTTGCCCAGTGGCGACATTTTCTGCTGCGATGGAAAAATAATAACCTTGGCGCTGTACCCGATCGCCGTGGCCAGAGCCATCTGAACCCGTATGGGAGATATTACCGTGACGCGCTAAATCCTCAGCGTGAACCTGCGAAGCTTTACTCAACTTCTCGCTCAACACCACCGGCGCAAGCCCGTGGGTACGGCGATAAGCATTGAGATCAGTCACAGCGATATTGACATTCAGTGGTGTCGGGGGCACCGACGGAAATAATGGGTTGGCGCCAAAACCGTTATTCAAGCGACAAATGATCAAAGGCTTGGTGATGTCCGGTTGCTCGGATTGCGCACCCCGGCATGTGCCGCTGTCGGCTTCGCAAAGTCGCGAACACTCCTCAAACGACTTGACCACAGTTTCCAGATACGTCCCGTCGTCGCGCGGTGCGTTATCAATAGCAGATGCGCCAGCCTGCCAAAAAGCAACAAGGCTAAGACTGGCCACGGCCAAACTACCAAATCCAATTACCCTTGGTCGCATCAATTTATCCAAAAGTGTCATACACACAGATTGTCCGTGCGCAGGTTAAAGATAGCTTAATATTCCCACAAAGTCCCATTACCATTACGACACATGACGTTAAGGTTGAGTTTTTATAGGGTGTTCAAGTTGGGCGTAATTGCATGCGCAGAGTTCCGCGCAAGCGGATTGTTATAACTTTACAATTGGGTCGAGCTACTTCTTGCAATTATACTAAACTAGTTTTCTTGTTTTCTTGTTTTCTTGTTTTCTAGTTTTCTAGATAGCGGTTTGCTTGTTGGTGAAGACATACCCGCCATCCCGGTAGCATATGTACATACCACACACCGCAATATACGCAGCCAAACTCACCTATGGGGGCGCGCCACCAACCGTGATCATAACAAACCAGCATGGCCCGGCGCACCAAAACATTGCCCCAATAGGAGATACCCAACAGGCGCAACCGCCCCAGCGGGGAGATGCGGCTAACGCGATCAAGAAACTGTCTCGGACTAAGGCCGCGCCCCAGTAAGGGACGATAGGAAGATAAATTCCGAAGACTAGATATTTTACGCGCATTAACCCGCCGCTGATAACGGTTATAACCGCTCGGCGCAGGTGCCGCGCACATCTCGCCCGCATCCCCGCCGCGCAGCCAATCCAACCAAATTCGCACCCAAATAAGAAACGCACGCACACCAGCAGCGCGGCCAGATACTGGGTCACCAACGGTTCCCAGCACACCCCCACAACCAATCTGGAGACTAGGCCAAGAAACGCCGCTTAAACAGGCAGACTTATATGTCACAAAATCATTCATAACTCCAATATACCCCAAGACCAAAAGACAAGGATAAGATTTCTGCTGGGAGTGTCTGCCTTCATATAAAATGAGAAGGATTTTATGAAAGGCCTTAGGCTTAGCCTTTCCTTACATGCCGTACTGCAAAATAAAGATGGCCAATATGAATAAGTATAAATGTTACAGAAATAATTAGAGCGGCAAGCGTATGCACTAAGGCCGGAGCCGAATTCGAGTTCTCATCTAACAACAACCCCAAAGCGCCTGCCAAACCCAAAGCGCCAACAGTGAGCACAGCAAGAGCCGGTATGATTAAAACCGCCCATTTCGCTGGAGCGCTCCAATTAACCTGACCCCCAAAGCCCCATTGCATTGGAAGGCGGAAACCTTTTGGAACTTTAGCAAAGGCGATAGCCGATACCACCAGCATGAAGAAAATGGCGAATGCATATATTATGAAAGCCGTTAAAGTATTGGATGCCATGTGAACTTCTCGTAACTACTTAATCAATTTCTACATAGGCTCATGGGCTAAGTTTATCAAGGCCAAGGTTTTGGTCTTGGGTGTTGGCGAGGGCAGGTGTGAGCCAGCAATGTGAATTGACGCATTCAACGCGCAGGGCAGATGAGAGCTTGCTCGTAATCCGTCCCCAGCTTGATTTGAACGACAGCTTACGGCTTTTGGC
>JAKIUV010000084.1 GCA_021647375.1 Robiginitomaculum sp.
TCAACTCAAACCGCATCGCCTCCAATGTAGCACTCATCAACACCAACACCGGCTTGATCGCGAGCAATACAGACATGATCCTGTCCAACACGGCGGAGATTAAAAACCTGACCAAAGGACTGGCGGGCGTCGCGGCATTGCCAGACATGTATTTGTCACCGAACGCCAAATGGTCGGCATCTGGTGGTCTGGGCTTCTTTGGCGATCAAATTGGACTTGGTGCGACCATAGCGGTGCGCGGCAATAAAAACTGGGCTTTCGGCGCCTCGATCGCCGGGGCGGAAGATACGGTCACAGGAAAATTACAGTTCCGTTATGAGGATTTCTAAAACCCTGAAATTACGCCAATCAAGAACCGCTCTCCATGAATTTGGAGGGCGGTTTTTTAAAACCTGTCTTTAGCTTTACGGATTTCGCCGAGCCTTTCAGCTGTTGCTGACCGCATAAACGGGTTGGTGTTAAGCTCTGCTGCAATGGTGGTGGGGACTGTGGGCTGGTTTTGTGCGCGCCGGGATTTGGCGGTTTTTACGGCGGTTTGTAAATCCAGATTGTTAGGTTCGATAGTCATCGCAAACTCTGCATTGGATAATGTGTATTCGTGGGCGCAGTAGATTTTGGTTTCGCCGGGCAACTTCGCCAATTTTGCCATAGAGGTAAACATTTGCGCGGGCGTCCCCTCGAACAAGCGTCCGCACCCCATAACGAATATTGTATCGCCAACAAAAAGGCTGGCCTCATCTGGTACATAATAGGCGCAATGACCAAGTGTGTGCCCTGGTGTGTGGATGAGGTGAATGTCATATTCTCCGAACTTGAAGATGTCGCCGTCCGCTAATGCTATATCAATTCCGGGAATACGGTTTGCATCAGCTTTGGGGCCAATAATTTGCGCACCGTATTTTTCTTTCAAAAACATATTGCCGCCCACATGGTCGGGGTGATGATGGGTGTTCAGGATATGGGTTAACTTTAAACCTCTGGCCTGCAACTGCTTGTCTATCTCTGCACCGTCCGGTGTATCAATAGTTGCGCACAGGCCGGATTGTGGCTCGACCAGTAAAAAACCATAATTATCATTTAGGCAGGGAAACAGGCTTATCATGTCAGGGATTATATGGAATACTGTGGGCGCGTGTAAAGCGTTATAAAGTTAAAGGATAGTATAAGTGCGTCAAACTGTGCAAAAATTGGAGCAATTCTACGCCAGTCGTTTGGGTGGAGCCGCGCAGGCTATGGTGTCGAGGCGCTTGCAAACCTTATGGCCGAACCTAGATGGTTTGGACGTGTTGGGCTATGGCTACGGTATTCCGTATTTACATAACTATAATGATAGTGCGCGCAGCCTTATCTATGCGATGCCGTCTGAGCAGGGTGCCGCACGTCAGATGTCCAGCCGTGGTAATATTTCAGCCTTGACAATAGGGCATGAACTTCCATTTGCGCCGAGTGTGTTCGATAGGGTGCTGGTTGCCCACGGTTTGGAAGAAGCACTACTTATGCCAGCTTTGCTCGATGAGTTATGGCGGGTGATGAAGCCGGAAGGACGCATCGTCATTGTTGCTGCCAACCGGGCCGGGCTATGGGCGCGGGCAGACAAAACGCCGTTTGGTACGGGGCGTCCGTTTTCGCGTACACAATTATCAAATGCACTCAAAAACAGCGGATTCGTACCATTGGTGCGTTCAGGTGCGCTATATTGTCCGCCCATGAATAAGGTTTGCGGTATGAGAATGGCCATTACGTTTGAAAAATTCGGCGAAACCGTTTGTCCGGGTTTATCCGGACTTGTGCTTGTGGAGGCGGTCAAGCGCCTGTATGCCGGACGGGACAGACGCCAAAAGAAACGCTTACGCCGACCGGATTTCAGTGGTGCAGGTGCATTAGGCGCGTCAACCAACATCAGTCCTCTGAGGGAACAGGCGCATAATAATGACTAATCCAAGTGTAAAAATAAACGGCGATATGAAAGCTTTACGGATCGAAATTGACCGTGTTGATACGGCACTCTTGAACCTGATTGCAGAGCGCATGGATTTGGCGGCTGCTGTGCGGCGGGCAAAATCTGGCGCTAATGTCTGGCGGCCATCGCGCGAAGAAAGCCATGTTCGCGACTTGGCGCGCAAGGCGGGCATTACCGCCCCGGAGCTTGTTTCTCATATTTGGGCGGAACTCACCAGTGCCAGCCTGACCCTGCAAGGGCCAATTGGCTTGCACATTGCGTTGGTCGGTGATGCACTGTCCCAATGGTCATTGGTACGAGACCGTTTCGGCGCATCCATTCCCGCTCACACATATCCGACCACCAGCGCCGCATTGGCAGCAGCATTCGCTGATCTTGAGGGTGTCGCGGTTCTGCCAGCGCCCGGCGGTATGAACAATTGGTGGACGGCACTTGGCCCAGACGGAGCGATGTCGAGCATGCACATTTTGGCCGCTTTACCGCGTATTGGCAATTGGGAATGGCCGATAGCGGTAGCGGTGTCCAAGGCGGCTATAGAGCCGTCCGGGGATGATATTACTTTGATTTATATTGAAGCGGGAACCTTGGCCGCGCCGCAAACACTTGCGAAAATCTTCGAAAGCACTGGACTGTCAGCGACACTGCGTGCAGAAATGAACGGACGTTATTTGTATAGCATGTCCGGATACTTTACGGACGAAAATTCAGAAATTGTCCAACTATCCGAGCGGGTACACGCTCTGAAAATTATCGGCGTACTGCCGTCCCCAATTCCGCTGCCGAGGGACAGTTAAATGACGACACAACACATATACACAAATATCCTGATTGTTGGCGGTGGGCTTATCGGGTCGTCTATCGCCCGCGCATGCCGGGAATACGGTGCGGCGGGACGCGTTGTTATAACAGATAAAGATGCTGTCGTTCGTGCATCGCTGCGTAGTCTTGATATATGCGATGCGGTGATGGACACCGCCGAGCCGGCAGATGCAGATTTGGTCATTCTCGCCGTGCCGCCCGGCTCTATTGTGGATACTGCCAAAGCCTTGCTTGCACAAATGAAACCGGGGGCAATTTTGACAGACGTTGGGTCTGTTAAAGGGGATGTTGTGCAAAATATAGCGCCGCTATTGACAGCAGATATAGAATTTATCGGCGGGCATCCCATTGCAGGCACTGAGCAAAGCGGGCCAGAAGCAGGCTTTGCAAGCCTGTTCACAGACCGCTGGTGTATCCTGACACCAGAAGATGAAAAGAGCAAATCCGCCCAAATCCTCAAAAAGTTCTGGCAGTCTCTCGGCTCGCGTGTAGCTTTCATGGATGCAAAACACCACGATCTGGTATTGGCCACTACCTCGCATTTACCCCATCTCATTGCCTATGCTTTGGTCGGCACGGCCACGGATATGGAGACAGTGACACGCGGGGAAGTGGTCAAATATTCGGCTGGCGGATTTCGCGATTTCACCCGCATCGCCGCCTCTGACCCGGTGATGTGGCGCGATGTGTTCTTGCAAAATAGAGACGCGGTGCTTGACGTACTTGGCCGTTATATTCAAGATCTGACCGCTCTCAAAACAGCCGTGCGCTGGGGCGACGGCGAAACTCTGCTCAAAGAATTCACAAAAACCCGCGACATAAGACATAGGATTATCGATGCAGGCCAAGACAGCGCCACACCAAATTTTGGCCGCGATGCTGCTGGGGACGATGACGGAGTGGAATGAGGGTTAGGTGAGTGGTGAATGGCTGGTAAAACACTCAATATCTTAAATATTTAAACTTATCCGCCCGTCTACCTCAACCAATATCTCTCCGGCGAGTTCTAATTCTAGCAGAGCGGCGCTGGCTATGGGGAAAGCTATTCCGGATTGCCGGATAATTTCGTCGCGGATTGTCGGGGTGGGGGAACATAGGCCGAGCAGGATGGTGCGAGCCGCGTCTATGTCGGCCTCTACATCGTCCCAATTTATCTCTGGTTGGTCGTAGCCGTCCCGCGTTTCCTCAAACAGGTCTTCGAAATCGTGCAAGCTTGGATTAGCGAGGACATGCAATATATCTTCGGTGTTCTCAATCAACGCCGCACCTTGTTGGATGAGGCGGTTACAGCCTTTGGTGCGCGGATCGAGGGGGGAGCCGGGGGCAGCCATAACCTCGCGGTTTTGCTCCAGCGCATAGCGGGCGGTGATCAGCGTGCCGGAACGTTCGGCGGCTTCGATGACCACGACGCCCTGGCACAGGCCGGAAATGATGCGGTTACGGCGCGGGAAATCGCGGGCGGTGGCGCGGTAGCCTAAGGGGCTTTCGGAAACGAGTGCGCCGCGCTGGCGCATTTGCGCAAACAGTTCTGCATTTTGCCTGGGATAGACATGGTCAACACCGCCGCCCAGCACGCCGACCGTGCCCGTGTCCAGCGCCCCTAAATGGGCTTGGGCATCTATGCCCCGTGCCAAGCCCGAAACCACAGTAAAACCTTGCGCACCCAATTCCCCTGCAATATGTCTGGCAAATCTAAGGCCAATGGCGGACGCATTACGCGAGCCGATAATGGCGACGCAGGGCTTGTGCATCAGGTCAACATCCCCCAGCACGCTAATCACGGGTGGGGTCGGGGTCACGGCCTTTAGATATTTCGGGAAGTCGGGTTCGCATGAACACAGTAGGCGCACACCCAATTCGTCATTGGCTTGCATTTCGCGCTCTATATCTTCCAAGGGCGGAATAACCATTTTGGCTTGTCGGCCACCCCGTGCCGCCAACCTTGGCAGGGCGGTGAGGGCGTCTGCCGCATTGCCGTAACGCATTATTAGCCCGTTAAAGGCCACAGGGCCGACAGTTGTTGTGCGAATGAGGCGGAGCCAGTCGCGGCGCTCGGCGAAGGAAAGTTCGTGCCCGCTCACTTCTTTGCGCCTATTTTGGGTTCGGTTTTTGCCAAGATACGCCCGATATTCTCCCGGTGACGCAAGATAATAATCGCCCCGAGAACTACGCACAGAGCAGCAATTTTTGGATAGCCCATAAAATAGGCGGCGATGGGTACGGTGATGGAAGTGATAATGCCCGACAGGGAGACAATCCGGGTCAGGAGTGCTGATGCTATCCAGATAGCGGCGGCAACCAAGCCGATTTGCCAAAATACTGCAAACAAGACCCCGAAGTAAGTGGCTACACCTTTGCCGCCTTTAAATTTAAGCCAGACCGGATAACAGTGCCCGAACAGAGCCGCACCGCCCGCTATGAGCGACGGAACAAAGCTGAAAAAATGTGCGGCGAGCAAGGCGGCGGCGGCGGCTTTGCCCATGTCGAGCAAAAGCGTAAAGACAGCGAGTTTCTTGTCACCTGTGCGCAGGACATTGGTGGCACCAATATTGCCAGAGCCAATGTCGCGTATATCCCCGTGTCCGGCAAAGCGGGCTATGAGCAGACCAAAGGGAATAGAGCCGAGTATATACCCCAGAACCAGCGCCAAAATGTTTTCATTCCCCATCATGGACACACCATGCCCTTAAGAGCCTTGATTGTCAAAAACGATTTTCCTATATCTTCCTTCCTCCGCCTCTTGCGGGGGAAGTACCCCGAAGGGGGATGGGGGCGCGCACCTCTTTTGTGCGCTTCCGACCTTTCGCCGTCCACTGTCGCTTGTAGCGTGCAAGAGCACGCGCCCCCATCGCCTCCGCTACGCTCCGGCACTTCCCCCGTGAAAAACGGAGGAAGAAAATGTGTAGGCACTGAGTGCCGATATTCACCCCCGCGCATCAAAAACGATTTTTCCGTTGCAAATTGTGGTCACCGCCGCGCCTTGCATCAGCCGGCCATCGAACGGGGTGTTGCGGGAGTTGGACAGAAGGTTGACCACATCACACATCCACGGCTTGCCGGGGTTAATGAGGACGAGGTCTGCTGGTGCGCCGATTTCCAGCACACCTTGGGGCAGGCCGAGCATGTCTGCGGGTGTTGAGGTGACGGCGCGAAGGAAAGCGTGTAAATCAAGTTGCCCGTCCGCAACCAAGGTTAATCCGGCGGGCAAGAGCATTTCTAGGCCAACCGCACCAAAACCAGCCTCTGCAAACGGTCTGCGTTTATCGCCAGATGGGCGCGGGTCATGGGCTGATACGATGATATCGATACTACCGTCGTTTACGGCTTTTAACAAGGCTTGACGATCGTCTTCGCTACGCAAGGGTGGGTCTAATTTGGCGAATGTGCGGTAGTCGCCAATGTCAAGCTCGTTCAGTGCCAGATGATTGATACTCACCGATGCAGATACGTCCAATCCGCGCGATTTGGCACGGCGCAAGGACGGTAAGGTTTCTGCACTGGATATGAGGTCGAGCAAATAACGCGCACCCGTAAGTTCGACCAAAGCAATGTCGCGTTCGGCCATAATGCGTTCGGAGGTGGCGGGCGCGGCGGTCAGGCCGAGCCGAGCCGAGAAATCGCTTTCATGGGCGACGGCGTTTTTGGAAAGATCAGGGTCGACAGGGCGGTGGGCTATCAGGGCATTAAAGGCCGATGAATAGGCCATGAGCCGGCGCATTAAACCCGCATCCCTTATGGGCGCGTCGCCGTTGGAAAACATAACCGCGCCCGCCTCGCTCATTAGGCCAAGCTCGGTCATGTCGGTGCAGTCCAGATTTTTGGTTAAAGCCCCCGCCGCATATACATTAACCGGAGAGGTTTCGCGCGCCCGGCGTCTGATGAAATCCACGAGGGATATATCGTCGATGACCGGATTGGTTTGCGGCATGACCACCATGGACGTGACACCGCCCGCCGCTGCCGCCTGTCCAGCGCTGGCGAGGGTTTCTTTATGCTCTGCCCCCGGCTCGCCCGTGACCACGCGCATATCAATAAGGCCGGGGCACAGGATGAGACCGTCCGCATCAATCTTTTCAATTTCGGGGCTTAGACCTTCGGCAAACAGATCCGTACCAAATGCGACAATCACACCATTCTCGACCAGCAGATCACCGCGCTTATCATAGCCGCTCTTGGGGTCGATGAGGCGGGCATTGCTAATGGCTAATTTAGGCATCAATACCTCCACCTGTGAGCAGCGAGAACGTATTTGTTAATTTGAAATCTTACCCCCTCACCTTGTTCCTCTCCCCATGGGAGAGGAGACGTTGGCTCGCCTATCTTCGCCCAATTAGAAATGTTTTGTAATACAGGTAGGCTTAACCTCTCCCATAGGGAGAGGTGCGCGACAGCGTGGTGAGGGGATGGGATGATGATTGTAAAACTCATACCGCGCCCCCTCCGCCTTGCGATAATAAATGCAAAATGGCCATGCGCATGGCGACGCCGGTTTCTACTTGTCTGGTAATCAGGCTGATGTCCGGGTCGTCGGCGATGTCGGAGCTTATTTCTACGCCCCTATTCATGGGGCCAGGGTGCATGACAAGTGCGCCGGGCGCGGCGTATTCCAGCTTTCTCTGGTCGAGGCCGTAAAAGTGGAAATATTCGCGCTTGGACGGTACAAAACTTCCGCCCATGCGTTCGAGTTGTAGGCGCAACATCATGACCACATCACAGCCTTTAAGACCGCTCTGCATATCGTGGTAAACTTCCACACCCCATTGATCTGCGTCCAGAGGGATCAAGGTCGGCGGCCCGATGAGGCGCACTTCTGCCCCTAAAATATTGAGGAGTTGCACATTGGAGCGCGCCACCCGCGAGTGCAGAATATCGCCGCAAATGGCGATGCGCAGGCCGTCAACGCCGCCCAGCCGTGTGCGTAGTGTCAGCGCATCCAACAGGGCTTGGGTCGGGTGCTCATGGGCGCCGTCGCCCGCATTGATAACGGCGCAGGATACTTTTTGCGACAAAAGCGCAGGCGCTCCGGACGCGCTGTGGCGTATGACCAGCAGATCCGGGTTCATGGCGTTTAGAGTGGTGGCGGTATCCAGCAAGGTTTCGCCTTTGGAGGCGCTACTTGTGGCCATGGACATATTGATCACATCCGCGCCGAGCCTGCGCCCGGCCAGTTCAAACGATTTTTCTGTGCGGGTTGAGTTTTCGAAAAACAGATTGATCAAAGTCTTGCCCGCCAGCACATTATTGCGGGCGTCTTTTTGCACGGATAAATCCAGATAAGTCTCGCCGAGGTCGAGCAGGGAATCAATATCGGGGCGGTGCAAATCCGCTATGGAGAGAAGATGGCGGGTATCAAGCCTTGATCTTTCACTGGGTGATATATGCGTGTTTGACATAACATCCTTGTCGATTTTCGCGGTTTTAAGGAATGTACCGATAAATGTAAAGTGGCCATTTCATTCAAGATGTGTATTGTGGCTATAGATTGAGGGAGACGGTTATGAAAAAGATTTTATTGGGATTACTGGCTGCGCTTGTTGTCACTGTCGCTATTGTCGTGGTGCGTACAGTATCGCTTGGTAAGCAGGTGCAAAATGATGTGCCGCTTGCAGACCTTATTGAGGTAGATGCACCGCAAGCAGCGGCAAATCTCTCCCGGGCCATTCGCTTTAAAACCGTGACCATGCAAAACCGCGCAGACACGGACTGGCCGTTATTTCTTGAATTTCAAACCTGGCTGAAAACCACATACCCCAATTTCTACGGGGTGGTGCAGTCCGAGCAAGTGCTGGAATATGCCCAGCTCAATGTCTGGCAAGGCAGTGATGGGGCCCTCGCGCCTATCGTGTTTCTCGCCCACCAAGATGTGGTGCCTGCCAGTATGTCGGATGGGGGTTGGGATTATCCGCCGTTTGACGGCACGATTGCGGACGGGTTTGTTTACGGGCGCGGGGCGATTGATGATAAAGGCTCGCTGATAGCTTTGCTGGAGGGTGCAGACCGCTTGGCGGCCAGCGGCTTTAAGCCAAAACGCACTTTGATATTCGCCTTTGGTCACGACGAAGAAGTGGCGGGGCGGGGCGCGGATGCCATATCGAAATTGCTGGAAGCACGGGGTATTAAACCCTATGCCGTGATCGACGAGGGTGGGGCTATCCTCACTGGCATGAGCGGCGTACCGGGCTTGCTGGCGTCTATCGGTGTGGCGGAGAAAGGCTATTTGACCTTGAAACTGACCGCCAAGGCGCGGGGCGGGCATTCCTCCACTCCGCCGGAATATACCGCCATTGGCGCTCTGGCCAAAGCCATCACCAAGATCGAAGCCAGTCCTTTCGAGAATGGCCGCGACGTGGTTATGACCGAGATGCTGCGCGCCACTGCGCCCAGAATGCCGTTCAAACAGCGCATGGCTATTGCCAATCTGTGGCTGTTCGGCCCCTTGGTCGAGAACAATTTACGCAGCGTAGATTTAACCCGCGCCATGATGGGCACCAGCATCGCGCCGACCATTATTGATGCGGGCTTTAAGGAAAACGCCCTGCCGCGCGAGGCCGTAGCCTATATCAATTTTCGCATCCATAGCCGCGACAGCATAGAGAGCGTCACCGAGCATGTGCGCCGGGTGGTGGACGACGAAAATATCGAGATCAGCATGAACGATAATATCGGCTCCGAGCCGTCCCCCGTATCGCAAATCGGCACGGGTCCATATCTGTGGCTAGAGGAGGTCATCAACGCAACATTCCCCGACGCCCTCGTCGCCCCCAATACGGTGGTCGGCGGCACAGACTCGCGCTTTTTCGCCCGCAACACAGACGACATCTACCGCTTCGCTCCCTACGTCTTCGACGCAAGCGACATAGCCCGCATCCACGGCCTGAACGAGCGCATGAATGTCGAGGCATTTGCGAAAGCGGTGCAGGTTTATTATTTGATGGTTGAGAAGGCTGGGGGGTAGGTTTACGGGCTTGCGAAACCGGAGCTTTTTAATGCTTTTTTATCAAAGGTAAGAACCGTGTCATAACCTTTTCCTTTCGCTATTTGCCTAATGAGATAGTCAGAAAAATCCGCTTGCCCGGCGCGAAAGCGTTGCAGTGCGGCTAGGCAAGCTTCGAGATTTTCAATGTCAAAAACCGCGACAGACATGATACGGTTTAAAGCTTCGGCGCAATCCGCCTTTGAGAATTTGTAGGCGGTTTTCAAAACCCAATTTATTTCGCACAGGACAATGCAAGAAATAAATGCCGGAGCTTCGGGTTTTAAATTCTCGATAATAGATGCGGCTTTAGTGCTTTGAAGTTTGTCGTCTTGGATGATATAGCGCACGAGGATATTCGTATCGAGAGAAAATGATTTTGGGGCAGGCATCTATTTTGCCGCGTTTTGGGTGATGGCGTCTTGCATATCTGTAATGCTTTTCTTGGCACCTTTATAAGAGCCAAACCCCTTAAGGGTGCGCACGTCCAGTGTCCGGGACTTCAAAACATAACCGCCGCTCTCCAAAGGTTCAAAAATAACCTTGTCTCCGGTCTTCAAATGCAAGGCATCCCGCAAAGCTTTGGGCAGGGTGATTTGGCCTTTGGTGGTTAGGGTTGATTCCATGACGGCGTCCTTACTCTAAGAAATATTCCTTATTATAAGGTAAGGAATATTGTATAATTGTCAAGCGTTATCCTCAGTTTGAATGTAATGACATTAGAAAATGGTGCACGTGGAGGAGAAAATAAAAATGTTTGTTAGCATGTCAATTTTATGTAAGCTGTCACAATGAATAAAAGTTTTAGACTCACATTAGGCAGGTTGCTTTTTGCGCTAGCACTAGGAGCGTTATTGGGCAGTTCAGTTACCACCATTGATTATTTGATTAATCTGTATCAGGTGAATGGAAGCGAACATTTTAATGAATGGGCTGTATCTAAAGGGGTGCGAATATTAATTGCATCATATATTATTTGGCTGATTTCTTTATTCATTTTTGGTGTTCCTGTTTGGATGTTTCTTCATTGGAAAGAAAAAACTCATTGGGTTTATGCGATTGCTTCGGGGTTTCTAATCCCGTTCACAATAATACTTGCAATGGGAACTGGTTTTTTTACAGGAAAAGCAAGTGGTAATTTATCCTATTATGGGAGTGGTGGACAACAGTGGGTTGACGGAAGTATAACGCCTTTTGGATGGGAAATAGCTTTTCGCTCTGCAATTTATTATGCAATTATAGGAGTATGCATATCAGCCTTGATTTGGGTGATAGCCTACAGAAATGTAAATAAAAATCCGTAATTATTGTTTTGCTTATGGCAAACTATTTCTGAGAGACTGTTCAAAATTCTGTGTCAGGTTAAACATTTAGATGTCCAGTATTTCATCTAAGCGTCCGTCGAAGTATATGGCGAGTTGCGAGAGGGTCAAGTTCCAATTGTGAATTGGCATTGTCCATTT
>JAKIUV010000085.1 GCA_021647375.1 Robiginitomaculum sp.
AACAAAGGTAAGAAAGAAACTAATGTGATAAAGGGGCCAATTGGCCCCTTTATCACATCATTTAAGCACAGCGTACTGGTAGACTTTTACGCCGCCACATGGCCTGATTTTACTCCGCCCTTGACATCCCCCGGCGCATAATACACATCATTCATATTCGAGCTGTCGATTTTGAGAACACGGAAACCAATGTCAAGCTTGCCAACTTGGTCAGGGTTGTCCTCAAGGATTTTAGCGCCCGCACGGCGGATGCGTTCTTTGGATATTTCGGCGATTGTTGAGTAGCCAGCGTTGAATACTTCACTTTTTTCATCAACTGCCTCAGGCAGTTGAACTGAAATACATTTGCGAGAGCCCCCATCTTGAGCGTTTAGCTGTAAAATTGCCTCTGCTGTAGTTCCTGATCCTGCAAAGAAGTCCAGTACAACAGTATCTTTGCCAAATTGCGACTGTAACATCACTTGGATTGCTTCAGGGTTTTTGGGAAAGTCGAATAGCCCCTTAACGGCATCGGTGCTTTTTGAAGCGAGTATGTCCAACCAATTCGTATTTCGTAGTATTCCTTGGCTAGGTGGAATCCAATGTTCAACGCCCAAATTTTTCCCTTTACCATTAAGGTTGCGGCGAATAAATTTTAACTTTTCTCCATTTTGTTTCCAGTATTTTTCAATAGAAATGGTATCACTAAACTCTTCAATATATGTTTTATAGTTTTCCACGCCTTCCAATGCTTTTGCTTTAGACCATTTCCATTGCCCCGTTGTTGGCTCAAAACCTAAAACATCATACCGCATTGTAGGGCGGTCAGCATCATTCCAAAAACCCTTCCAATATCCCGATGTTTTCCTCTTATCCGATGCCTCTTTGTAAATTGGTGAAAAGGAGAACCCGCTACTACGAGCATAACAAAGAATATATTCAAACCCCGTGTTAAAGGACTTCAACCCTTCATCCATAAATTGCCGGTTTATATTTTTATCATATCGCCGCAAAATAAACGAATTTCTAAAATTTTGCTCTCCAAAGATAGTATCGCAAAGGGTTTTTAGGTTCTCTATTTCCTCTTCGCCAATACTAATAAATATAACCCCATCATCCCGCAACAAATTCCGCGCTAGCTTCAAGCGGGGATACATCATAGAGAGCCAGTCGGAGTGGTAGCGGCCATTGCTGTCTGGGTTGGCGACGAGCTTGCCGCCGTCCGCGTCTATCTGCCCGCTATCTTCCATATATTCGGTTTTATCGGCGGTGAAATTATCCTTATAGATAAAATCCTTACCCGTATTATAGGGCGGGTCGATATAGATCATTTTGACCTTACCGAGATAGGTTTCTTGCAGCAACTTTAGCGCGTCAAGATTATCGCCCTCGATAAACAGGTTTTTGGTGCTATCAAAATCCACGCTCTCCTCCCTACAGGTCGCAAAGTCTTGGTAATCGGCGTATTGGCGGCGAGCATAGCGGCGCGCTTACCCGGCCAATCAAGCCGATACCGCTCCTGCGGCCCGTCAACAATACTATCCGACAACTCCTGCCGCAGCGCATCAAAATCCACCACACGCACAAGCTTCCCGTCCGCGTCCCGCCCCTCAGTAACAACATTCGGAAACAACTCCGCAATCCGCGCCACATTCCCGTCCGTAATATCCGGCGTTTTCAAATCCATTTTTTCAATCGTCATTTTATGTCCCGCTCGTCTTGATCCACTTTTGGTGTATGATTTTAATTGACTTTTAACACTTATTAACATATATTATAGGCAATATGCCCGGCGCCTCTTCACTTTCCCTAGGGATTTTGTACGCGCCGGTTCTCTTTTGTGGAAACGACAATCATCTCCACATTGCCCATTTTTCCCAGCCATCTATAACCCCCATATCACTTAGTTTAACAGCGCCGTTGTCTACATTTGGGAAATTACCCATTAAATCAGTGAACCGTTTTCCCCAATTCGAATCAGGGCAAACAACCTGCATTATTGTCTGCATGATGCAGAAATATAGAAAAGGACGCGAATTTACTAGCTGATTAAGTTGAAGTTTATTTCCGGGAATATGCGCCCGCTCAAGCATGTTGCAATTCCACAAACGGCTTTGATGCGCCGCCGTATTGCGGATAAAGTTCAAACCACGCAACCATGTCTGCAAATGCTTGCCTTCATTGAGGCCAAACTGCCTTTCGATAGTAATTTTGTCATTAATTTTCATACCAGCATAAAGCTTGGATAAAGTGCCGAAATCAAACACCTCAATCGCGACCCAAATAGGAAGCCTACCATAAGTGTCCAAATTATGCGCTACAAATGGTTTGCGCCGACTGCGTTTGACAAGGGCGTGGTAGCCCTCAAGCCAGTAATAGTGATTGGTGTGTCCGCCCCGGCGGGGTTTCTTGGCAAATTCACCGTGTAGTTCATCGGGGTTTTCATGGGCAAATGTGTCGCGTTGTCCTAACAAATGCGCGATTTCAACTTGAATGGCCAGTTCAATACGCTCGATAGCATCAAGAGCGAGTAGGCGGAGTTTGCGGTCAAACAAATAAAGCGCAATCACGTCTGCAAAACGGCTGCCTTTGAGAAACTTGTCCGAGCGGGTTTTATCATCGTTAAACGCACGAAACGGATACCAATATCCGCTGAGGCGGTAATAGCCAACACGCCCCAGAAAGTGTGCCGCTTGGGCTTCATCATCAATAATCATGCCGCGCCCGCGAAGGATTGCGACCTGCTCGTCAATAGATTTCCATTTTTTTGCAGACTCGTGCACATTACTCTCCCACTAAAGCCGCCAAAATATTCTTGGCGGCTTTTAGTTTTTGATTAAATTCAACGCGGCGGTTGAATTGTTTTTCTTTGTTTACTTTGGATTTCAAATTTTGACACGTCTTTTTTTGCGTTCTTATGGCCGCAATGCGTTCGGCTTGCGCGGACAGGCTCTCGCCCGCTCGCGCAGGCACAGGCATAAGGGCGCGTATCATATGACCGTAAAGAGCTTCGAGATTTAGCGCTGTGGGGAGCGTTAGGCGCTCTGCATCTGCCTGCTGCCAACCGCCCCTGTAATAATCACCGATAATCCATTTTCCACTGCCCGTTTCAGGTGGGCGTTTATAAGCCGCAGCCATATTGATTTCATCCTTATATCTAAGTTCAAAAATTATCGGGTAGCCAATGGCCTTGTCGATATGCCTAAGGATGTTCTCATCATAGTCTTTGGTTTTTAGGGCAATGGTGAATATCTGTATTTCGGGGACATTGGCACTGCCCGCTAGGTTCAGGCCTTTTTCGTAGAGCTTATGGCTCCAACGGATTTGCGTGATTTGCTCTGTGAATTTTTCGCGCATGGCCGCATTGGGCTTGGCACTGGCGAATATCTTGGCCTTTGAGACTATGCGACCAAATTCACAAGGCTTGGGATATGCAAACAAGGCAATCACCGCACCACCAAAAACGCGATCAGCTCAAAATCATCTATCCCGGCTATGGTATCGACCAGGGCGGTGGTTTGTTTAATGGGGCCGCTTTCACTTGTTGGGTAATTAAAATCAAACAGGCTATCTACGTCGCCTTCTTCCTGAACATGGATCATGGAGTGAATGGCATCACTAAGTAGGTTTGAATAAGTCTCCATTTTGCGCCCGTCCAAGGTCTCCGCGTTAAAAGATTTACACAACTCGGTCAGCGGTTTGTCCTGCCCCTTGCAGGCCGAGCGCGCTAAGTCGAGCAAATGCTTGACCTTGGTATGGTCGGTTAAAATATCGCCGTCGCCGCCCACATAAACAAGATAGAACGGGTGCAAGCGGTTGTTCTGGTTTATTTCCGCACCGGCTTTGACGTTTTTAAGCGTAAAAATTATGCCGGGTTCTAGCCCAATATCGGGATTGGCCGCGACAACGGCGTGCAGTCCGTTCGGCATGTTTTTCACCGCGCCGCCGCCCTCCATATAATTGACTAAATCCATGCGAAAATCGTTTAGGCCAAGGTCGGTGATAGATATGCCGGCTTTGACATCTTCCATCTCAATCACTTCGCTTTGCATACGCTTTAACTGCTCTTTGCGGTAGGACATATCATTGGCCTTGCCCGACAGGACATTGTCGTCCCCCGTAGCCGCCATGTCGGCAATCACCATGCGGCTCTCGACCCGTTCTTTGAGATTGATATACTCGTCCAGCGAAATATCCGGCCAGTAATTGACCAGTTGAATATCATTATTGGTCGAGCCGATACGGTCAACGCGTCCAAACCTTTGGATAATCCGCACAGGGTTCCAGTGAATATCGTAATTGATAACAATGTCGCAGTCTTGCAGGTTTTGCCCCTCGGATATGCAGTCCGTGCCGATGAGGATATCAATGCCTTCGGGTTCGTCCGGCATGATTTGATCTTTGTGTTTGGATATTGGCGAGAACAAAGTCAGGATGGACTGGAAATCGTAATGTTTGTCCAGAGTGGTTTGCTTGGCACTGCCCGAAACGCAAGCCGTATGCAGGCCGTGCTTTTGCTGCGCGCGCGCGGATATATGTTTATAGAGATAATTGGCCGTGTCCGCGAACGCCGTGAAGATCAGGATTTTCTTATTACCTGCATTAAATGGATTGCTAACTTTTTCGTCAATTTGTGCGAGTAGATGTTGGAGCTTGAAATCGTCTGGCGGCAGAATTTTCTTCATCTCGGCTAGGAGTGCGGCTATTATAATCAGGTCGGCACTAAGGTCATGTTTCCATGATGGTAAATCCATATCCGCCAAATCAATTTTGGTCTTTCCACCAATAGTTTGGTCATCAATATCAGGCATGAAGCCATCATCAGCGTCCGCGTTTTCAAACGCTTCTGCCAGGTCAGATAATCCTGCATCTACGCCAGAGCTTTCAAATTTCTCAATTTTGGCAAGCGTGGCTTCGTGATTGCTCTGTAACTTGCCAAGGGTAATGCGGAAAGCCTCTATGGAGCTTTCCAGCCGTTTAAGCAGATTTGTTGTCATCAGGCCTTGCAGGGCAAATTCACGGTCTTTTTGTCTGAACCGGCTCTTGCCGCCCTTAACCTCCGTATCATACATTTCCTCGTATTTCGTGATACGGCTGGGCAGAACATAACTGAGGGGCGCATATACGCAAAGTTTAAGCTGGGTGAGGTCAGAATAAATATCATTAAAACTCGGCACGTCTTGCATGTTGGTTAGCTTGCAATGGTGCGAAATCGGTTTCAGTCTGTGAGGAAAATTACCGATTTCAGATATGTCATAGTAATTTGTGATGTGCTTGCGCGACCGGGCGATTGTGACGCTATCGAGAAGCTCAAAAAAATCAAAATCGAGCGCGTCGAGAATTGCGCTTGCCGTGCGCTCCTCCGCTGGGAGTTTAGACCAAGCATTAAACACGGCTTGGGCGCGCTTGAAAATCACATCAATGCTTTTCGTGGTTTTGAGTTTTTGGTTGAGTATGTCTGGCGTACCTTCATAGGCAAGTGCGAGTTGGCTTTTCAGATCACTAAAGCGGTTATTGACGGGCGTAGCAGAGAGCATCAATACTTTGGTTTTAACGCCTGCCTTCACAACATCGTTCATCAGTTTTTGATAGCGCGTTTCCTTGCCCTCAAACACCTCGCTATTTCTAAAATTATGCGACTCGTCAATCACCACTAAATCATAATTGCCCCAGTTGATTTGATTGAGCGCTGTCCCAAAACTCTCGCCGCTCGTGCGCTGTAAGTCCGTGTGACAAAGCACATCATAATTTAAACGGTCACCCGCGAATAAATTGGTTTTGAGATTGCGGTTATAGGTCAGCCAATTATCCGCAAGTTTTTTTGGGGCGAGCACCAATACTGATTTATTGCGAAGCTCGTAATATTTAATCACTGCTATAGCCGTGAAAGTTTTGCCAAGACCCACGCTATCGGCCAATATGCAGCCATTATAGGTTTCCAGCTTATTGATAAGCCCGGTCGCTGCGTCTTTTTGGAATTGATAAAGCGTATTCCAAATTTGCGTGTCTTGATAACCCGTTAGGTCATTGGGCAAGACATCTTCATTTAAGTCTTCTAAAAACTCATTAAAAATATTGTAGAGCATGAGAAAGTAAACTCGCTCTGGTGAGTTTTCTTGGTAAACTGCTGTGATATGCTCACAAAGAGCATCGGTGACATCTTCGAGTCGCTCCGGGTCTCGCCAAATTTCTTCAAACAAATCCATGTAGGTTTTTGTCATTGTGGGCTCATCCAGCCGATTAACAAAATTGGAAACTGCATTGCCTTTTTGGTATCCCAAATCAACCGCCGTGAAACCATGAAGCGGCATATAAGCAGTTTCAGCCGTATTAGATTGCACGCAAGCAAATTGCTGCATCGGCGCTGTTCCCCGATTGGATTTGAACCTGGCGTTCTCCCGTATCCAACTTGCGCACTCTTTCGCTATGGCGCGCTGTGTTAATTTATTTCTTAGGCTAAGCTCAAAATCTGTACCAAAGAAACTACGTTCGCGCTCTATCCTAGGGATTTCAAACTCCCGCCGCTCTTTACGCATTTTGTCGGAGTGCTGGCTAGGCACAAAGGTTGGCTCAGTGAATATGAATTCAAGGCTATCAATTCGCCCAAGTTCTTTACGCAGGGCTTCAAAGGCATAAATCGAAAAACAAGACGCAGCAATCTTTAGCTTTGAACCAGACTTTAATTGCGCCTTTAAATCATCGCCCAAAAGCTCACTTGTATTGTTAATGACTTTCATAAAATGCCCAAAACCCAGTTTAAATTTTATTTGCTACCCACATCGACTCACTGCCCTCACACACACAACCTAAAGAGTAGCGGCATTTAATCAATTGTATTTCTAAGTTGATTTAAGGAAGCGAGCCTATCGTCCCGGAGCAAAAGCATCCTCAAGCGCCGCAGACACCAACTCGGATGCATCTTGCAAGGACTGGTTGGCAAGATGCGCGTACCTTGCCGTTGTCGAGGGTTGGGAGTGGCCTAGTAGGGCGCCGATCATGGGGAGACTTAGGCCTTTGGCGGCAGCCATGCTGGCGAAAGTGTGGCGCAGGTCGTGTAGGCGAACATCTGTAATGCCTGCTCGCTTTCGTATTTTTAGCCAAATGCCCGGCGTGCCTACATAAGGTCTGTCTCCACCCTTGGTACTTATGCGGTCTTTGTTGGCGGCGAACACATATTCTGATCCTGGCTCACGGGGATATTCTCTTAGAATGTCACGAGCGGGTTTTGCCATTGGTATGACTTTGGCACCTGTCTTACTTTTCCTGAAATAAAAGAAGCCGCGTTCCAAATCTATCTCTGACCATTGGAGTTTTTCGATTTCTGATTTTCGGCAACCGGTCATAAGCAGCAAACGGATAACTGTGATGCCGTGTTTGTGCCCGTGCTCTGATTCCTCTTCATTGAGGGCGACATGCAGCCTGTTGAGTTCGTCTTGTGATAAATAGCGTTCGCGGTAATTGATTGGCGTTTTGGCAAGCATGGTTGCTGGGTTTTTATCTATGATTTCCTCGCGGATTGCATAGCTAAGAATGGTCGATAAAATCCGCACGGTGCGCGCCGCTGTCCCTTCACCGCCTTTGACAATCGCTAGGCCGTGTTTTTTGGTTTTCACTCTTACAGCGGTTTTACCAGAGGCAATACCGTCACGCATTTTTCGGATATTTTTCGGGGTTAAATCTATGACGCGAATTTTTCCAATGAGAGGATCAATGTGCCGTAAAATTCTGCCTTTATCTAAGGCTACGTTTTTAGGGTCGCGCAATTCCCCATATCGCTTGCCGCGCATACGAGAGCGCTTGCCATCATCCTCAAGCCATTCGGCGCAAAGCTCTGCGATTGTGACCCCGTTGATTTCTTCGGCTTCCTTTGGCTTTGCAGTCGGGTCTTCGCCAAGATTGACCTTTGAGATTAAAGAGAGAGCCGCCTTACGCGCCGCCTCTACTTGCATTTTAGAACAAGAGCCAAGTGTGACTTTCTTTTGCGTCCCGCTGCGTCCTTCACCAATTCGAAAATAAACGATGAAACTTTTAGAGCCGCTCGGCCTAACCCGCACACCAAAACCAGAAACTATACTGTCCCAATAAGTATGGTCTTTACCATTGGCTTCAAAATCTTTAACAACGCGTTCAGTTAATCTAATAGTTTTTCTCATGCTCAAATCTCTGCAAAAACACCTTTCTTAGGTTTGCCCCAAAATGGTCTGGGGTAGCACCGGGGTAGCACGGGCTTGTGATTTCCCGGGTACTGCAGTGATGCTATCACATTCGTGAAAATAAATAAAGTAATAATATCAGTAGTTTAGTGACTTTGCGGGACTTCTGGTGACTTATCGGTAAACAGAAACGTGCAAACTCCGAAGGCAGAGGTCACAGGTTCAAATCCTGTCGGGTGCGCCAGTTTTACCAATAAAAACAATAGTTTATGTGGCATGGCGCTTTACAGCTAGTCACGCATTGCACCGTTTTGCACGAAAATGCATGTGGCTATTTGAGCATTCTCGTACAAAACCCGTACACAACTATTTTGGCTGGGGGCTTGGGCTATGAGTATTCAAGCTGTTGCATGGGCTATTTCGCAAAAGGTAGGTTCGCCCACAGGTAAGGTTGTTCTTATCTGTCTGGCCAATTACGCAAATGAAAAAGGCCAGTGCTGGCCGTCACAGAAAACAATTTGCAAAGAAGCAGAGCTTAGTGAGCGTTCAACAAGGGAATGGCTTAAGAAGCTAGAGGCGCAAGGTTTCATCACGCGTAGTCGTCGCCATCGTTCTGACGGGTCGAGAACATCTGATCATATGGTTTTGAACCTCACAAGGACTGCCGCGCCAAGCGAAAATAACCTAGCGGCAGATTCTGCCGCTAGGCCTAATCAAGCGGCAAATGGCTCCGAACCTAACGGCAGCTCTCGCCGAACCTATAGGCAGGAGGTGCCGGGCATAGAACCCGTCATAGAACCATTAGAAGAACCATCCTCGGGCGCGCGAGAGCGCGGGGAGGCGGGTTTTGAAAAATTATGGGATGATTGGCCCCGTGCCGAGCGACCGCAAAAACTGAAAGCCGCTAAGTGGGCCTACGACCGCCTTTCATCCAACGATCAAGCCCAGGCTGTTCAGCAAGCTAAGCGCTTTCGACGGCTTACCAAGGCGCAAAAAAATATGGCTTTGATGATTCCGTATTTGAAACAACGCCAATTTGAAGACCTCGCTAGCGGCCCCGAGATAAGTCCCGATGGTAAGTTTATATTCACGCCCGATAGACCTGAATGGCAAGGGTGGGTCGAGTATATAAGCTTGAAATACTCTCCTGCGGCAGGGAAGAGGCTCGAAGGATTTGGGAAGTTTGTTGATGCTCGTCGTTGGCCGCCAAAGCCTACGTTAGCGACAGGAGGAGTTTCATAATGAAAAGTTGCAGCAATCAAGAAGCAAAGCAAAATGCGTTGTTTTTTATCTCCAAGAAAACGGTTTGTTTGTGTGTTTTAAGATTTGTTATAGAAGAGAGAGGCAGGATACGCATTGTGTGCAACAAAATGCCGAAACTACGTTTTCCTGCCTCCTCTCTCTTTGGTATTGGGGGAACAACATGAGCAAGACGGTTTCATTATCATTTAGGTTCAATCCCGCAGAAAAAGCTGCTCTGTATAAACTAGCCGAACAGCGCGGCGTTTCCGCAAGCGTGATTGTCAGGCGGCTTGTCCGAGAAGCCGTTTTCCACGGCCCTACATTTTTTGGCGACGAGCTTTCTGAAATATATAAGCTCCGAAGAGAACTGTCAGCTATAGGCAATAATTTGAACCAAATCGCCCGCCGCGTTCACTCTGGTCACTGCACCGTCGATCCAATAAGCCTAGAGATGATAAAAACACTTTTGGTAAATTACAAAAAGGTCTCAAGATTGATGAGCGCCGTTTTGCAAGCCTCTAAATTTAGAAGGGCCATATTACGAAAATCCACCCTAACGAAACCGAAGGTGTGAAGTGTAGTGGCTTATGCGCATTTAATATCCAATTTCTTGCGCCTGCATAGCATCTTGCTCATCTTTTAGCTCTTCGTGCGTAATAATAATTGGAGATAAGTCAAAGTCGTATAGAGGAAACTGCCAATGTTGAAAAATGGAACTAATGTGATCCTGCATGTTAACAACTTCGCAAAGTTTTTCTGCTTGTATGCGTTGAAACAACTGCTTCATTAAAGCCACGGATTCACCATATCCTATTTGTTGTTTTTGCATTTCATTCCAATCACTTTGCCGCCCGATGGGCTCGTCTCCTTTAAAGTCCACATTATTCCAAATTTCAGCGATAATTTTTAAACTTTTGGGTGCGAATAGGCCAAAGCCACTAAGAGCTTCTGCAAGTATAAGAGATGAGGGCTTTTGATTAGAAGGGGTGAATTTATCGTGAAGGGGGCTAACCCAAACGGCATCTTCGATCTCTAGAACGGCCACATCAACATAAAGCTGTGCCTCACGCTCATAAAGTGGCATATTGGGGAAGATATATTCCCCCATATTACCGTCCAAGTAATGTGTTTTTCTATGGTTCCTGATATATGTTTTCAATTCAGGGACATTTTGTGGTTTCCAATAAACACAGTCCGCATATATTAATCTTGATAGATGATCGTAAAACCATTTCATTAGAGATTTAATATCTCGGGCAATTCGTTTTTTAGGGCATCGGACAACATCCATAAGGATGAGGATTTTCGCAGCCTCTTCTTTTGCACCGTTAATAAGTATTTGGGCACTTGATGGGGAATCTGATAATCTGGCTCCATCAGAATATAGTTTTTGGGCATGCTCCAAGATCAGTGGTAGGCCAGCTGCAATAAAATCTATCCGTTTATCATATTTCATACCAATTAGTTTATTAGCTTGCCGTAGACCTACCTGGGAGGGCTTTTTGCTCATAATTGTTCCTTTCAAAACTCCCTTTTCATATACCCCATTTCGCCATAATATAGAATAATTTTTAATATTGGCTCTACTCACACATTGCAGGCTTAGCAGGCTGTCGCAGTCGAAAGCAATTTGCTGTGTCAAGGGCGGAGTAAAATCAGGCCATGTGGCGGCGTAAAAGTCTACCAGTACGCTGTGCTTAAATGATGTGATAAAGGGGCCAATTGGCCCCTTTATCACATTAGTTTCTTTCTTACCTTTGT
>JAKIUV010000086.1 GCA_021647375.1 Robiginitomaculum sp.
AGACCGAGGACGGGTTTCTCATCGCCGAAGAAGACTGGAACCTGCGCGGTTCAGGCGATCTGCTCGGCGCCCGTCAAAGCGGAATGCCTGCCTATAAGCTGGCAAACTTGGATAAGCACAAAGCCTTGCTGGAGACCGCCGTCACAGATGCGCGACATTTCGCAGCTACAGACCCGAATTTAGCTAGTGAACGGGGTAAGGCAGTGCTAAATTTGCTGTATTTATTTGAGCAAGATGTCGGCGTGAAATTGATGCAGTCTGGGTGATGTTGATACAGTTAGATCACATCGAAGGCGTGGGGCCTTCGAGCTTCTTTATGTCTTCATCGCTTGTAACCATCCCGCCGGAGATAATCATTTTGGCACCCTCTTCCGGTGTCATATCCAGTACTTTTAAATCCGTACGTTTGACGAACAACAAAAACCCGGATGTTGGATTGGGGGTTGTCGGCACAAATACACACACATAACCGTCCTTTAAATGTTTTTCAGGCGCCCCCTTAAGATCAGACGTGATAAACCCAATCGCCCACAAGCCTTTGCGCGGATACTCCAATAAGCAAACTTCCTTGAAAGCCTGATCCTTTTGGTTCGCCATTGTCTGGACGATTTGTTTCAGGGTTTTGTAGATATTCCGCACAAGCGGCACCCGCGACACTAAGTTTTCCCCGAACCGTAACAAACGGCTACCAAAGAAATTGGTCGCAATCGCCCCCAATAGCCAAAGTGCGACAACTGATATGATAATCCCCAGCCCCGGAAGTGCTACAATCCATTCCGGTACATAATGTGACGGGATGAGCGGCTTGACCCTAGTATCAACGATATTGACAAACCATGTGATTAGCCAGATTGTGATACCAATAGGCAGAGCCACAACGACGCCCGTGAAAAAACTATTGCGCAAAGACGCAAAAAAATGGTGCTTTTTAGCTGGGTGTTCAGATGGCGGTTTTGTCATTTTGATTGCTTTCGTATTGATGTATGCTGTTGTAAGCTTGTTTAAGCGATTCAGTAAATAGCAATTTCGTGATAAAGGTGAAATTTGGCCAAATTAGGGTATATACATATTCGCATCATTATCAGCGTGCTTATGGGGTTCTTTGCCTTGCTGCTGATATTCGCATCATGGTTTTATCGGGATGACTTGTTTCGCTCTATTTACGACCCCGGTGAGCCGTTTCAAACTATGGCAATGCCACCTGCGCCAGATTATACTGTGAATACGGCTTGGCTTATTAGACCCGATACGGATATTGACCCTATTAATATACCCGGCGGAGATATATTTGTTGTTTCACCAACTATATTTTTGGGGCGTACCCATTGGAATGCACCCACTAGTTCCAAAAAACTAGCCGATAATTTCAAGCGCGTTGTTTTGCCAAATTATGTACTCCCCTATACATCATCGGGGCGGGTTTATGCACCGCAATATCGCCAAGCTGCCCTCTATACATTCCTCAACAACCGTGACGATTCCTTACTCGCTATGCAGTTTGCATATAATGATGTGCGGCGAGCATTCGAAGTATTTTTAGCCGAAAACCCACCGGAGCGGCCAATTGTTTTGGTAGGGTATGGCCAAGGTGGCCTGCATGTAAAACGGTTATTGAATGAGTTTTTCCAAGACGAATCCCGCATCAATAAACTGGCTGTAGCCTATGTCATTGACCATCCATTTTTGCTCGAAAAACTATCCCTCATAAAGCCTTGCGCACGCAAACAAGATACGAATTGTGTTGTAGCTTTCGGAGCGTTTGAGCCAAAAGAGAAAAAACGCGTTCAAAGATTCGTCGATCGCACTCTGGTTTGGGATGCGGCTGGCATGCAAGCTGTGAGTGGGCGCCCGCTTTTATGTGTTAACCCACTGCTTTGGACAACGGATAGCGACTATGCGCCCGCAAGGCTTCACCTTGGCGGCGTGGCGGCTGAAGGGTTTGGATTTGATACCATGCCCGTACCTATGCCGCACCAGACCGGAGCGCAATGTCAGGACGGCGTTTTGCTTTTGGATAAACCCAAACAAAAAGCCTTGCGCCGGCCGAGCCGATTCGGCGGAAAATACCGCACCTTACCGTCTAATTTATTCTATGAGGATTTACGCATAGATGCAGCCAGACGGGTGCAATATTTAATCGACAAAGACATATTGCCCAAACGCGCCCCCTTGCTGGAACTAGAAACTATCGAGGTAGAAGATAGCCCAGTTACTTTACCGTTAAAGCCGTTAAAACAATAACTTACATAGACTTACTAAGGCGGTCAAAGGCCATTATATCGTTAAGGAGGGCTTCAAATTCACCTGTGGGTATCATATTCGGGCCGTCGGAAGGTGCGCTCATGGGGTCGGGATGGGTTTCCATAAATAAAGCCGCCACGCCTATGGCCGCCGCCGCCCGTGCCAAGGTCGGGACAAACTCCCGCTGACCACCAGACGTACCGCCCTGCCCGCCGGGCTGTTGCACGGAATGGGTTGCGTCGAACACCACCGGCCCACCAAAGCTCTTGAGGGTCGGCAAAGCTCTAAAATCGGTCACCAAAGTATTATAGCCAAAACTAGCCCCGCGCTCGCAAGCCATAATATTGGGATTACCTGCTTCGACCAATTTATTCAGGACATTTTTCATATCCCACGGGGCGAGGAATTGCCCTTTCTTGACATTAATGACCTGTCCCGTCTCAGCCGCCGCTACCAACAAATCGGTTTGGCGACACAAAAACGCAGGAATTTGCAATATATCCGCAATCTCGCCGACACGGGCGCACTGTTCCGCCGTATGCACATCTGTGATTATTGGCAGACCAATGCTCTCTTTAATTTCGGCAAATATCGGCAATGCCGCATCAATACCAATCCCGCGCGGTGAATGAATACTGGTGCGGTTGGCTTTGTCGTAGGACGACTTATAAACCAGGTTAACCCCGACATTGTCCGCAATCTCCTTGAGCATACCCGCAGTCTCAAGCGCATGTTCACGGCTCTCCATAGCGCAAGGCCCGGCAAAAATCGTCAAAGGTTTGTCATTACCAATTTCGTAAGTCCCGCCGCCGGGTGTCTTCAAACGTATCGTCGCATTCATTTCAGTCATATAAATCTCCTGCCCTACATATGGGCTAAGCTTACGGCTTTGCAAAGTGAAAATTTCGCATCAAACTTTAGTGAGCGGATATTTATACACTTGAACGCGGGCGGGGAACGTCATACCTGTTGGTTTAAGGAGAGACACCATGACCGCACAATCTATCATCGACCTCATTGGCAATACGCCGCTCATCCGCCTAAACAGAGCGTCCGAAATCACCGGGTGTGAAATCTTCGGAAAGGCCGAGTTTTTGAACCCCGGGCAGTCTGTGAAAGACCGGGCGGCTTTGTCGATTATTCGTGCTGCTGAAGCTGCGGGAACATTGAAACCCGGCGGTATTGTGGTTGAGGGTACGGCGGGCAATACGGGCATTGGACTGGCTATGGTGTGCGCGGCGCTTGGATATACTTGCAAAATCGTTATACCGCGCAGTCAGTCTCAAGAGAAGAAAGACGCTATTCGGTTGGCCGGCGCAGAGCTTATCGAAGTTGACGCCGTGCCCTATTCCAATCCGGATAATTATGTGCGCTATTCCGGGCGGCTGGCCGAAGAATTGGGGGCGGTGTGGGCCAATCAATTTGACAATACCGCCAACCGGGATGCCCATATCCAGACAACGGCTCCGGAAATTTACGCGCAAACGGACGGTAAAGTCGACGGGTTTATTTGTGCCGTCGGTTCTGGCGGCACGCTCGGCGGCGTTTCTTTGGCACTCAAAGATATGAACCCAGACGTTCAAATTGGTATAGCAGATCCGGGCGGCTCCAAACTGTATTCATTTTATAAAGACGGCGTTTTGGAGAGCGAAGGCGGATCTGTCACTGAGGGCATCGGCCAAGGGCGGATTACCGATAATCTTGCGGGCATCGTCGTCGACCGTGCTTACCGTATAGATGATGCGGATGCGCTCAACATCTTGTTCGACTTGACCAAGGACGAAGGCATGTGCCTTGGCGGGTCGTCCGGTATCAATATTGCGGGCGCAATTGCCATGGCCAAAGATATGGGGCCGGGGCATACTATTGTGACAATGCTGTGCGATTACGGTGGGCGCTATCAATCCAAGATTTACAATCCGGAGTTTTTGCGCCAGAAAGGCCTACCCATAGCTGACTGGATGGAATGATATGAAAGACGCGACAAAATTCGCCCATTTAGGCCGCCCCAAAGTCGGCGTTGGCACAAGTGTCAATCCGCCGATTATCCGCGCGTCTACGCTGTTATTTGATAAAGCCGACGATCTTTATAATGGCGGGCACCGGATATATGGCCGCCACGGTTCTCCGGTTCATGATGCCTTAAGCGAAGCTTTTTGCGCCCTGGAAAACGGTGCAGGCACGACCCTGACCCCGTGCGGGCTAGCCGCCAATACTGCGTCCATTTTAGCCAATGTTAAGGCTGGCGATCATATTTTGGTCACCGACAGCACTTACGGCCCGGTTCGGCATTTTTGCAATACGCAACTGACTAAATTCGGTGTGGAAACAGAGTATTACCCGCCGGGTATCGGCGCGGGCATAGAGGCGCTAATCCGTGAGAATACGAGCTGTATATTGCTAGAAAGCCCCGGTTCTCTGAGCATGGAAATTCAGGACTTGCCCGCGATTGTCAAGGCCGCCAAAGCCCGCGACATTGTCACCATCGTCGACAACACATGGTCGGCGGGGCTGGTCTATGCGCCGCTAGATATGGGCGCAGACATTGCCGTGCATTCCGCCACCAAATTCTTTAGCGGCCACGGCGATATTTTATTTGGTGCCGTGGTTTCGCGGACAAAATCTATGGCAAAGAAAGTCGCGGCGACCGCCATGGCCTTTGGCAATTCAACCTCCCCCGACGACACCTACCAGATTTTGCGCGGCTTTCGCACAGTTGTGACGCGCTTTGAACAGCAATCAAAATCGGCGGTCGCTCTGGCCACATGGCTAGAAGCCCACGACAAAGTCCTGCGCGCCGTCCACCCTGCCCTGAAATCCCACCCCGATCACGCTATGTGGCAGCGCGACTTTACGGGGGCGTCTTGCCTGTTCAGCATTGTGCTAAAACCATGCCCAGAGACCGAAGTCCTCGCCCTGCTCGACCAGTTAAAATTGTTCGCCAAAGGCTTCTCGTTCGGCGGCTTTGAAAGTCTGGTCATTCACTGTGACCCACAACTCACCCGCAATCACGACCCGAAATTCGATGGCCCGCTCATCCGCGTTTCCTGCGGCCTAGAAGACTTGGATGACATGAAAGCAGACTGGCAACATTCCCTTGGCTTGTTAGCCTAAGCTAAAAAATATAAAAATGGCGATTCCGGTAGGACTCGAACCTACAACCCCCTGCTTAGAAGGCAGGTGCTCTATCCGGTTGAGCTACGGAACCGTTTGCGGGTGTATATGGCCTGAGCCTTGGTGTGTCCATAATTAAATGGGTATCTAATGTGTCCACGGGAATTTACGGTCAAAATCAAAATTTTCACCGTATGACCGACCTCTTGGTTCGTGCTTGGGGCGCTCTATCACTTGAAAAGCGATGTTGTTAGCTTTAGCATAAGCTACGGCGTCTTCTTTGCTATCAAAGCTTAGGTGTACAGAGCGCATCATGTCGGAACTACCCGCATTCCCGGTCAGCGGATCAAGAGTAACTTTGTGTTCCGTTGGAAATTCGATGACCCATTTGTCATTGCCGTAACTACCGGATTGGACTGTGCTAGGGGCTGGTTGGCGAATAATAGAATACATGATTAATCCTTATAGATTGAACCATTAACATACATCCGTACTCTGGCTCTGTAAATTCTATAATTAGATATTACTATGAAAAGCCTTATTGAGCATTTTTTTAACATCGGTCAGCCTCTCATTCGAGGTTCCGAGTACAGGTTGGTTATCTACCGGCGCTTTTGGCGCGTGTTGTTGCCTAAATTGGCTTGTGGCCGTCTCCGGAATTACAGGTTGTTGTACTTGATTGGCTTTTACGGGCTGTAATGCTTGTCTTGTCTGTGAAGCTTTCCCTCCCATGGTTCTGGTACGCCAACTTTCAAATACACCGTTCATATATTCAGGAGATATTTCACCAGAACTCCATAGTTCGGTAAATTCCGCGCTGGAACTATGGGGTCTGCGGTCTTCTGCTAGCGTGTTCAGGATCACCCGCATGGGCAAGTTTACACTTTCGCCGAACACCATGGTTTCGGCTGTACCGAGCGATGGCAAGAAAGAGAGCAAATCCGCCGCCCCGTCCGGAATAGCGGCACGGACGAAATTTTGGTCCCTTTCATTACCCAGCCGCATGGAGAAAATCGTACTACATTGAGAAAGCGTAGACGGCTCCAATTCCGACGGCCTTTGAGAAATAATCGCCAGTGAAACCCCGTATTTACGCCCCTCCTTGGCGATGCGGGAAATCGAACGGCGGGTGGCCGCAAAGCCGCTCTCCACATCCGCAGGAATATATCTGTGGGCTTCTTCACACACCAGCAATATAGGGATTTTACGCTGGCTCCACATGGCAAGTTCAAAGGCAAGCCGACTGACCACAGAAACAACAATATTGAGTGTTTGCGCCGGGATACCGGAAAAATCGAGGATACATATTGGTTTCCCCGCCACAGGAATGCGGAAAATTTCGCCGGTAAGTTCCTGAATAGAGCGCGGTGCGGCCTGGTTCCTAAACACGAATTGATAGCGCGGGTCGGCCATCAGGCTGTTAATCTTCCGGGTTAAGCGCTTATAGGGGCCGATATTACCAGAATTTTCCAGCCGCCCCATATAATACTCAAGCAATTTTAAAATATCACGCATCCGGTATGGCACTGGCGAATCCAGTGAAATATGTGCTGCCGCCCGGTGCAGGTCTTTCTCGATGTCCGCCATTTTTGACTGGGCACCAATGTTGGAGCCAGCCTGTTTGGAACGGTCATAGAGTTGTTTGGCCTTTAATATGACCTCTTGTAAAATATCCACTTCCTCGCGTTTATGATCGAGGATTTCTGAGGTTAAAAGCTCCGCAGTTTCCTCAAAATCAAAGAGCCAAATGGGGAGTTCAAAATCGGCTTGCCCGATAACTTTGGCTTGGTCGCCAAAACTTTGGGAATATTCATTGTGCGGGTCGAACAACACCACATGAGCATTGGGGTTTTCGTCTAATATGGCTTGCAGCACCAAAGCAACCGTACAAGACTTACCCGAACCCGTAGAGCCAATAATAGCAAAATGTTTAGACAGAAGGTCATTAGTCTTGACCCGGGCAATGATATTGTCGTCCTGCTGCATACGGCCAACCGCGATGCTCGGGGCGCTCCCGGTTGAAAAAATCAACTCCAACTCATTGGAACTCATCGTTAATACGGGCTGGCTAAGCACAGGAAATGTCCGCACGCCTCGGAAAAATTTAGTTTGTCTGGTCGTTTTATTGGTAGAGATTTCACCCAGAATACTGAGATGGGCAATACAGCCGTCGTGCATACCTTCGTCGTCAACCGCGCCGACTTTCAAAGTCGACACCATCGCCACAACAAGTGAACTATTGGTCAAAATTTTCAAAACAGTACCAAGCTCAACCAAATGCAATTGATTGTTGCGAATCACTGATTTATTAACAGAGATGACCGCAGAGGATGACCCAACGGACATAATGCGACCAACTTCAACTTGTTTTGCGGGACGTTTTAACGGCATAATTTTTGTGTTACTCTTTGCAGCAGTTGAATTTTGCAGTGTCATAAGCGTTTCCCAATCCCATTTCGGACAATAAACCACAACAGCGTTAGGAAATACTTACCAAAAACCGTAAGTTTCACACCAAAGCACGTGCCTTTTGAACCTAAATGTCTAGTTTTCGCAAAAAATGGTCGGGGAGACAGGATTTGAACCTGCGACCCTCTGTTCCCAAAACAGATGCGCTACCAGGCTGCGCTACTCCCCGACGGAAATAATGGGTTTAAAGTCTGCCTGACAAGACTATATGGCTACCTAGGCAACCGATGGTGCTTTTAGCGGCTTATTATAAATACGCAAGCCCTCAAAACAGAAAATATCGTGGTTTTTTACTTTATGGAGCCGTAGAAAAATAGCTGTGCTGCACAACATCACCCGGGCGTATGCCAAGAGCATTCGCCTGCCCGCCTGCGATTTCGAACACGGCTGTCACAGGCGCTTCCGACGTTATGGAACGCAGGGAATATGGTTTGGCAGAATGTTCGATTTTCAATATCCGCCCGTCTGCACGAACAAAAATCACATCGAGGAATACGCTGGTGTTTTTCATCCAGATACTGGCAATACGCTCATCACCAAATTCAAATAACATGCCTTCATTGGGCGCGACAACGTCTCGGTACATCATACCCCGAGATAATTCGGCTTGGGTATCAGCAACTTCAATATTAAAAGCATGAGACGTGCCGTTGGATACAATCGTTAAGCTCTCACGCGGGCCAAAATCCATAGCGGCAGGCATGCTTTGTGCCAAAGCAGGCACAGCAAAACACAAGCTAACACCAAGGCTAGCGGCAAGAACGGATGTTTTAAGTATATTTTTCATAGCCGTGTCTTACCCGATGCGTTTTTACGATGCAAACACTTCATGATAAAATCTGCGGGTAATTACAGTAGGTGAATGTCCGTTTTATCCTGCGGAGCGGATATTGGAAAGCAGGCGGTATGACATGCTACCTGAGGGTAGATTTATGTGAAGACGGATATTATAGAGCCTACTGAGTTATAGCATTTAAAGGAAGAACTTTAATCCGGTGGTTGTTGAGATCAGCTATCCATAACAGGCCGTCATGGACCAAGACCGCCGCTGGCTTGTTGAGTGAAAGATCATCAGATCCTTCCTTACTCGTACCTGCAACAATGGCCACTTTCCCATCTTTCAACCGCACGATGTTATGCGTACCCATTTCTGCAACATAAACCGAGCCATCAGGACCGCCCCAAACACCATGAGGGGTTTTTAATTCGCGGTCCATCGCAACGGCAGTCACTGTTGTGCCGCCATCCCAACTAAGAGCCTTATTATTACCAGCATCAGCGATTAAAAATGTACCGTCACTAGCATGACCAATATCTATCGGCATTTCCATACCATCAGTCCCAGCAGGCAGCACGGTTGTGACCATACCGGCTTTAATACGGCGAATACCACCATTGCCTATATCAACAACAAGAAGGCCGCCATCATTATCATATACAAGCCCGTGCGGAGAATTAAACAGCGCTTTATTAACAGGGCCGTCCTGCATGCCGCTTTCACCAGGAGTGCCGGCAAGCGTGGAAACAATATAATCACCGTTGCCCGTTGGCGTAATTAATCTCACGGTATGGCTTGAAGCACCCGCCACAGCGATAACACCCTCTTTAGAGACGGCAACGCCGTGAGGCCCGTCAAACATTGCGGCGCTCGCTGGGCCGTCTTTGTGGCCTTTTTTATCAGGGCCACCGGCAATCGTTGTGACTTCGCCGTTCTTACTCACGATACGAATGGCTTGGTTGCTAATGTCGGCGACCAAAATTTTTCCGGGCCCGAAAGGAGCCATTCTAATGGGTTTGTTAAACCTTGCATCTTTGCCGTCAACAAACCCCGCTTCCCCACTACCTACAGTAATTTTAGACTCATCAATAGTGGATCCGCATGCTGATAAAGACATCATGGCAATCACAATGGCTAAACTCACTATCATTGTTGAGGTGTTTTTAATTGCAAAAATCAATGTTCTTCCTTTCTTCATAAAGCATACCTTAACGAAAGGTTGAACTCTAGAATGCTAGTTGCTTTTGACAAACTTCATATCATGAATTTGACAAATTTCATGTCATCAACCAGTGAATTCATATGGTTTCACCACATACTGGTCAATTTCATGGGCGGTACGGCAAACCTAAAGTCTTCTCATGCCCCCATAGCAGTCTAAGTATTTCTCTCCCATATTTTTCTCTACACAGAAATCTTATCCGAGGTATTATATGAAAGTCGCATCTGATGGCAGTCCCTAGGGGAATCGAACCCCTCTTTCCAGGTTGAAAACCTGGCGTCCTAACCGATAGACGAAGGGACCGCAATATCAGCGAACCGCTCATATATAGTCGCACATGTTATGGTGCAAGACATAATGGCAAGAAAAATGTAATTTTTTGAGCAAAATTACCCTATAATTATTCAGCTATGGCCAAATCACTTATCTGTACGTCAATTTTGGTGCGCCCCTTCCAAGTGTTCTCTTTTAGGCGGGCGGCAATGTGGACTTTGGGCGGCGTCGGGGAAAGCAATATCTCTGCGATTCCGGTTTCATCAGCGCGAAATGCGATACCCGCCAAACGGGTTCCCGAGCTGTCCTCAAAAGCACAACGTACATGACCGCCATTTAACCTCTGGGCATAGGTCACGCGCATGTCGGCGAAGGCGAATAGCGGTTCCGGCATTTTAGCGCCGTAAGGGCCGACACGGTCTATTTCTTTTATCAGGTCGACACCGACCGCAGACGGGCTGAGCAGAGCATCTATTTTAAGGGCGGAGTTTTTGCGCGCCTCTACAACCTCGTCGCGTAAATAATTCTCTATAAATGATTGAAATTCCTCTATTTTATCCTCGGCTACAGTTAAACCTGCCGCCATAGCATGGCCGCCGCCCGCGTCCAATATGCCTTGCGCTCGCGCCGCAATAATCGCCGTCCCCATATCAACGCCGTACATGGATCGCCCCGAACCTTTGCCAACACCGTGAGCATCGATTCCAATAACAATAGCCGGACGGTTGAAACGGTCTTTGAGCCGCCCGGCGACAATACCGATAACCCCCGCGTGCCAGCCCTGCATGGCTATACAGATAACTTGCGGGCCGTTGGGTGAATGAATGCCGGGGATTTGCTCCACCTGCTCCAGAGCCTCTAGCAAAATACGGTCTTGTAGGGCGCGGCGTTCTTTGTTGATCCGGTCTAACTCAGCGGCAAAGCCTGCGATTTCGTCCGAATCGTCACTTGCCAACATACGCGCCCCCCTAACGGCCTGCCCAATACGACCGCCCGCAGTAACACGCGGCCAAAAGATAAA
>JAKIUV010000087.1 GCA_021647375.1 Robiginitomaculum sp.
CAGTGATTTGTTCAATGTCCTCAAAGACGGCTCGGCCTCTATTGTCACCGACCATATTGAACGCTTCACCAAAACGGGCGTCAAATTAAAATCCGGCGACACCATAAACGCTGATATTATCATACCAGCGACGGGGCTGAATTTACAGTTTTTCGGTGGTGCCAAAACATATATAGACGACAAGGAAATCCACGCCAGTGAAGTGATCAATTATAAAGGCATGATGTTTGGTAATGTGCCCAATATGGCGGCGGTGTTCGGCTATACAAATGCTTCGTGGACGCTCAAGGCGGATCTCACCTGCGGCTATGTAGCCCGCTTGCTGAATTATATGGATAAGCACAATTACCAGGTCGCCATGCCAAAGCTCAGCGGTGGTATTGAAACCGAGCGGTTGGTGAATTTGCAGTCCGGATATTTCCTGCGCTCCTTGGACATTCTCCCCAAGCAAGGCACAGAGATGCCGTGGCGCAATCCGGAAAATTACCTCAAAGACTACAAAACAATCCGCTGGGGCAAAATCAATGACGGTGTTATGGCTTTTGAGTAGGGGCTTGGTGTGATATGAAACTCCCAATTAGATTCGGAGTTTTTCTTGGCCAAATTATATTTTAATTATTCTGCGATGAATGCGGGTAAGTCGACTGTGCTGTTGCAGGCCAGTCATAACTACCACGAGCAAGGCATGCACACTTTGCTCATGACGGCGGCCTTGGATGACCGGGCAGGGGTGGGGCGGATTGCTTCGCGGATTGGGCTAGGCAAAGAAGCCGATTTGTTTGGGGGTGACACGGATGTATTTGCCTCAATATCGGCGCGGCACGCCGAGAAGCATATTGATTGCGTGATGATTGATGAGGCGCAGTTTTTGAGCGATGCGCAGGTTTGGCAATTGTGTAGGGTGACGGACGAGCTGCGTATTCCCGTGCTGTGCTATGGCCTTCGGACAGATTTTATGGGGAAGCTTTTCCCCGGCAGTGCGGCTTTGTTAGCGCTGGCGGATCACCTTCGCGAAATTCGCACCATATGCTGGTGCGGGAGCAAGGCTTCTATGGTGCTGCGCATGGACGCGGGCGGTAATGCGGTTAAGGCTGGTACGCAAGTAGTGATTGGCGGCAATGATGTTTATGCCTCCGTATGCCGCAAGCACTGGAAATCTGGTGAGCCGCACAGAGACGCAGAATAGGGCATGGCTTCGCTCAGCCCGAAAATTTATAAGCAGGCGCGCGCAGCGGCGAAGCTCTTAAAGCAGGCAGAGCGTAAAATCAGGATATTGCGCACCGTAGCCTGGGCGCCGGAAATTGGTGAAGGGTTTTTAGCCAGTGGTTGCCAGGCTTTGCCGCAAGTGGATTATGCAAAATTTGACGGCGCGGAAATCCGGGACGCCCTCTCTAAGGTAGAGAATTTGACCAAGGGTGAGCATCCGGTCTTGCAATGGTTGGCGCGTATATCAGACAAATTGACTTTGGCGAGTGCCATGCTGGAAGGCATGGGAACGCCCGCATTTTACACCTATTCAAAACAGATTTACGGCACGCCGACAGATACAATGCTCGATGGGCATACCCGCAATATTGATTTGGCACAGCATCTGGACGATGCCCTCTCGGGATTGCACTTTGATCAACTGGTTTTGGGGGGTGTGGAAGAGAGTTTTAACGCCAAGGAATTTGCACTGCGATTAGCGGAAAAACTTGACAAATATTTTGACGGCAATGCCCCCAGTATTGAGTTAGTACCCCATCTATCGGCCAAGGCGCTGGCAAGTTCGCGCCGCATACGTGTGCGCAGTAGCGCCCGTTTCACCAAAATGGATGTGCGGCAATTACTGCATCACGAAGCCCTCGTTCATGCGGCTACGGCTATGAACGGTCGTCTGCAAATTGATTTCCCGATTTTGGGTGCTGCCCATGCGGGCACGACGGAAATCCAGGAAGGGCTGGCCGTGTTCGCCGAAATCATTACGGGGGCTATGGATCCGGTGCGGTTTCGTCGCCTCGTTGACCGGGTGATTGCCATACAAATGTCAGTAGACGGGGCGGATTTTACCGAAGTCTTTCGCTTTTTCAAAGACTGCGATTGCACGAATGCTCAAGCCTATGAAGATACGCGTAGAGTGTTCAGGGGCGGTGTCATAACGGGCGGCGCGCCATTCACTAAAGACGGGGTTTATCTCAATGGTCTGCTCCGCATACATAATTTTATGCGCACAGCGACCAAGCTTGGCCGCGCCGATTTACTCAGGCTATTATTTGTCGGTAAGTTGGATATTGAAGATGTTCCGGCTATCGCAATTCTTGCGGCTGAGGGCAAATTAACCCCGCCCCAGACCCTGCCGCCGTGGGCAAAAGATATGCGCTTTTTGGTCAGTTATCTAGCCTATTCCAGCTTTCTAAACCGGGTCAAACTGCCGGGTTTCCAAAGCTATTATCAGGACAAACTTGCGGATGTGCCAGATCTTTGGGGGTTTGCGTAATACTGTTCGACTTACCCGTCGGCACGAGAAAACGGTGGGAACATGTGCGTAATGGATAAACTATGTTGTTTATTCCAGAAAATATGTCATTGAAGCCGTTAGGAACAGGGTGAGTTCTTGTTTTGGTAGGGGGTGGTTTAAGTTTAGACGGATTTCCCGATTGCCGTGATAGTCGAACATGTTCGGGTGCAATGTACGAAAATCTTCGATTAGACTGGTCGAGCAAGGGACGTATATTGAATATGTCTTTGCATCCGCATCACCATCAATACGGATAGGCGTGCCGGATTTTGGCTTGCTGGTCGAAAAACTAATTTGTCCCCATTTCAAACTTTCATCAAGTCTGCCGATAGTTTCAGAGCTTGTGCCAATGTCAATTATCAAAGCCCGGACTGCACTTAACCTTTGTTGCAAACCCTCCGGGTATGATGCGAGTTTATCTGCGGCACTCATCATTATTTCTCTCGTAATTCCGCCACATTGGCTTCCCAATTCTTGCCATCAAAATCTTCTGATGTGACGGTTTCAAAGTTTTCTTGGTCAACACACCGGAAATTCACACTGATACCATTTGGATGGGAGCGCGGCGTATAAAACGGTTTCACGCCGCAAATTTTACAAAATGTATGCTTGGCCGTATGGGTATTAAATGTGTATGTATTCAATTGGTTCGCGCCTGCGAGTAAGCGGAAGTTTTCCGCACCCACAATTAAGTGTAGAAACCCAGTCATATTACAAATTGAACAGTTACAAGCGGTCAGCTTAACGTTATTGGGCGATCGGACTTCAAATTTTACTGCACCACAATGACAGGCGCCTTTGTGCCAGAGTGATTTATTAGAGACTGTTTTTTCGCTACCCATATTTACTCTATAAAGCTGTGATGAGCAAAAAGCTATGCTTGGACAATATTATTTTAGCCTACAGCAGTACCGGAAGTTTGTTAAATTACTTGCGCCTTTTCTCCCTAGGCATTAAACATACGAAATTTTGTGCGAAAGGCAGATTCTTTTATTATGGGAAAACGAACCGACATAAAATCCATCCTGATTATTGGGGCCGGGCCGATCATTATTGGTCAGGCTTGTGAATTTGACTATTCCGGGGTTCAGGCCTGTAAGGCTTTGCGCGACGAGGGCTATAAAGTCATTTTGGTTAACTCCAATCCGGCGACAATTATGACCGACCCCGGCATGGCGGACGCGACCTATATTGAGCCAATCACACCGGAAATTGTCGAAAAGATTATCGCCAAAGAACGCCCCGACGCGCTACTGCCAACCATGGGCGGGCAGACGGCACTGAATACTGCTCTGAAGCTAGAAGAAATGGGGGTTTTGGAGAAATACGGCGTCGAGATGATCGGCGCTCATGCAGATGCGATTGATAAAGCCGAAAACCGCGAACGGTTCCGCGATGCCATGAATAAGATCGGGCTGGAAAACCCGCGCGCGGTCATCATTACGGCACCGGACGGCGACATTAATAAAGGCGTGGCCGAAGCGGTGCGTAAATTGCCTGAAACCGGCCTGCCCGCCATTATCCGCCCGGCCTTTACTATGGGCGGTACGGGCGGCGGCGTGGCTTATGATATTGAAGAGTTCGAACATTTTATCCGCTCTGGCCTGGCCGCGTCGCCGACCAATCAGGTATTGGTGGACGAAAGCCTTTTGGGCTGGAAAGAGTTTGAGATGGAGGTTGTCCGCGACCGCGCCGACAATTGCATCATCATTTGCGCCATCGAAAATATAGACCCTATGGGCGTACACACGGGCGACAGCATCACAGTCGCACCCGCATTGACTTTGACCGACAAAGAATACCAGATGATGCGCGACGCTTCGATTGCGGTTTTGCGCGAAATTGGCATCGAGACGGGCGGATCCAATGTGCAATTCGGGATAAACCCGAAAGATGGCCGCATGGTCGTCATCGAGATGAACCCGCGCGTGTCGCGCTCTTCGGCGCTGGCCTCCAAAGCTACGGGCTTCCCCATCGCCAAAATCGCGGCAAAATTAGCGGTTGGTTATACGCTGGACGAGCTTGACAACGACATTACAGGTGCAACCCCCGCCGCGTTCGAACCGACCCTTGATTATGTGGTGACAAAATTCCCGCGCTTTGCCTTTGAGAAATTTGAAGGCGCCGAGCCGCTTCTCTCTACTTCCATGAAATCCGTGGGCGAAGCCATGGCCATTGGCCGCAATTTCAAAGAAAGCCTGCAAAAAGCCATCCGCTCGCTGGAGACCGATTTGACGGGCTTTGAAGAAATGGAATTTGATACGAGCATTGACGATATGGATACGGCTATAAGCACCGAACTTGGCAGGCAAACGCCAGACCGCTTATTGGTCACCGCGCAGGCTATGCGCGCCGGATTTTCCGTGGAGACCATCAATCTAATCACCGGTATTGACCCTTGGTTTTTGCGCCAAATTGAAGAAATTGTGAACGCTGAAAACTGGGTCAGAGATAACGGCCTGCCCGAAGACACCGCCGCCATGCGCGCTCTGAAAATGGACGGGTTTAGCGACGCTCGGCTTGGACAACTCACAGGCAAAACCGAACACGCCGTGCGCAGCATCCGGCGGGCGCTGGACGTGCGCCCCGTCTATAAACGGGTCGATACTTGCGCGGCGGAATTTGCCGCCAAGACGCCTTACATGTATTCGGCGTATGAAAACCCGTCTTTTAACGCAAAGCCGGCATGCGAAAGCAGGCCGAGCGATAAAAAGAAAGTCATCATATTGGGCGGTGGCCCCAACCGGATTGGCCAAGGGATTGAATTTGATTATTGCTGTTGCCACGCCGCCTATGCGCTGAGCGAAATCGGCATAGAAAGCATTATGGTCAATTGTAACCCTGAAACCGTGTCAACAGATTACGATACATCTGACCGACTATATTTCGAGCCATTGACCGAAGAAGACGTGCTGGAGCTTATCAGCAAAGAATGTGAAAACGGCGAACTGCTCGGCGTTATTGTGCAATTTGGCGGACAAACACCGCTCAAACTTGCCAGCGTTCTCGAACGAAATGGCATCAAATTATTAGGCACACCAAGTGACGCCTTAGACCGGGCCGAAGACCGGGAGCGCTTTAAGGCGCTCGTGGAAAAACTGGGATTGCTACAGCCGCGCAACGCTATTGTTTCCACTGCGAACGAAGCAGAGGATGCTGCGGACAATGTTGGCTATCCGGTTGTTTTGCGGCCTTCCAATGTATTGGGCGGGCGCGGCATGGAGATCGTCACAGACAAGGAAAATCTGCGCCGTTATGTCACCGAGGCCGTGAAAGTTTCTGGCAAGTCGCCGCTGCTCATCGACCAATATTTGCGCGACGCGATTGAGGTGGATGTGGATGCAATTTGCGACGGCAAAGACGTGTTTGTCGCCGCCGTCATGGAGCATATCGAAGAAGCGGGTGTGCATAGCGGCGACAGTGCTTGTTCACTTCCGCCCTACAGCCTTTGTAAAAAAATCGTGCGTGAGCTTGAACGGCAGACGAAATTATTGGCTTTGGAGTTGGGCGTTGTTGGCCTGATGAATGTGCAATATGCGGTCAAGGACGATGATGTTTATCTCATCGAGGTTAACCCGCGTGCATCGCGTACTGTGCCGTTCGTTGCCAAGGCCACAGGCGTTGCGGTTGCTAATATCGCTGCCAAAGTTATGGCGGGGCATAAGCTCTCGGAATTCGATTTAAGCAAAATAGACAAGGGTCAAGTCGCCATAAAAGAAGCCGTTTTCCCCTTCGCGCGCTTCCCCGGCATTGACCCAACCCTCGGCCCTGAAATGCGCTCCACTGGCGAGGTCATGGGTATGACGAATGGTTTTGGCGTCGATAATTTCGGCATAGCATTCGCCAAAAGCCAACTTGGTGCAGGCGTAATTCTACCGTCTTTTGGTACCGCATTTATTTCGGTCAAAGACCGTGATAAACCAATGATCGTACCTTTGGCAGAGGAATTGCTAGCCCTCGGTTTTGATGTCGTTGCTACAGGCGGGACAGCTAAATTTTTGCAAGATGCAGGCCTGGATGTCGCCACAATCAAAAAAGTCTCTCAAGGCAGTCCAAATATTGTCGATGCTATGAAAAGCGGAAAAATCGCTCTGGTCTTCAACACCACATGGGGCAAACAAGCCCTAAAGGACAGTTCTTCTTTGCGCCGTGCGGCTCTCATGGGCGGCATTCCGTATTTCACCACAGCAGCAGGCGCCCGCGCCGCAGTCGCCGCCATCACAGTTCTAGCCAAATATGATTACGACGTCATGAGCTTGCAAGATTATGGATAAGGACAGAAGCCATTGCATGCGCTTATGCCCTTGCGAACGGGGCAAGTGTGCTTATATAACCGCCGCTTGCGAGATTTTAGTTAACATCTAGCTAAGGTTTGGTCGCTACGCTCACGTTTGATTTTAGAAGAGAATATAATGAAAAAATATCCGATGACAGTGCCCGGCCATGCCGCTTTGGAAGCGGAGCTTAAACAGCTTAAGACTGAGGAGCGTCCCTATATCATCAACGCCATTGCGGTGGCGCGTGAACACGGTGATTTGAAAGAAAACGCCGAATACCATGCGGCCAAAGAAAAGCAGGGCTTTGTCGAAGGTCGTATCCAAGAGCTGGAAAGCAAGCTGACCCTTGCAATGGTGATAGACGCGACAAAGCTGGGTGGTGATACGGTGAAGTTCGGTGCGACTGTTTCCATTGTCAATGAGGATACGGACGAGGAAAGCACTTACCAAATTGTTGGTGAGGACGAGGCCAGCATTAAGGATAAAAAGATTTCAATTACTGCGCCCATTGCCCGGGCCATGATTTCCAAAGAGGTCGGCGACGTGATTGAAGTCCAAGCCCCCGGCGGCACCAAGTCTTATGAGATTTTGGACATTGCCTACGTCTAATGCCCGAACCTGATGAAAATACGGCGCTGACATGTCTGGTAGTTTCGGACGGTCGGCGCGGTATTGAAAATCAGGCATTGGGGTTGGCGGAAGCTTTAAGCCTTCTGCGCGAAACCCAAATAGCGAAACATGTGGTCACGGCGGGACGTTTTTTCAAAGTTCTTCCACCACGTCTACAATTCATACTGAAATCCGCGCCCCAAGGTTACGGCATTACGGGCGTGCCCAAAATTGCTATTGGTTGTGGCCGCCAAGCCATTGCGCCTTTGCTGGCATTAAAGAAAAAACACGGCGCAGATATTTTCACGGTCTATGTGCAAGACCCGCGCATTAACCCCAAACATTTTGATCTGGTGATAGCGCCCGAACATGACGGTCTATCGGGGGAAAATGTGGAGGCGATGATCGGCTCTCCCAACCGGATCTCGCAAAAGCGTCTGCGCGCCGAGGTGGAAAAATTCGCATCCCAATTGGCCAAGCTCCCAGCCCCACGCGTGGCTGTTCTAATCGGCGGCACCTCGAAATCCCACAAATTGACCCCCGACATTCATAAAAAACATATGAAAGCCATCTGCGCCTTAGCCGAGCAAGGTATGTCGGTGATGCTGACCACATCGCGGCGTACCCCGGATTGGGCTGTTGAGGATTACCGGAAAATTACGGCTGACCGCAAGCGCGTCTGGGTTTGGGACAACAAAGGAGCAAACCCCTATTTCGCATTCCTCGGCGCAGCAGATGCCGTGCTCGTCACCGAAGACAGCACCAATATGCTCACGGAAGCCTGCGCCACAGGCAAACCCGTTTTCACTTTATCTATGGCGGGAAATGCAGGGAAATTCACGGGACTTTATGCTAGCCTCAAGAAACGTTGCCATGTTATGCCTTTTGCGGGCGATATTGGTGGCAGCAATTATGAACCGCTGTGTGAAACTAGGCGCGTAGCCAAAATATTATTGGAGCGGTTATAGCCAAACCTCGGGAATTTCCATGGAGTGCCGAGACGATTCTCGTTGTGGGCGCAAGCGGTCGCGAAATAATTTCTTACACAAATGTATATTCACTTTAGTTTGCTCGCATATTATCCTATTGGTGATTTTTTATAATTGAAAATTTGGAATGTGATAATGATAAAATGGATCGCGCGGTTGTTTGGATATGAGCTTATCAACAGCAAAAAACAGCCAAGTTTGTTGCCGCATTTACTTCGGGTTTTCAAACAAAATAGCGTAGATTTGGTTTTAGATGTTGGCGCTAATGAAGGGCAATTTGCCAAAGACTTGCGCAAATACGGCTTTCGCGGGGAAATACATTCATTTGAACCGGTTGCTAGTTGTTATCAGATTTTGCTGAGAGCCAGTAAGAATGACGAACATTGGCATGTCCATAATATGGCTCTGGGTGCTGAAAACGGTTATATGGAAATAAATGTATCGAGCGCCACTAAATTATCCTCTTTTTTACGGGCGAATGATTTTGGTGTGAAACGGCTTGCTGGTATAGACGACACCCAAATGGAGCGTGTAAAGATCGAAACTTTGGACAGTTTCCTGCCGAGCCACAATATTAGCAGCAAACGGATATTTCTTAAAATGGATACGCAGGGCTTTGATTTAAATGTGTTTGCTGGGAGCCTCAATTCTAGGGAGAAAATTGTTGGCTTGTTGTCGGAACTTTCGCTTCAAAAAATATACCATGATATGCCGTCCTATACCAGCGCTTTGGAAACCTATGAGCAAGCCAATTACAGAGTAACAGGGCTTTTCCCCATAATCCGTAATTTGGATTTAACCCTCGTGGAAGTGGACTGCGTGATGATAAAAAAATAAAGCCAGTTTTGTTATCATTGAGCCGAATATCTTTGCGCTTAACACTTACCGTTTGCCTTTAGCCACTTGCCTTTACACCGCACACATCCTACCTATTAGCCAAATCAAAATTACGAGTTATTTATGCCCGATACGTCACAAGAAACTATCCATCACAAAGTCCTTATTATTGGTTCTGGCCCTGCCGGATATACGGCTGCCGTTTATGCGGCGCGCGCTATGTTGGAGCCTGCTGTTGTTGCAGGCATGCAACCCGGCGGACAATTGACCATCACCACCGATGTTGAAAATTACCCAGGGTTTCCTGAAATTCAGGGGCCGGAACTCATGGAGCATTTCAAAACCCATGCTTTGAAATTCGGCACGAAGATCTATGAAGACCTGATCACGGATGTGGATTTTAGCAAACGACCTTTCACCATGAAAGGCGATACCGGCACCACCTATACGGCGGACGCAGTGATAATTGCTACGGGTGCGCAAGCCAAATGGCTTGGCCTGCCGTCCGAAGACTATTTCCAAGGCTTTGGTGTCTCGGCTTGTGCGACTTGCGACGGTTTTTTCTATAGGGACAAAGAAGTTATCGTCGTCGGCGGCGGTAATACTGCGGTTGAAGAAGCTTTGTTTCTGACTAATTTTGCTTCCAAGGTTATTTTGGTACACCGCCGTGACGAATTGCGCTCCGAGAAAATATTGCAAAAGCGTTTGTTTGAAAATCCAAAGGTTGAAATTCTTTGGGATACGACATTGCTCGAAATTCTCGGTGACGATATGCCCAAAGGTGTGACGGCGGCCAAGTTAAAAAACCTGAAAACCGGCGAAGAATATGACCGTCCGGTACACGGCGTATTTATTGCCATCGGCCACAAACCATCGACCGAAATCTTCAAGGGTCATGTAAAAATGAACGACGGCGGTTATATCGAAACCGCACCAGATAGTACGGTGACAGATATTCCGGGCGTATTTGCTGCTGGCGATGTTAGCGACGAAGTATTTCGCCAAGCTGTAACGGCTGCAGGTCTGGGCTGTATGAGCGCTCTTGAGGCTGAAAAATGGCTGACGGAGAACGAGGATTAGGAAATTACATGCCGGACACACTAGATTGGGATAAAATGAAGACCTTTCATGCTGCGGCTGATACGGGGTCGTTGACGGCGGCGGCTAACCGCCTCCGTATTTCCCAATCTGCAGTCTCCCGGCAAATTTCTGCCCTAGAGCAACAATTAGGCGCGCCGCTTTTTCACCGCCATGCGCGCGGCCTGACCATGACGGAGCAGGGGCGTATCTTGTTTAAATCTGCCCGCGATATGGCGCAGCAAGTGGCATTTGCGCAAGCCAATGTTGTCGATTCCCAGCAAAAACCCCAAGGCGTTATCCGGGTCTCGACCCCGATTTCACTGGGTTCTAATTGGCTGATTTCGCTATTACCTGAATTCAATAAAATGTATCCACTGATTCGCATCCAACTTGTACTCGAAGATGAGGAGCATGACCTTTCTGCTATGGATATTGATTGCGCCCTGCGTCCTTGGCCCTCAACGCAAGGCGATGTGATTGAACGCAAGCTGGGTACAATTTCCCAAAGTCTATATGCATCACACAATTACCTAGCCGAGCATGGCGCGCCCGTTGATGTTCATGGTCTGGATAAACATGACGTCATCGCTTTTGGCGATAATATTCCTGGTCGTTTAAACAGTGCCAATTGGTTGCTGGAACTAGGCCGCGCGAGTGATAACCCGCGCACACCTATTCTGTCTGTTAACAATTTACACGGGATTATGCGCGCCGCTGAGGCAGATATGGGGATAGTCGGCATTCCGGATTATATGGTCGCGATGTCCAA
>JAKIUV010000088.1 GCA_021647375.1 Robiginitomaculum sp.
GCGGCAGCCAATTTTTGGTCATTGGCATATTGGCGGCTTTGTTACAGGCAAAAGAAACCGGAGAGGGTTGCATCATAGACGCGGCCATTATTGACGGGACTTTCTCCATGATGGGTATCGTTCACTCTTTGGATCATATGGGTATGTGGTCGGAGAAACGCAGTAGTAATTTGCTCGATGGCTCAAGGCCGTTCTATCGTTGCTACACGACAAGCGACGGCGGGTTTATGGCGGTTGGCTGTTTGGAACCAAAATTTTTCAGTGAAATGCTCAGGGTCTTGAACCTGGATCCGCAAACTTACGGCGACCAAAACAACCCAAACCTTTGGCCAGAGCAAACCGAACTGCTCACACACATTTTCAAAAGCAAGCCCCGCGCTCACTGGGAATTTTTGTTCGAAAACACAGATGCTTGCGTCACCCCCGTCCTCACCTACGTCGAGGCAAAAAATCACCCACACAATAAAGCGCGCAAAACACATACGGAGCGTAACGGCCTCACTCACCCCGCAAAAGCACCGAGATTTATGTGATTTCTGCCTAAACCTGTCAGGAGCGGTCAGTTTCCGCTTTCAATCACTTATGTTCATGTTATGAGCCATTATCAAGAGACATGGAGCGCCTTTTGGCACGACAGGGAAACTAAATGACTTCATTAAAACACATCAAAGTGCGCGGTGCGCGGACGCATAATCTTAAAAACGTCAATGTGGATTTGCCGCGCGATAAGCTTATCGTCATTACCGGGCTGTCCGGTTCGGGGAAATCCTCCCTGGCCTTTGACACAATTTATGCGGAGGGCCAGCGGCGGTATGTGGAGAGCTTGTCGGCCTATGCCCGCCAGTTTTTGGAAATGCAAGACAAGCCGGATGTGGACAGTATAGAGGGGCTGTCTCCGGCCATTTCTATCGAGCAAAAAACCACCTCTAAAAACCCGCGCTCGACCGTGGGCACGGTCACGGAAATTTATGATTATATGCGCCTATTATGGGCGCGGGTCGGGGTACCTTATTCGCCGGCTACGGGCTTGCCCATAGAGAGCCAATCGGTTGCGCAAATGGTTGACCGCGTCATGGCGCTACCGGAGAAAACCAAGCTTTATATCCTCGCTCCCATCGTGCGCGGGCGCAAAGGTGAGTACCGCAAAGAATTTGCCGATTTAATGAAGCAAGGTTTCCAGCGAGCAAAAATCGACGGCGAACTTGTGCGTATCGAAGACGCCCCTGCTCTGGATAAAAAATTTAAACACGACATTGATGTGGTGGTCGACAGGGTTGTGGTGCGCGAGGGTTTGGAGACACGGCTGGCCGATAGTTTCGAGACGGCGCTGCGCTTGTCCGATGGTTTGGCCGTTGCTGAAAATGCGGAAGATGAAACACGTATCTTATTCTCGCAAAAATTCGCCTGCCCGGTTTCGGGCTTTACCATATCAGAAATAGAGCCGCGCTTATTCTCGTTCAACTCGCCCCACGGGGCTTGTCCAGCTTGCGACGGGTTGGGGCATGAGCTTAAATTTGATGCCAAGCTGGTTATCCCCGACACCAGCAAAACCCTTGGTTCAGGCGCCATCGCTCCTTGGTCAAAGACGCCCAGCCGCATGTACCGCCAAACTCTGGAGGCATTGGCAAACCATTACGGCTTCGATCTTGAAACCCCGTGGCAGAAATTGAAAACCAAACACCAGGACATTCTCCTATACGGCACTAAGGGCGAAATGGTTGAGTTTGTCTATTCCGAAGCCGGGCGCAAATACGAAACCAAAAAACCGTTCGAAGGCATTATCCCCAATCTGGATCGCCGTTTCAGGGATACGGAAAGCACATGGGCGCGGGACTTTCTAGCCAAATTCCAATCCACCGCCCAGTGCGAAACCTGCAAAGGCAAACGCCTGCGCCCCGAAGCTCTGGCGGTTAAAATAGACGGTATGGACATCACCGAAACGGGCGAAATGTCCATCAAGCTGGCTAAGGACAGGTTCGAGAAATTGTCCAAAGATTTAAAAGGCCAAAACGCAGAAATCGCGCGGCCTGTCCTTAAGGAAATCTCCGACCGCTTGTCATTCCTGAACGCAGTCGGCTTGGATTATCTCACATTGGGGCGCGGCTCCGGCTCATTATCCGGCGGCGAAAGCCAGCGCATTCGCTTGGCCTCACAAATCGGCTCCGGGCTTACGGGGGTTCTGTATGTGCTGGACGAACCAAGCATCGGCCTGCACCAGCGCGACAATGCCCGGCTATTGGAAACCCTGCGCGGGCTTAGGGATTTGGGTAATACCGTGATTGTGGTGGAACACGACGAAGACGCTATTTTGACCGCAGATTATGTCCTCGACATGGGGCCTCTCGCAGGCATAGAGGGCGGTGAAGTGGTGGCCGAAGGCACACCTGCCAAGATTAAGGCCAACAAAAAATCCCTGACCGGGCAATATCTGGTTGGTAAAAAGAAAATCGAAGTCCCGTCCGAACGCCGCAAGGCAGGGCACAAATTCCTCAAAGTAAATGGTGCGCGGGGCAATAATCTTAAATCCGTAAATGTGGAATTTCCCCTCGGTCTGTTCATTTGTGTGACGGGCGTATCGGGCGGCGGTAAATCCACCCTGACGGTTGAAACCCTGTACAAAGCGGCGGCGCGTAAACTGAATAATTCCAGTGTCTCGGTTATGCCCCACGACAGTATTGAGGGCTTCGAATATCTCGACAAAGTTATCGACATAGACCAGTCCCCCATAGGCCGCACGCCGCGCTCTAACCCGGCCACCTATACGGGCGCCTTCACCCCCATTCGCGACTGGTTCGCCGGTCTTCCGGAATCCAAAACGCGGGGCTATAAACCCGGACGGTTCAGTTTCAACGTCAAGGGCGGGCGCTGTGAGGCGTGTCGGGGCGGCGGCGTTATCAAGATCGAAATGCACTTCTTGCCGGACGTTTATGTGCAGTGCGAAACCTGCCGGGGCGAACGCTATAACCGCGAAACCCTAGAGATAAAATTCAAAGGCCAAACCATCGCTGATGTCCTCGCCATGAGTATTGACGAAGCGGCGGTGTTCTTCAAGGCCGTGCCCAGCATCCGCGATAAAATGGTCACCTTACAGCGGGTCGGTCTGGGCTATCTTCAGGTCGGGCAACAGGCCACCACATTATCAGGCGGCGAAGCCCAGCGGGTCAAGCTGGCCAAGGAGCTTTCCAAACGCGCCACAGGCCGCACACTCTACATTCTCGACGAACCCACGACCGGACTACATTTCGAAGATGTCAATAAGCTGCTCGGTGTCCTCAACGAACTGGTCGAGGGCGGCAATACCATGATCGTCATCGAGCATAATCTAGACGTCATTAAAACCGCCGACTGGATAATAGACCTAGGCCCAGAAGGCGGCGACGGCGGCGGAGAAATCGTAGCCATAGGCACACCAGAAGACGTAGCCAAAGTCAAAAAAAGCTGGACAGGTAAATATTTGAAGCCAGCGCTAGCGAAGAACGCCTAAATCAAACACCCTTAAATCGGGTCATTGCCGTAATAATCGGTTAGAATATAGCGGATATCCGTCCTGATATTCTTACGCTGCGCATCAGTTTCTTCGGGAACGCGCGGGGTGTATCTCCACCTTTTGACTGCGGCGACAGAACTTTTATCATACATTTTTTCTGGCCAAGAATGTAGTATCTGAATATTGATCGGCTTACCCGCATCATCAAGGTCAAATCTCATAAAAGAAAATCCGGATGTCGACGCCCGCGACGGCATTCTTGGCGGAACGCGCTTAATGGGCTTAGTAATATATTTCACTCCACTTTTAGCGCCATCATAGGGCCAGCAATCGTCGCACAGGCCTTTTTCGTAAGCTTCATCTTTGTCCATACTGGAGAGCAAATGCATGCGCGTATTGGTCCAACGGCCAATCGTTGTGATGCTGGCTTTATCTTCCCTCTTCATAATTTGCGCATTTAATGCCATAGCTTTTTGGTAAGCCAAGGTCGCTTCTAGCCATTCTTTGTCGCGCTCGTGAGAAAAGCCGATTAATTTATAGGCAATGGCGCTAAATTTCTTGTGCGCCATATCAGGGTTTTTCTCAAAAATATTTATCGCCTCTTGCGCGTATTTAGCGCTGCGCCATTGCATGCGGTTTGCAGGTGCTCGTTTGCCAGAATTGTTCATACGGGTCGCCAATAAACTTGTAGAGTTCTTTGCTTTTGAATTGGCCCTACCAGCGATAAGCCGCGCCTTATTCACCATAATCTCGCCAGCAAAAACTGTATCATCAATATCATTAGCTTCGGCTAATTTCAAAGCGGCATCAATGCGGCTGTGTGCTTTTGTACGCTTGTTAAGTGCCAGCAAAACAATTATCAAACTACTCTCACGCTCCAGAGAGCTTAGCGCACCGTCTTTGCCGTTCTGCTTGGCTAAATCTGCACTACGCTCCAATGCCTTGGCGGCACTTTTTAGGTCGGATACACGCAGAGCCAATAACCCGTAATTATAGGCCAAGTCACCTGTGGCTTTGCTATCCCCCAGCAAAGTTTCTGCCTGCTGCCAGGCTGTCTCTGCTTGCCCGGCGGCTAGTTTAATGTCCTTAGCCTCCAAGGCGGCCAGTGACGCTTTGTAGGGTTTCATCACTTCGTCGGGTATCGGGTCTGCATAGACGGTGGTACAGGTCATCGCCGCGAAACAGGCGAAAAATAACAATATCAAACCACGGCGCATACACATCTCCTCCTTCAATGTGCCTCCAATGTTAAAGGTAAATAGGAAAAATGCAAGTCCTCCAAGCAGATTTAGGGACTAACTCTAATCAAATTGGCTAGCCTCATCATTACCGCGCCACCATTTTACTGTGTAAGACGAGATGCCGGATATGGACAATGTGTACAGGGCGTAGGTCGCGCCGTAGGCGAAGATGGAAATAATGCCGACTAGCATAACCAGAGGGTTTTTGAACCGCTGTGCTGCCGCTTCGAAAGCAATCTTCGGGTTCTCTGAACCTAGGCCGGACAAAGCTTCTAGGAAAGCCGTATCGCCTGTGACCGCAATAACTGCGACACTCATCACTACATAAATTAATACATAGCCACCGATGACGACAACCAGATATGCGCCAAATAAGTTCCAGAATATTCCTTTACTCACCTTGCGCGCGCCCATGATTTGTAGGCGGTCATTATTAACCGTGAGGGCGGCGGCGGGCGCGAGGCTTATGGGTAAAAACACCAGCAAGCACATCAAAGCGATGAACCCAAGCACACCAATTATGGCGCCCAAAACAGGTATAGCGGCGGCAAGTGCCACGACAAATAATGACAATACGAGTACACCGAGAGTATAAGCAATCAGCCAAATAAACCAGACTGCGAGCTGCGCGACCAAGACACGAAATTGAACGGCGCCAAATCTGAGGGGTATTCCGCTTTCTTCTTGGTCAAACAAAACCTTTCTGTGTAGCGCCGTCTCGACCGCCGCACCGATGGCCAACATACTGACCATAAGAAACAAATATGAAGGGAGCATTTTAGGTAATATGGCCAGCAAAGCCATATTATCGGGCGTGCGGCCATCCATCATGGCTTTCATATTGTGCCAATTGGCCTCTAATAAATCCGGGTAGTATTTGATGATAAATGGGAATGTGACCAACATGGCAATTGCGTAAGCGGCACTGGCCCAAAACCAGAGCCGTTTTGCAAAAAACTTGCCGTCTTGGGTACGGAATAATTGCGTAATGGCGGCGGAAAAATCAAACCCTGCACCCTGCTTTTGTATATTCATCTATGTCTCCAAATTTCCCTTAATCAAATACTTCAAAACTATTTTCGGATTGATCCGTCTGATACAAATTAACTGCGTGGGCGGATACCCCTGCGAAATGCATGTACCACAGGGCTTCAAAAACATAATACAGTACCATAGCAACGGCCATCCCGGCCAGCATGGACGGTTGGGTTATCATATCTATAATTTGTGCGATACTCTCGTCCGGTTGCATGCCGCCCATTTTCTCCAAATCTGGTATCATAGACATAAAACTGCCCATAAACGCCATCATCAAAATTGTTTGTAGAACCTGGGAAACAATCAGCCCGGCAAGACCAATCACCGCATAAGAACCTAATATTGGCCAGAAACGTCCTTTGGTTACCGGCCAAACCTCCCCCAAGGCAAATCTATCTTCGGCAATAGAGAGCGCCGATGCCGGAACCAAGCGGATCGTAATAAAGGCAAACAGGGCAAAGGCCGCAACAACACCGAGAAACCCTAACAGGCCGATAATTGCCCCCAAGGCTCCAGATTGAGAGCCACCTGCAACCGTTCCTATAATCACAACTATGAGAACAAAATACAGCAATGAAACTATCGCGAATCCAACCAGCCCGACAATCAGGCGGCAAAACATCACCCTAACTTCGTCCATGCCCAGCCGCCACGGAAAAAGAGACGCGGAGGCACCGTCTTCATCCTCGCGCAATATACGCCGGAACAAGGCCGCCTCAACCATGGCCCAAATCACCCATCCACCGACAACAATCAACATAATTGGCAGAAACATTTTGCCCATCATGCCGAACATACGCATAACCGCTTCCATTTCGTCGTCATTACTCGGCTCGGCTTCCAGCGCGGCGGCGACCTGCATAAATTCAACGAATGACCCCATCATCAATTTGCCAAATAGGAAAATCAAAACGGTCATCATAACGGCATAGAAAATTGCCAACTTGAAAACAAACCCGGCACTGCCATCGCCGCTTTGAAACGGCATGAAGATTGATCGGCCAAAATCGTAAGGCGCTTTTTGTGTTGTTAAATTATTCATTCTAACTCCCCCTTGTATTATGGGAGTTTCTGCCAATACGTGAAAAAAATCAACTAGTTTCGTTGTTTTTGCTTTTCACCATTGTGGCAGACCTCTAAAGCCCTCTTATGAAAACTGAGAACACAAATATAGTCCACATCATTGGCGCAGGCCTTGCGGGTAGCGAGGCGGCTTGGCAAGTGGCGCAAACGGGGGTGCCTGTAATCCTCCACGAAATGCGCCCGGACGTGCAAACCGAAGTTCACCAAAGCGGCGGCTTTGCCGAGCTTGTATGCTCTAATTCGTTTCGCTCTGACGACAAAGAAAACAATGCCGTCGGTGTCTTGCACGAAGAAATGCGCCTGTGCGGTTCACTCATCATGACGTGTGCGGACACGCACAAACTCCCCGCAGGCGGGGCATTAGCGGTTGACCGGGAATTGTTTTCGGACGCCGTAAGCAAAGCTCTGCACGACCATCCACTCATTACGGTGGAATACGGTGAAATCACTGCATTACCCCCGCAAGACTGGGACAATGTCATCATTGCTACGGGGCCATTGACCAGCCCTGCTTTTGCGGGATCAATCCTAGAAGCCAGCGGCGAAGATGCACTCGCATTCTTTGATGCTATCGCGCCGATTATTTACAAAGACAGTATAGATTTTGACATTGCCTGGATGCAATCGCGCTACGATAAAAAGGGTCCGGGCGGGGACGGCGCGGACTATATCAATTGCCCCCTTGACAAGGAACAATACGAGACATTTATCCAGGCGCTTATCGACAGTGACCAGACCGAATTTAAAGACTTCGAAAAAGACACGCCCTATTTTGACGGTTGCCTGCCCATCGAAGTCATGGCATCGCGCGGCACAGAGACATTGCGCTGGGGGCCTATGAAGCCGGTCGGCCTGACCAACCCCCATGACCCGACCGTAAAATCCCATGCCATAGTCCAACTCAGACAAGACAATGCACTGGGGACAATTTACAATATGGTCGGGTTTCAAACCAAGATGAAATACGCGGCGCAAGCGGAACTATTCAAGACAATCCCCGGACTTGAGAACGCAGTGTTCGCACGGCTCGGCGGTATTCACCGCAACACATTTATCAACGCGCCCAAGCTGCTCAACATTCAACTGCAAATGAAAGCCCGGCCACAATTACGGTTTGCCGGGCAAATTATGGGCGTTGAGGGCTATGTGGAAAGTGCCGCGCTCGGCCTCATCACAGGCCGCATGGCCGCCGCCCAAGCACAAGACAAGACCGTCCCCGCCCCACCGCTAACGACCGCTTTCGGTGCATTAGTCGAACATGTCACAGGCGGATATATGAGCGGTCCGAAAGCCAAGTTTCAACCCATGAACATAAATTTCGGCCTGTTCCCACCCATCGATCTGACCTATAAAGATGAGGACGGCAAACGCCTACGCGGCAAGTTCAAAACCCGCTTTAGAAAGCGCAAGCTTGCAGAGCGGGCGCTTAGGGACATACTAGACTGGCGTTAAAATACCTGCGAACGCAGCTGGACTTTTCTCGTATAGATGGTAAACAGAAGTTACGCGAAAATTGGGGCTGACATTTTAACAACGGAGGCCATTATGCGGTTTTCATCTACCAAATTTCACGGCTTGGCCATGGTCACAGCTTCTCTCATCGCCCTAACGGCTTGCGGCGGAGGCGGTGGTTCCCCTGCCCCAACGGCCATTACACCACCCCCACCCGTCAGCAGCGGGCCGACTTGGACGAAAGATGTATTCCAAGCCGAAAGCACTTTCAAAGATCGGTGTGCGGTTATCCGTACCGGCACCAACCCGGCAACAGGACGGGCTTATCCTGATATTACAGGGTCAATATTACACGAAAAGCACTGGCTGCGCTCTTGGAGCAATAATACATATTTGTGGTACAATGAAATTGATGATAAAGACCCGGCCAGCATCGCAGACAAGCTGGATTATTTTGACGTCCTAAAAACCGAAGCCGTTACCGCGTCTGGCAATGCGCGCGATAGATTTCATTTTACCATGACTACCGAGGAATATCAGGAACGTGTATCCAGCGGCGCTTCTGCCGGATACGGATTTGAACTCGCACTCATCCGCCGCTCACCGCCCCGCGATATTCGCATTGCTTTTACCGAGCCAGATTCTCCGGCAAGTACTGCCCCGGCCAATTTAGAGCGTGGAGCGATTATATTGGAAGTCGATGGCGTTGACGTGATAAACGGTAGCTCAAGCACAGACATTGACACTCTAAACGCGGCTCTATTCCCCGAAAGCGCAGGTGAAACACATAATTTCAAAGTGCGCGATGTAGCCACAGGTGCGGAGCGTTCATTTTCAATGACATCGGCCATAGTCACAACCCAGCCCGTAAATATTGCGAAAACCATAGATGTGGCTGGCGCAAAAGTTGGCTATTTACACTTCACCACATTCGGCACGTCCAGCGCCGAAGCCGCATTGGTGGACGCTATGACTGGTTTCCAAGCTGATGGGATCACGGAATTGGTTCTGGACTTGCGCTATAATGGTGGCGGGTTTTTGGCTATTGCTGGCCAGCTTGGCTATATGATTGCTGGCCCGGCTCGTACCAATGGCCAAATTTTTGACAAGCTCGTATTTAACGACAAACACCCCAATATCAACCCAGTGACGGGGAATGCCCTAACACCGACCCCTTTCTATAATACCGGGCGTGGTTTCTCGGTAACAGAAGGCCAAGCCCTACCCACGGTCAATCTGAACCGCGTATTTATCCTCTCGACCAGCGGCACCTGCTCCGCCAGCGAAGCGGTGATAAATGGCTTGCGCGGTATTGATGTAGAGGTCGTGCTTGTCGGCACCACGACATGCGGCAAGCCTTACGGGTTTTATGCCACGGATAATTGCGGCGAAACCTATTTCACCATCCAGTTCAGGGGCGAAAACAATAAAGGTTTCGGTGATTATGCTGACGGGTTTACGCCCATAGATGCTACGGTAAACAGTGGCGAATTGATCGAGGGTTGTGAAGTTGCGGACGACTTCTCCCAAGTCCTCGGCAATGAAGACGAAGGGCAGTTGTCCAGCGCCCTATCCTATATCCAAACTGGTACCTGCCCGGTTGCGGCGGAAATACCGACAGTCGCCAAAACACCATTCCAGCCTGATGATAGTGCCTCTTTGCTCAGCGATGAACGTGTGCGCACTTTGTTTCTGTTAAAGAACAGCAATATTCTAACTGCACCGCCTAAAACTGCGAGCGAATAAATGAGTGCCGTAATTATCAAATCTGGTTTGGCGATTGCAACGGCACTTGCCACCACAGGCCTCGCCGCCTGCAAGACCATACCGCCCACTAAGGGCGCACCTGCCGTCTTGCAACAAGCTTCGGACGCAACGACCGCAGAACTCACTGAGATTATTTCGACTGCCCTGCACGGTGTGCGCGTCACCCTGGCACCAGATGCCCTCACCACGGATTCCACCGTCATCATAGAGAAACAAAATTTCGCAGCCATAGGCCGCCGCATGGACAGACCAGACCATTTCACCCTCAGCCTCTCCAACAATCAATGCGTCCTAACCCACGAACAAACGGGTACGCACTACGCGCTCAAGCACGCTAAATGTAAAGCGGTGCAGTAAAAGGTTTAGGGCGAGCGAAGCTCGCACATATTTGATTTAGAAACTGGATACCGACTTTCGTCGGTATGAGCGGGTGTGGGGGTGTAGGCATGAGCAGAATTGTGTGGGGGGGGTGGGTGTTGGTATGCCCTAAAGGATAAAAGCGGTATTTTAAGGAAATATCCTGCGACTTAACGCAACACATCCCGCCCGGCATAAACGGCTTGGCTGCCTAATTCTTCTTCTATGCGCAATAGCTGGTTATATTTGGCCAGGCGATCGGAGCGGGCTAGGGAGCCGGTTTTTATCTGGCCGCAATTTGTCGCGACGGCTAGGTCTGCGATTGTGTAGTCTTCGGTTTCGCCGGAGCGGTGGGACATAACCGATGTATAGCTGGCGGCTGTGGCCATGGAGACGGCCCTAAGAGTTTCTGTGAGTGTGCCGATCTGGTTGACCTTGATGAGGATAGAATTGGCCACGCCTTCATTTATACCCCGCTCCAAACGTACTGGATCGGTGACAAACAAATCATCCCCGACAATTTGGCAGGTATCGCCAATTTTATCGGTCAGGGTTTTCCAGCCCGCCCAATCATCTTCGTCCATGCCGTC